>DATMTQ010000217.1:0-9279 GCA_035564095.1 Microbacterium sp. | reverse complement strand
CCTCGGCCTCGGTGACCCAGGAGCCCTGCACGCGGACCGGCTTGCTCGCGCCCATCGGCAGGAACAGCCCGTCGCCCTGGCCGACCAGCTTCTCGGCGCCCGGCTGGTCGAGGATGACCTTGCTGTCGGTGCCGCTGGAGGTGGCGAAGGCCAGCCGGCTCGGCACGTTGGCCTTGATGAGCCCGGTGACGACGTCGACGCTGGGCCGCTGCGTCGCCAGCACGAGGTGGATGCCGGCCGCGCGGGCCAGCTGGGTGATGCGGACGATCGCGTCCTCGACGTCGCGCGGCGCGACCATCATGAGGTCGGCCAGCTCGTCGACGACGACGAGGAGGTACGGGTACGGCTTGAGGACGCGCTCGCTGCCGGCCGGCAGCTGGATCTCGTCGTTGACCACGGCGCGGTTGAAATCGTCGATGTGCCGGAAGCCGAACGACGCCAGGTCGTCGTACCGCACATCCATCTCCTTCACGACCCACTGCAGCGCCTCGGCGGCCTTCTTGGGGTTCGTGATGATGGGCGTGATGAGGTGCGGCACACCCGCGTAGGACGTCAGCTCGACGCGCTTCGGATCGATGAGCACCATGCGCACCTCGGACGGCTTCGCGCGCATGAGCAGGCTCGTGATCATCGAATTCACGAAGCTCGACTTGCCCGACCCGGTGGAGCCCGCGACGAGCAGGTGCGGCATCTTGGCGAGGTTGGCGACGACGTACCCGCCGCCGACGTCCTTGCCGACGCCGATCGTCATCGGGTGCGTGGAGTTCTGCGCGGCGGTCGAGCGCAGGATGTCGCCGAGCGTCACGATCTCGCGGTCGCTGTTGGGGATCTCGACGCCGATCGCGCTTTTACCCGGGATCGGCGCGAGGATGCGCACCTCGTTGGAGGCGACCGCGTACGCGATGTTGTTGGTGAGCGCGGTGATGCGCTCGACCTTGACGCCCGGACCGACCTCGATCTCGTACTGCGTGACCGTCGGGCCGCGCGAGAAGCCGGTGACCTTCGCGTTCACCTGGAACTGGTCGAGCACGCTCGTGATCGCCGCCACCACGGCGTCGTTCGCCTCGGAGCGCGCCTTGTGCGGGCTGCCCGCGGCCAGCGTCTGCACCGCAGGAAGACGGTACGGCGCGCTGGGCGGCATCCCGTCGCTCGCACCCCCGATGCCGGACAGACCGGGCAGGGTGCCGTCGTCGATCACCTCGGTCAGGCTGTCGTCCTTCAGGCCGGTGCGGGCCGCGGCGGCCGCCTTCTGGGCGCCGGCGAGCACGGCCGGTGAGACGACCCCGGTGAGATCGTCTGTCGCGTGCTCGGGTGCGGCGGTGGCGATCGCCTGGTCGAAGCCGCCCTGCGACTGGCCGGGGGTGAGCAGTTCGGTGAAGGCCTGCGCGTCGACGTCGTGGTCGGGGTCCTTCTCACGGCCGGACTTGTTGCGCCGCCACCACGGCAGCGCGGGGTCGGCGTCGTCGGCCGGCTGGTCGGGGCTGAACGCCACCGTCGGACCGGTCGCCGCGGACGCGGCCTGCTCGCGGCGCTCCGCGCCGAACATCCACGCGTAGAGGTCGCCGAGGCGGCGGCCGATGCGGTTCGGCGGCGTCTTCGTGAGGATCAGGATGCTGAGCGCGGCGAGCACGCCGAGCACGACGTCGGCGCCGATGCTCGTCAGGAGCATCGCGAGCGGCTGGCCGATCATCCAGCCGAACAGCCCTCCGGCGGCGCTCAGCGACGGCAGGCCCTGGCTGGGCGCTGGTCGGCCGCCCCCGACGTGGCAGAATCCGGCCAGCGAGACGACGAAGATGAGGAAGCCGATGCCGATGCGGCCGTTGTCGTGCACGGATGCCGGATGCCGGA
The DNA here is from genome assembly GCA_035564095.1 of Microbacterium sp. Classification (GTDB taxonomy): domain Bacteria; phylum Actinomycetota; class Actinomycetes; order Actinomycetales; family Microbacteriaceae; genus Microbacterium. The sequence goes on along the minus strand of DATMTQ010000217.1, from coordinate 7,431 downwards.
ACAGCCAGCCGGCGAGCACGACCAGGATCACCGGCATCACGAACGCGACGCGGCCCACGAGCCCGCCGACCGTGTACGCGCTGATGTACATCGATGCCTGGGTGCCGATGAGGAACCATTCGACGACCGCGCCGGCGACCGCCAGCAGCACGATCAGCAGCGGCAGTCCGTCGCGGCGCTGCTCCTTTTCGAGGGTCTCGGGTCCGAACGCGCGGAACAGGCCCCCGACGCCGTGTGCGAGACCCATCCACGCGCGCTGCGCGACCGGGGGCTTCTCAGGCTCCCCGACGTAGCGCTTGGGTGTCGGGGCGGGCTTGCTGCGGGCGCGCGAAGACGAGCCCGACGCTGCGGGCTTCGCGGGCGTGCGACCACGCGTGGTCGAGCTGGTGCTCTTGGCCATTACTCCACGGTACGACGAACCCCCGACAATCGACGGATCGACGCGGGATCGCGGCGGTTCAGGCCTCGATGACCAGCGGCACGATCATCGGGCGCCGGCGCAGCTTCTGGGCGACCCAGCGACCGATCGTGCGGCGCACCGCCTGCGAGAGCGCGTGGTTGTCGCGCACCCCGTTTCCGGCCGCGTCGGCGAGGGCCGCCATGATCTTCGGCACGACCTCGTCGAACACGGAGTCGTCCTCCGCGACACCCCGGGCGTGGATCTCGGGACCCGAGATGACCCTGCCCGTTGAGGCGTCCACCACGACGATGACCGAGATGAAGCCCTCTTCGCCGAGGATGCGGCGGTCTTTGAGGTCGGCGTCGGTGATCTCGCCCACGCTCGACCCGTCGACGTACACGAAGCCGAGATCGAGCTGGCCGACGACCGACGCGATCCCGTCGCGCAGATCGACCACGGTGCCGTTCTCGGCGATGATCGTGCGCTCCGGCGCGATCCCGGTGTCCTGGGCGAGCTTGGCGTTGGCCATCAAGTGGCGGTATTCGCCGTGCACCGGCAGCACGTTGCGCGGACGGAGGATGTTGTAGCAGTACAGCAGCTCCCCCGCGGCGGCGTGCCCGGAGACGTGCACCTTGGCGTTGCCCTTGTGCACCACCGTCGCACCGAGCTTGGTGAGCCCGTCGATCACGCGGTAGACCGCGTTCTCATTGCCGGGGATGAGGCTGGAGGCCAGGATCACGGTGTCGCCCGGCCCGGGCTCGATCGCGTGGTCGAGGTTGGCCATGCGCGACAGCACCGCCATCGGCTCGCCCTGCGAACCCGTCGACATGTAGACGATGCGGTCGTCGGGCAGGTCCTTCGCCTTCTTGTAGTCGATCAGCACGCCCTCGGGCACCTTCAGGTACCCGAGCTCTTCGGCGATCGTCATGTTGCGCACCATGCTGCGACCGAGGAACGCGACGCGGCGGCCGTGGGCGGCGGCGGCATCCAGCACCTGCTGCACGCGGTGCACGTGGCTGGAGAAGCTCGCCACCACGACGCGGCGCGGCGCCTTGCCGATCACCTGATCCAGCACGGGGCCGATCGAGCGCTCGGTGGGCGTGAAGCCCGGCACGTCGGCGTTGGTGGAATCGACCAGGAACAGGTCGACGCCCTCTTCGCCGAGCCGGGCGAACGAGCGCAGATCGGTGATGCGGCCGTCGAGCGGCAGCTGGTCCATCTTGAAGTCGCCGGTGGCGAGCACCGTGCCGGCGGGCGTGCGGACAGCCACCGCGAGCGCATCCGGGATCGAGTGGTTGACCGCGACGAACTCGAGGTCGAACGGGCCGATCTGCTCGCGCTGGCCCTCGCGCACGGTGAGCGTGTACGGCTTGATCCGGTGCTCTTTGAGCTTCGCCTCGACGAGAGCGAGCGTCAGCCCCGAGCCGATGAGGGGGATGTCGCGAGTCAGCTTGAGCAGGTACGGCACCGCGCCGATGTGGTCCTCGTGCCCGTGCGTGAGCACGACGCCGACGATGTCGTGCAGACGCCCCCGGATCGGCTCGAAGTCGGGCAGGATCAGGTCGACGCCGGGGTGGTGCTCCTCCGGGAAGAGCACACCGCAGTCGACGATCAGCAGCTTGCCGTCGTACTCGAACACGGTCATGTTGCGGCCGACCTCGCCGAGGCCGCCGAGCGGGATGACCCGCAGGGTGCCTGTCGGGAGTGCGGGCGGGTCAGTGGGGTTGGTCATCGGCGCTTCCTATCGAGTCGTCTCGGCCCGAGCAGTCTCGGCCGGCATGGTCAGCGGGTGGTGCCGTGCACCTTCGGCAGCGCACCGCCGGCGGCCGCGTTGCGGTCGGGGCGGAAGTCGGAGAAGTCGGCACCGGGGACGTCCTTCACGAGGGCCAGCTCGTCCTCGATCATCGCGGCCTCCCACTCCTCCGGGCCGACCAGGGGCAGGCGCACGCGCGGGCTCGAGATGCGACCGAGTCCGTGCAGGATGTACTTCACCGCGACCGTGCCCGGCACGTGGGTCATCGCCGCGCGCACGAGCGGCTCGAGGCGCTTGTGCTCGGCGGTGGCCGTCTTGAGGTCGCCGCGGTTCACGGCATCCACGATCGTGCGATACGGCGCGGCGGCGATGTTCGCGGTGACGCCGATGAGGCCGGTGGCGCCGATCGACAAGTGCGGCAGCACGTTCGAGTCGTCGCCGGAGAAGTACATGAGGTCGGTCTGGTTGAGCACGCGGCTGACCTCGCTGAAGTCGCCCTTGGCGTCCTTGACGGCGAGGATGTTCGGGTGCTTGGCCAGGCGCAGGATCGTCTCGTACTTGATCGGCACACCGGTGCGGCCTGGGATGTCGTACAGGATGACCGGCAGGTCGGTGGCGTCGGCGACGAGGCGGAAGTGGGTGAGGATGCCCGCCTGCGTCGGCTTGTTGTAGTACGGCGTGACGATCATGATGCCGTCGGCGCCGGCCTTCTCGCTGGCCTTGTACAGCTCGATCGCGTGCGCGGTCTCATTCGACCCGCCGCCGGTGATGATCTTGGCGCGGCTGCCCGCGACCGACTTGCCCACCTCGACGAGGCGCAGCTTCTCGGCATCGGTCAGGGTCGAGGTCTCACCGGTCGTGCCCGTGACGACCACGCCGTCGCAGCCGGCCGTGATGACGTCGTCGATGTGCTTCTCGACGGCGGGCCAGTCCACTTCGCCGTCGGCCGTCATCGGCGTGACGAGCGCGACCAGCACCTGTCCGAAGGGATTGCCCGAGTGTGTCATGCTCTCCAGGCTATCGGGAACGAGCGGCAGCCGGCGTCAGCGTTCCAGCCGCAGGAACCGGTAGCGGATGCCGGAGCGCGAGGTCAGCCAGCCGTCCGCCGGCTCTTCGGACACGACGCGCCAGCCCGCGATGCCGGGGGCCGTCGTGTCGCCGGCGACGGCGACGTCGAGCTCGGTCACCTCGAGCCGGTCGGCACGGGCGGTCGCGGCGCGGAAGATCTGTCCGCCGCCGATCACCCACACCCATTCCGGGCCGCCGGCGGCGGCGAGCGCGATCCCGGCGTCGAGGCTGCGCACGATCTCGGCCCCGTCGCCGAGGTCGTCGCGCGACGTGACGACGATGTTGCGGCGCCCCGGCAGCGGGCGGAAACGGTCCGGGAACGACTCCCACGTGCGCCGCCCCATGACCACGGGCGAACCGAGCGTCAGCGCTTTGAAGTGGGCGAGGTCTTCGGGGACGTGCCACGGCATCCCGCCCTGGGCGCCGATGACGCCGTCGCGCGCCTGCGCCCAGATGAGGCCGATGCGGGTCATACTGCGACCGCGGCACGGATCGCGGGATGGTGCCGGTAGCCCTCGACGATGAAGTCCTCGTAGGCGTAGTCGAAGATCGAGGCGGGCGTGCGCGCGAAGCGAAGCGTCGGCGCCGGGTACGGCTCGCGCGTCAGCTGCTCGGCCACCTGCTCACGGTGGTTGTCGTAGATGTGGCAGTCACCGCCCGTCCATACGAAATCCCCCGGCTCGAGCCCGGTCTGCTGCGCGATCATCATCGTCAGCAGCGCGTACGACGCGATGTTGAACGGGACCCCGAGGAAGAGGTCGGCGCTGCGCTGGTAGAGCTGGCACGACAGCCGGCCGTCGGCGATGTAGAACTGGAAGAGCGCGTGGCAGGGCGCCAGTGCCATGTCGGGGATGTCGGCCGGGTTCCACGCCGACACGATCAGTCGCCGCGAGTCGGGGTTCTGCCGGATCTGCGCGATGACGTCGCTGATCTGGTCGATGTGCCCGCCGCGCGGGTCCGGCCACGAGCGCCACTGCACGCCGTAGACCGGGCCGAGCTCGCCGGCGGCATCCGCCCACTCGTCCCAGATGGTGACCCCGTTCTCGCGCAGCCAGCCCACGTTGGACTCGCCGCGCAGGAACCACAGCAGCTCGTACGCGATCGACTTGAAGTGCACGCGCTTGGTGGTCACGAGCGGGAAGCCGTCGGCAAGATCGAAGCGGATCTGGCGGCCGAAGACGCTGGTGGTGCCGGTGCCCGTGCGATCGCTCTTGTGGGTTCCGTGGGTCAGCACATCGCGCAGCAGGTCTTCGTACGGGGTGGGGATGCTCACGGGAACCACGATACCGAGGGGGTCGGACACCGGCTCCGCGAAAGAACCTGCTGAATATGTCGCCCTCATCGCGTTATTCTGTTCTGTCATGGGTCTGTTCGTCGCGTGCATGCTGCTTGCCGCGTGCGTTCTCGCCGCTGTGATCGGCGGATTCGCCCTCACCTGGTACCGCAACAGGTTCGCTCCGCCACCGCTCGGCGACGAGGTCGTCGAACCTCACCGGCTGGGGGCCGAGGCGCTCGGCGCGCAGGCCACGCTGCTGCAGTTCAGCACCCGCACCTGCACGCGCTGCCCCGGCGTGCATCGCACCCTCGCGGATGTCGCGCGCAGCCGTTCGGGCGTCGTCCACCTCGACGTCGACCTCACGCACCGGCCCGACATCGCCCGGCATTTCCGGGTGCTGCAGACGCCGACGACCCTGGTGCTTGACCGGCACGGGGTCGTGCAGACGCGGTTCGGCGGCATCCCCGGACGCCACGTCGTCGAGCTCGAACTCAGCCGCGTCGCGTCCCAGTCGGACCCGGGATAACTGCTCGGACGTCCTGACGTTAGGCTGGCCTCGGCGCATTCGCGTCGCATCGACCCGCGCGCCTGCACCCGGGCGTCGCTCCACCCATCCACCCCGGAGGAATCCATGAGTGTCACCAGCGAAGCCACCGCCACCTGGAGTGGCAGCCTCGTCGAGGGCTCGGGCGAGTTCGCGCTCGAGAGCTCGAACCAGGGCCCGTTCCCGATCAACTGGAAGGCCCGCAGCGAGGGCTCGACGTCGGTCACCACCCCCGAGGAGCTCATCGCGGCCGCGCACGCCTCGTGCTACAACATGGCGTTCTCGAACGCTCTGGCCGAGAACGGAACCCCGCCGCAGAAGCTGGAGACGACGGCGTCCGTCACCTTCATCCCCGGCACCGGCATCACCGGCAGCCACCTCAACGTCAACGCCGAGATCGCGGGTCTGTCGGCCGAGGACTTCAACCGTCTCGCCGAGGAGGCCAAGGCCGGATGCCCCGTCTCCGCGGCGCTCGCGGGCATCGAGATCACCATCGAGGCGACGCTCGCCTGAGCTCAGCCGTCGGAGTCGAGGCCGTTCCCCACGCGGGGACGGCCTCTTCTCGTCTCAGGCTGCCGGAGCGGTGTGCTCGAGCCGGATGGCCGTGCGCACGGCCTCGCGGGCGCGGCGACGGTCTCCGGCGGCGTCGTAGGCGAGACCGAGCCGGTACCAGGCGCGCCAGTCGTCGGGGTGCGCCTGCACGTCGTCGCGATAGCGCGGGAAGACGGCTTCGGCATCCGCGCGCATGACGCGTCCGCTCTCGCGAACCTCGACCTCGTCGGCCGGCAGCCCACCCTCGGCCTCCAGCCGCCGCCCGACCTTCTCCGCGCGGAATCCGAACCACAGCTCGCGGCAGACGGCCCAGCCCGCGACCAGCGGCAGGATGAGCAGAGCGACGCCCATGGCGATCGCGAGGCCGGTGCCGGTGCGAAGCAGAGCGACGCCCCAGTTGACCGCGATGACCAGGTACAGCACGAGCGCGACGGACATCACCGCGACCCCGATCCGGGTGCTCATGCGCGGGGCGCCCCGATGCCGATGTCGATGACGCTGTCGAGCCCGACCATGACGCCCTGCACGGACAGCGCGTGCTGCAGCGCGAGCCGGATGCCGGGCGCGTAGGCCTGGGCCGGCTCGACGGTGTCGTGCACGATCGACAGCGACTCCCCCGCGCCGGACAGGATCACCTCCTGCTTCGCGACCACACCCGGGCGGCGCAGCGAGTGCACGGGGACGCTGGCGACCTGCTGGCCGCGGGCCCGCTGGTCGGCGAACGGCGCGTCGACCGGACCCTGCTCGGTGCGCGCCGCGGCGATCAGCTCGGCGGTGCGCACCGCCGTGCCGCTCGGCGAGTCGATCTTGGTGTCGCGGTGCGCCTCGATGATCTCCACGGAGTCGAAGAAGGGCGCGGCGGCGGCGGCGAGCGCAGAGCCCAGCACGGAGCCCAGCGAGAAGTTCGGCACGAACATGACACCGCTCTCGGCCGCATCGGCGAGGGGCCGGATCGCGGCGATCCGCTCCGCCGACCAGCCGGACGTGCCGACCACGACCGGGACGCGCTGCGCGATCGCCGCGCGCACCACTTCGCTCGACACGGCGGGGGTCGTCGCGTCGATCACGAGGTCGGCTCCCCCGATGCCGGAGAGAGCATCGCGCGAGCCCAGCCGGGCGACGAGCTCGAATCCCTCGGTGGCCCGCACGACATCGCAGATGATCCCCCCGAGCTTGCCGGAAGCACCCACCACAGCCACGCGCGTCGTCATGGTTCCAGCCTATCCGGGCCGCCGACACCGGCCGGTTGTACGGTGGGCGGATGGCATCCCTCCGTCCATCCTCTGTCGACGCCGCCGACGCGCACGCTCTACTGGAGGAGTACTTCCGCTCGCGCGAGATCGGCTTCGCCCACCAGGGAGTGGAGTACGCGATCCACTTCCCGGATGCCGGCGCGTTCGAGCCGCCCGCGGGCGTCTTCCTCGTGCTCGACGACGGCGACGCGCCCAGCGGATGCGGCGGCATCCGGCGCCTCCCGGACGGGCCGGCCGGCATCCGGTACGAGGTGAAGCACCTGTACGTGCGCGAGACCGGTCGCGGCCGAGGCTGGGGCCGGATGCTGCTGGACGCCCTCGAGTCCTACGCCCGTGGCTGGGGGGCCGCCGAGCTCGTGCTCGACACCCACCACTCCCTCGAGGCCGCCGGAGGCCTGTACCTGTCGAGCGGGTTCACCGCGGTCGACCGCTACAACGACAATCCGAACGCGACCCGCTGGTACGCCAAGCCGCTCGCGTGACCAGCCTCAGACCGGGGGGATCTCGGGCAGGCCGGTGCGCAGCTCGAAGGGCAGGTGGGCGAGGTCGTTGTGCGTCACCAGGCTCCACGGGCGACCCTGGCGC
>DATMTQ010000216.1:0-10136 GCA_035564095.1 Microbacterium sp. | reverse complement strand
ATGCCCTGAGCCAGCTGACCGTCGACCTGCTGGAGAGTGTCGGCCGCCTTCGTGAGGAACTGCGACATCCCGTCGAGGCCGCTGACCGCCTGCGTCGTGCCCGTCGTGAACTTCTGGTACGACTCGTGGAAGGCCCCCGAGGCGGTGTCGGTGACGAAGCCCGAGTTGACCAGGTTGTTCACGAGCGCCTGCAGTTCGTTGAGCTTCTGGACGATGTCGTCCTTGCCCGCGTTGAGGCGCCCGGCGGCCTGGGTCATGTCGGCGTAGGTGACGTTCATGTTCGCCATGAGGTGTACTCCTTGGAATTCTCCCGGCCGGCCCGTCGCGGCCGACCTCCGTGTCCACGACGCTACCGGCGCTCGTCCGGTGTGCACATGGGGAGCACTCCCCATGTGCGGCTACGAGCGCTTCCGGGCCGCCTTCGAAGCAGCGGCGGACCGCCGGCGAGCCGCGGGCTTGCGCTCGGCCGGCCGATTGGGCCACGATCTCGCGTACACGGTGCCTTCGAGCGCCGACGGCATGACCTCCGGGTAGCGGCGGCGCCGGCGCCAGATCGTGATGAGCAGCCAGATGACCAGCAGTGCGGTGATCACGGCGCAGATCGGCACCGCGATCCCCGTCGCGGGCCACAGCGTCCACGCGAGCGTGAAGAAGTAGAGCAAGCCCCACAGGTACCCGAGCACGAGCGTGCTGCCGTTGAAGATCCAGCCGTTGAACTGGATGATCATGACGACCTTCGCCCACCGCGTGAGCCGCACCGGCAGCAGGGAGACGGCGACCCCGGTGTACGCGGTCGTGACGGGTCCGACCGCCTCGCCCTTGACGGCCTTGACGGTCGTGGACAGCTGTTCGTGCCGATACGACGGATTCAGGCTCCGCACGAACAGCGTGGCGGCGGACAGGGTCATGCCGGTGGTCGCAAGCACCAGGAAGACCGTGATGAACCCGAAGATCGGCGCCAGCACGAGGGGAACGACGAGCACCCCCATCCAGGCATCCGACCTCGTCGCGAACGGCGAGGTCCCGAGGTCGGCGCCGAGCGCGCCCGGGAGCACGGCCACGGTGGCGAACAGAACGATCGCCAGCAGCACCGCCCAGAGCACCGTGAGACCGAGGTACGCGAAGACCCGGCCCGCCAGGCGCGCCGGGCTCGGCTCGACCGGCGGCACCAGATGGACGGGCTCGTCCAGGGCGTCGATGGAACCGGCGGGGGCTTTCGATCGCCGCGGGTCCGCGCCTGTCATCGTTCCTCCTCCGCCGGGATCGCCCAGTGGATCGACGAAGCGATCATGTCGAACAGCTCCGTGACCGGCTCGATGCCGGGGCAGTCGGGCACGGACACCATCGCGCACACGAGTCCCTCGCCGGGCGCGACGAACCAGTAGGTGAGGTCGAGCGTGGTGGTCTCGGCCTCCGTCAGCACGCGCGTGCGCACGTCGGCCTGCCGCACCGTCGGCACCGGCGCAGTCGGCACCTCGGCGGCCCGCGGGAACGCGCCGACGAGGCGGAGAGCCGGGTCCGACACGTCAGGCGCCGCGGGCGGCCAATCCATGTCGTACGTGATGAGGGATGCCGGGAAGGGGAGTCCCGGCAGCAGCTCGAGCGACAGGGCGTACAGGCTCGCACCCGCCTCCCTCGCCCGGCCCGCGCTGGCCAGCAGATCCTCGCGGATGTTCCGTCGCGCCGTCGCGAACCGGTCGTCACGGGGAACGCGTTCCTTGACGATCTGGCGGACTCGCTCCTTGAGACGGACCGCGTCGTCCATCGGAATCGACGCCCAGTTGCCGGGCAGGATCATCGCGTAGCGATGATCGGATGAGACCACCGCCTGCGCGGGCGTTTCGGCGGTCATCGGCCGCCTCCGAGCGTGAGCTCCAGCGTCTGGGCGACGGCCCGGGTCTGCGACGGCATGTCGTCGAACGCGCTGATGCTCTCGGCCGTGAAAGACAGGTGGACGAACTCGGACGATCCCGGCGGGAACACCACGAAGTCGACGGTCTCGACGACCGCCTCCTCGTCGGCGGTCGGGCTGGTGGTGACGCGGTGCGCCGCCGCGTACGGCCCGGCGGGGAACTCTCCCGACCACAGCGTCTGCTCGAGCAGGGTGTCGCCCTCTTCGACGAAGCCTCCGTCGCCGAAGAGGGCCGCGGCCGCGGCCGGGTCGTCGACGCCGCTGCTGCCCACCGGCCAGTTCGCCGCGACCAGCCCGCCGCCGCAGTAGCCGGATGCCGGGGTGGGGACCCAGACGAGCGCGGTGACTCCCGGCCCGACCTGCTCGGACAGGTTCGCCTGAAGGCGGACGAGCTGTTCCCGCAGCGACGCTGCGGCGAGCCCGTCCGGCGCCCACGAGGAGATGAGCTCCTCGGCCCACGGTTCACCCTCGCCGGCGCCCATCGGCACCTCCTGCCAGGCGTCGCCGACGGCGACGGAGATGCCGATGATCGGCGGCAAGGAACTCGACGTCATGCTCTCTCTTCCGGTCGTCTGGTCCGTCCAGCGTACTTGGACGCCTCCCGAAGGAAGCCGGCGCTACCGGGCGGGGTGGAGCACCTGGCCGGCCTCCGACGGAATCTTCACGCTCCCGTCGACAGCGCCCTTGACGCCGTACAGCCCGGCCGGCTCGACGCCGATCGACTTCACGACGCTGAACCCGCGGTCGAGCCAGGTCGTCGACGGGCTGTGCAGGTTGCCGTCCGCGACGCGCTCGTGCTCGGCGTGCGACGCGGCCGACAGACCGTGCAGGACGTCCGTGCCGACCTTGCCCACCTGCAGGGCGGTCGCGCCGGCCATCGCCTTGATGACCGCGGGGTCGTGGAGCAGCTGCGGGTAGGCCTTGATGATCCGCATCGACTGGTTGAGGTCGGTGCCGAACACGAGCCCGTTCTTGAGGTCGTAGACCTTGTTGCCCAAGAGCGTCCGCACCCCGTCGGCCTTGAACGCCTTCACGTCGGCCGTGAACGAGTCCTTGAACGCGGTCAGGATCGTCGAGCGCCCGTGCGCGAACGTGTCGAACGCCTGCCGGCCGCCGCGCACCGCCGCGCGGGCCTCGGCCTGGGTCATGTACGCCTCGGTGCCCCACTTCGCATTCTGCAGCGCCTTCATCTCGACGCGCACGTTCTTGCCCTCCGCGCGCAGCGCCTCGGCGCCCTTGAGCACGACGGCGCCCTTCGCGCCCTTCGCCGCCAGCGCGATCAGCTTGCCGCCGCCGAGGGTGAGCACGGCGCCGACCGCGGCGAGGAGGATGTCGCCCCACGACCCTTCGCCGTTCTTGAACTTGATGATCGCGTCGACGAGGTCGAGCACCGCGCCCACGGCTGCGAGGACCAGCAGCACCTGACCGAGGATGGGCACCCACGACAGGAAGATCGCGAGGACGCCGGCCCAGTCGCAGATCGTCTTGATGATGCTGAACAGGGCCGAGCCCCAGTCGTCCCACCAGCTGTCCTTGAGCCCGTTGTTGTGCTTGTCGACGACGTCGACGATGGCGGTGATGGCTGCGGCGGCCGCGTTGTTCTTGTCGGTGAGGGCGTCCTGCCACTGCTGCTGAGCCTTCTGCAGCGCGCCGTCAGCCTCGGTCGCCGCGGTCTGCGCCTTCGTGGCGGCGGTCTGCGCGTCGCTCTTGTCGGCGCTGGTCGCCGAGGAAACCGCGCCGTTCGCCTTCGTGGCCGCGGTGTGCGCGGCATCCGCCTCGCCCTGCCGCGTCGTGATCAGCGAGATCGCGGTGTTCGCCTTGTCCTGCGCCTTGCGCAGCTCTGCGCCGTACGTCAGCAGGGCCTCGGCCGTCTTCTGGTAGCGCTCGCGCGCCTTGTCGATGTCCTCGCCGACCGACCTGGACGTGTCACGCAGCGCGTCGACGGCTTTCGAGGTCATGTCGTGCTGCTCGCCGATGGCCTTCAGCGTGTTCGCGGAGCGCGCGATCGCGCTGCCGATCTCCTGGTAGTGCCGCGCCTTCGCGATCAGCTCGTCGGGGTCGCCCTCGAGCGGGCGGTACGGTGAGTCGCTCACGGCTTGGCCCCGCTCGTCTTCTGGACCCCGTCCTTCGTGGACTGCGCCTCGCCGTCCTGAAGCGCTTTCGCGAGGCCGTTGTCGACCTTCGTGAAGCCGTCGGTGATCGACCCGACCGACTTGGTGAGGTTCTCGACCTTCTCGGTCATGCTCTTGCGCTTGTCGTTCCACTTGTGCGCGAAGTCGCGGACATGCCCTGCCAGATCGCCGTGACCGGTCGCGTCGGCCACCGAGTCGGAGAAGTCGTCGGCGCCCTTGAACTCCGACGCGATCGCGTCGAGGTCCGTGTGCAGGGTTTCCAGCCGACCGAGGTCGATGCTCAGATCCGACATGCGTGCGCTCCTTTCGTCTCGTCCACGCTAGGGGCGCGCTCCCCCGGAAGGCGATGGGGAGAGGTACCCATGCCTCCCCCGGGCGCCTACCCCGGCAGCGGCAGCTGCACCCGCTCGAACGCGCCCTTGGCGATGTAGACGCCCCGGCCCGGAGGGAACTCGCTGCGGACCGTCCGGGGCAGCGGCGTCTTGAGCAGGATGTCCCCTTCGATCGTCTCGGGCTGCAGCAGGATGCCGCGGCGGCCGTTCTTCACCTCGGCCAGCAGCGGCCAGCTCGAGCCCCAGCCGCTCGTCTCCGCCTCGGCCAGCAGCAGATGATCGCTGCGCCGCACCGTCTTGATGAGCTCGACGAGCGGCATGTCCGCCGCCGACTGCAGGAAGTCGCCGATCGATTCGACGAAGACCCCGATGCGCCCCTCGGTGTCGGGATCGCTGATCGCCGCCTCGAGGTTGCGCGCGAGGGATGCCACCTCGTCGACGGTGGTGGCGGTGTCGACCCAGGGAACCGAGCGCGCCAGCGGCGAGCGGGCGTTGCCGAGGTAATACAGCCGCGCGTCGGGGTCGAAACGCTGCAGCGCCGTCGCGATCGCGCCGAACGCGGTCGTGCGGCCGCTCGAGGGCGGACCGGCCAGCAGCAGCGTGCCGGTCGGATCGAAGCCGAGGGGGCCGAGGCTGGACTCGCCGATCCCGAGCACGGGCATCCCGTCGCGCGCGCCGGGGAGCTCCGCCTGCCGGTACTCCACCGGCATCGCGCCGACGGCCGGCGCCTCGGCGATCCCGGACCGGCGCATCGCGTCGGCGAACCTGCCCATGTGCTGCGCCTGCTCCGACACGCTCGGGGTGCCGCCGAGCACCGCCAGCTGCGCCTCGTACCCGTCGACGATGGCACGGCCGGGCGGGGAGGCGGGCGACAGGATGTCGCCGGGCACGTCCAGCAGCGAGTAGCCGTCGTCGGCGAGGCGCAGCACGACGCGGCGCTGGATGCTCGAGCTCACCGACGACGGCACGGCGCCGTAGCGGTCGGCCGTGATGGCCACGTGGATGCCCAGCTGACGACCGTCGGTGAGCACGTCCCGGAACACGTCGTACCACTGCGAGCGGCCGGCGGCCGTCTCGAAGTCCTCGCGGAAGCTCGGGAATCCGTCCACGAGCAGCAGGATGCGGGGCTCGCCGGGCCGCTCGGCGAGCCGCCGGTACTCGGTGATGTTCGCCGCGTTGGCGGCCGCGAACCGCGCGGCGCGGTCATCGAGCACGCCGCGGAGCATCCGCAGCAGCCGGATGGTGCGCTCGGTGTCGTCGCCGGTGATCACCGCACCCACGTGCGGCAGCTGCTCCAGCATCCGCAGACCTCCGGCACCGAAGTCCAGCGCGTACACGTGCACCGGGCCGCCGCGCGGCGTGATCCCGGCCGCGCACGCGAGGGTGCGCAGCGCGGCCGACTTGCCCGAACCGCCGGTGCCGAACACCGCGAGGTTGCCGTCGACGTCGGGCTCGAAGTACACCGGCACCTGCTGCTGCCGCTCCGGGATGTCGGCGACGCCGAGCAGCAGCTGCGCATCGGTGCGCTGCCGCAGCCGGGTGAGGTCGTACACGGTCGCGAGCTCGTCCAGCCACGGCCGGCGCGGGGCAGGGATCCCGGCGACGCGGTGCGCCCCGACGACCGAGACCACGAGCCGCTGCTGATCGGTCGGGCCGAGGTCGCGCCGTTCGTCGACGTCCACGGCCTGCGGGTCCTCCCAGCGCACCTCGCCGCCGAAGCGCAGCTCCGCGACCTCCACGGCCGCCTGCTCGGGCTCGGCGCTGGTCCACCCGCCCGCATACCCGGACTGGAACAGCCCGAGCCGGCCGGGACCGGTCTTCACGACCCCGCGGCCCGGAATGCCCGGATCGAAGTGCGCGGCATCCTTCACGCCGACGACGTCGTCGCTGTCGGACTCGTCGGCCATGCGCAGCGCGACGCGCAGGTTGGTGTTCGCGCGCAGGTTGTCCTTGATCACGCCGGCCGGTCGCTGCGTGGCCATGATGAGGTGGATGCCGAGCGACCGGCCGCGCTGGGCGATGTCGACGACGCCGTCGACGAACTCGGGCACCTCGCCCACGAGCGCGGCGAACTCGTCGATCACGAGCACGAGCGCGGGCGGGCACTCCGGGTCGCCGCGCTTCTCGAGCTCGAGGAGGTCCTTCGCCTTCTTGCGGTTGAGCAGGTGTTCGCGGTGGTGCAGCTCGGCGCGCAGGCTGGTCAGGGCGCGGCGCACCAGGTGCGGGCTGAGGTCGGTGACGAGCCCCACGCAGTGCGGCAGCTCGACGCAGTCCGCGAACGCCGACCCGCCCTTGTAGTCAACGAACAGGAACGTGACGCGGTCGGGACTGTATTCGGCCGCCATGCCGAGCACCCACGCCTGCAGGAATTCGCTCTTGCCCGCGCCGGTCGTGCCGCCCACGAGCGCGTGCGGACCCTGGGCGCGCAGATCGAGATGCATCGGATCGACGCCGCCCGAGCCGACGATCGCGCGCAGGCGGCCCGCGCGCCTCGGGACGAGCGGTCCGCCGCTGCGGTCGTGGATCGACGCGTTCTGCCGCCAGCGGTCGACCACCGCGTCGGGCGAGGTCGCGAGTTCCGGGCCGAGCAGGGTGACCAGCGAGACGGTGCGGGGCAGGTCGCTCGAGTCGACGGTGAGGGCGCCGGCGTCGAACACCGCGGCCATGCGGCGCGCGTAGTCGAGGGCGTGCCCCTGGGGCACCTGCTCCGTGACGACGTCGGAGATGATCTCGCCCAGGCGCACGAACCCGACCGTCCCGACCCCCGGCTCGTCGCCGAGGGCGAGGTAGGTGCGGCACGCGGCGGGCAGGGATGCCACGTCGGCGGCGAACCAGATCGGGTAGACCCCGGCATCCGCCCCCCGCTCCGCCAGCTGCACCAGGCGCGCACGGTCGACCGCCGCGTCGTCGGCGATGAGCACGACCAGCGCCGGCACCGGAGCGCGCTGCCCCGCTTCTCCCGCGCCGACGGAGGCCCCGCGCACGAGCGCGGCGTCGGACTGCCGCATCGCACCGCGTGCCGCGGCCGCGGCTTTCGCCTGCCGCAGGCGATCGTCGACGACGCCTTCGATGGCCGACAGCAGCGCGCTCGCGCTGGCGGCGGAATCGGCCAGATGACCCCCGTCGACGGGACTCTGCGGCGACGACGTGTGCGGCATCCACTTCAGCCACTCCAGCTGTGCGGACCAGGCCGGGGTCACGATCGCGGCGACCACCAGCTCCGACGGCGAATGCAGCGCGGTCAGCTGCACCAGGAGGGAGTTGACGGACCCGACGGCCTGCACAGGCGACCCGGCCACGCCGAGCGCCCCGGCATCGTGCAGGTTCTCGATGACCGGCACGTCGTCGATCGTGCGATGCGCCTCGACGAGGCCGTCGAGGCGCTCCTGGAATTCGCGCAGCATCTCGCCGCGCGCGCGCACCTCGACGGTGTTGCGGCTCGTCATCCGCCCCACGCCCAGCCGCACGTTGAGGAACGTCCAGTGCTCTGGGCGCCGCGTCCACATCAGCGGTCCGCGCTGCAGCGTCTGCTGGTACGCCTCCAGCGTCGAGGGCGACTCGGCGTTGCGCTGCGCGTGCTCGGTGACCCGCTCGGCGTCGAGCAGCTCGCCGAGGCCCGTCAGGCGCTCCTCGAACTGCGCGACGGCCTTGGCCAGCTTGCGCTTGTCGCGCTTGCGCCCGCTCAGGAAATTGCCGACGAGCATGAGGGGCGTCAGCAGCACGAACAGCAGCGACGTCGGCTGGTGCATCAGCGCGAACATCGCGCCGCCCATGAGCACCGGCAGAAGCATCGCCAGCAGCGGGAACGGGGCGTCCGCCGTTTCGGTGGGCACGTCGGGCGCACCGAACTCCGCTCCCGCATAGCGGGTCTCGACCCGCGGGGACCGGTTGAAGGCCACCGGGCCCGCCTTCGGCGCGGCGCCGCCGACCACCGCCGCGGATTTCACCTCGACGCGCAGGCTCGTGTCGCCGATCAGCAGGGTCTCCTGGGTGCGGATGCGCACGCGGGAGACCAGTCCGCCGTCGATCTGGACGCCGTTCGCCGACCCCAGGTCGATCACCTCCACGGCGTCGGTCACCTCGAAGCGGACGTGCCGCTTGGACACGAGCGGATCGTGCAGCTCGATGTCGCAGTCCGGGCTGCGGCCGAGCACCGTGGTGCCCTCGGAGAGGGCGAAGCGCTGCCCCTCGTCCACTCCCGACAGCACGGTGATCGTGGCCACGTCGCGGCCTCGGCGCACGCGTCCCGTGCTCGCGTCCACCAGGCCCACGGATGCCCCGGAGGCGATCCAGGCCTCGCCGATCGCCGCCTCCGGCGGCAGGACGACCGCGTCCGCCTGTCCCGGCAGCGTCGCGGCGAGCGTCAGGGAGCCGGAGCCGAGGCCGGTGAGCGGATCGCGCACGGGATCGAGCCGGGCGATCGCGTCCGCGACATCCGAGATGCTCGCGGCGGCATCCGTCGTCACCACGATGTCGGCTGGCGGCTGCGCAACGCGGTTCAGGGTCAGCTTCAGGCGCATGCGCGTCCTCCCGGAGTGCGGGCCGGGCTCCCGACAGGCCGCCCGCTCACGGTGTGCCGGCGGATCACGGCGTGCCGGCGGATCACGCGTCGTCCCCGGGCTCGACGGCGCGCGTCGCGGCCGCTTCGAGCAGCGGGAGCTCGTCGCGGGTGACCAGGCGCGCGGCGACCGCGTGCTCGACCAGGCGCACCCGGCGATTGGTCGCGTGCGTGCGCACGCCGCCGCGCAGGCCGGGCACGCCGACCCGGTCGAGCTTGTCGCAGACGTTGTCGAGCTTGCGGTTGAACCGGGTGAGGGTCCAGCCGAGGCGCTCGGCGGCCTGGGCCGACGTGGGCAGCTCGCCCATCCCGGCTCCCTCGCGCCGCAGCAGCGGCTCGGCGAGCGCCAGGATGAGCAGGTGCTGGCTGCTGGTCAGCGGCACGTCGCCGATGGTGGACTGGCCGCCGTCGTCTTCGAACCGGACCGTCTCACGGAAGGCCGGCTCCTCGGCGCGGATCGTCAGGTCGTAGGTTGTCGGGCCGGCGCTGAAGATGACCGTCGTCTTCTCGAACACGAGCGGCAGGCGCGCCCCCGGCGCGAGCCAGGCCTGCACCCGGCTGGCAGAGTCGGTCACGGTGGCCGTCAGGCGCGACCCCACGTTGGAGAGCAGCCAGATGCCGGCATCCTGCGTCACCTCCAGGAAATGCCGGTGCAGGAAGAGGTTGTCGTCGATCGCCAGGTCTCCCTCGCGCCCCACGGTGAACCTCTCCCCCGGTGCGACGGCGAACTCCTCGCCGGCGAACTCGACCCTGATCCCCCCGGTCATGGCACGCATCCCCTCGTCTCGTCTGAATAGCTTCCGTCTGTGCGGACCGTCGTCACCCCGATGCACGTCGGCCCGCCCGCCGCCTTGGGCACTGTCACGGTGGCCTTGTCGGTCGGGCGCGTCGGCTGGTCGTTCGCGGCGGTCTTCAACTGCCACAGGAACGTGTCGTCCTTGGCCGGGTCCGGGCTCTTCCAGGTGAAGACCACCTGCTTGCCCTTGACGACGCCGGCGAGACGGGTGGGGGCGGCGACGGTGCCCGGCAGCACGTCCTGCGGGTCGGCGGACCGCGCGGCCGTGTGCGAGGGCGCCGGCTTCGGCGACGCGAACACGGATGCCGCGACGATCCCACCGGTGATGAGCGCCACGACCGGGATGCCGACGCCGAGCCAGAGCCCGAACCGGCGGCGCGAGCGGGATGCCGCGGCGGGGCCGGCG
>DATMTQ010000215.1:0-2362 GCA_035564095.1 Microbacterium sp. | reverse complement strand
CGGTCGGCTGGCCGTCGCGCAGCACCGGGATGCCGGCGACGAGCACGTCGTCGATGCCGACGGCGAGGCTGCGCGGGCTCTCGTAGGTCGCGGTGTCGGCGACGTTCGCCGGGTCGACGAGCACCAGGTCGGCGATCGCTCCCGGCTCGACGACCCCGCGCCGGCCGAGGCCGAACCGGCGGGCGGGCAGCCCGGACAGGTGCTGCACGGCATCCGCCCACGTCCAGGTGCCGAGTTCGCGCACGTACTCGCGCAGGTAGCGGGCGAAGGTGCCGGCCGTGCGCGGGTGCGGGTGCGCGCCGATGAAGATGCCGTCCGAGCCGCCCATGTGGCGCGGGTGCGCGAAGATCCGGGCGAGCTCGGTGCGGGGGCGCGGGTTGCGCACGGCCATGACGGCGCTCGCCTCCAGACGGGATGCCGCGAGCACGTCGAGCGCGAAGTCCATCGGCTCGGTGCCGGCGCGCGCGGCGGCGGCCCGCAGCGTGAGCCCGAGCGCCCAGGCCAGCTCGGGAGCCGCGATGTGCGCGAAGGTGATCATGTCCGGCCAGTCCGGCCCGAGGCTGGCGCTGCGGGTCGCCCGGCCGATTCCGGCGGCGCGCAGGTCGGCGCGCCGCGCCGGGTCGGAGAGCACGGCGACGGCCTCGTCCGCCGTCAGCGCGGACACTTCGGGCGGCAGCAGCGGCATCCCGAGCAGCGTGCACCCGCGGATGTACGGGTAGGCGTCGAAGGTGGCGTCCACGCCGGCCTTCTCGAGCTCGGCGAGCTGGGCGAGCACGATGTCGGCGTCGGCGTGGAAGTGCGACACGTGCACGGAGAGTGCGGATCCGGCGTCCTGCCCGGCCCGCCCGGCGATCTCGGCCATCTCGCCGAGGCCGGCCGCGGCGTTCGCCTCGTAGCCGCCGCGCAGGTGGCTGACGTACACGCCGCCCGCCCGCGCGACCGGTACGCAGAGCGCGGCGAGCTCGGCGGCGTCCTGGAAGATGTTCGGCACGTAGTCGAGCCCGCTCGACAGGCCGAGTGCCCCCTCGGCCATGCCGTGGGCGACGAGGTCCGCCATGCGCCGTCGCTCGCCGTCGCTCGCGGGCCTGTCCTCGCGACCGCACACCTCGAAGCGCACGGTGCCCGCCGGCACGAGGTAGCCCGCGTTGAGCGCGGACGCGCCGTCGACGGATGCCAGGAGCTCTCCGACTCCCCCGCCGCGGTAGGTGGGATGCGGGCCGTTGATCGCCGCGAAGTACCCCCTCGCGTAGCCGCCGTCGCCCGGCGCGTACGAGACGCCGTCCTGGCCCGCGATCACCGTGGTGACGCCCTGGCGCAGCAGGGCGAGGCTCACGACGGGATCGCCGAGCAATCCGTCGGCGTGCGAGTGCGCGTCCACGAATCCGGGCATGATCAGGCGTTCCGCGGCATCCAGCACGACGTCGCCGGGCTGTGGGTCCACCTCTCCGACCTGCGTGATCGTCGAGCCCTCGACGGCGACGTCCGCGCGGAGCGGACCGTCGGCGACGACCACCGACCCGCCGCGCAGCACCGTGCGATTCGACATGGTCCTCCTCAGAAGTAGGTGCGGACGAGGCCGGTGACCACGTCGGATTCGGCGGATTCGACGACCGGCAGCACGCGCCACTTGTCGAAGGCGGTGCACGGATGCGACAGCCCGAGCCGCACCACGGAGCCGATCGGCAGCGGCTCGGCGGGGCGCACGTACGAGTGCTGGTCGTTCATGGCCGACACCGTCGCGTCGAGCGGATGCCACGGCCCGGCGAGGTCCTCGGACGCCGCACGCGGGATCGGCAGGCCCTCGTCGTAGGGCAGATCCCGCTTGCCGCCGTCGACGAGCGCGAGGCCCGGCTCGGGGCTCGACACGACGCGGACGATGCCGTGCATGGCGTTCAGGAATCGCGGATTCTCGGTGTCGAAGGCGTGGCGTTTCGTCTCGCTTCGCTCGCTCAACGACCGGGGAGTGGTCCGCTCGCGGGGTGACTGGGGACGGCCCTCGTCGAAAGGCGAGATGCCGCGGTAGAAGCCGTCGTCGTGCACGATGTACGCCCCCGAGCGCAGCGTGAAGCGCGTGCGGCCGTCGCGCGGGGCCTCGGCCCAGACGTCGGCGACGACGTCGAAATAGGCGCTGCCGCCGGCGGTGACGAACAGCTCCCCGTCGTCATAGCGGGAGCCGAGCGCGTCGTGCAGTTCGAGCTGCGCCTCGAGGTACGCCCGCACCGCGGCGAGCGCCGCCGGCGACCGGTCGTGGCCGAGACTGCCCTCGTAGCCGGCGACCCCGGCAAGGCGCAGCACGTCCGAGGCGGCGAGGCGCTCGGCGATCGCCACGGCCTTGCCGATCGACCGGGCGCCGGTGCGGCCG
>DATMTQ010000214.1:0-6261 GCA_035564095.1 Microbacterium sp. | reverse complement strand
ATCGAGATGGCTCTATTGCCCGTACTTCGATGCGGGCTCGCGTACTTCGATGCGGGCTGACGCGGAGGGAGGGTGGCCGGGGCCGGCAGAACGCGAGTTATCCACAAGGGCCGGCCCGCGATGCGGCGGAGTCGGGCGGCGTGGAATCGTCGGGGGATGCGTATCGATGATGCGGCACGAGCCGTGCGCACGCGGCCCATGCTCCTGCGCCGCGGCATGGCGCAGGCTTCCATCGAGGCCGCTGTGCGCGACGGGTCATTGAAGAGGATCGGTCGGGGCAGCTACGTCGACGCGAGTGTGTGGGATGCCGCGAACCACGAGGCGCAGCACCTGATGAGCGTCGTCTCCGCGCATCGCCGCGCCGACCGGGACATCGTGTTCTCGCATGTCACGGCCTGTCTGCTGCACGGTCTGCCCCTGGTGCGGCACGTGCCGGGCCGAGTGCACACGAGCGGCGCACAGCTGAACGGGCGCGTGATGCGAAGCGAACCGGAGGTTGCGCGCCACCAGGTCGCTGTCCCGGATTCGGACGTCGTCGTCGTCGCCGGCATCCGCTGCACGACACTCGCACGCAGCGTCGCCGACACGATCCGGTACGTCCCCGAAGAGACGGCGATCTCGATCGCGGATGCCGCAATGCGCCGGGTCGCCTGGGATGACGCCGGCCGTCGCTATGACTCGGATGCTGCGGAACGATTTCGTGTCGATGTGCGCTCGAAGCTCCCCGTCGGCGGTCGCGGGGTGAAGCAGGCGCGCTACGCCATCGGCCTGGCGGACGGCCGTGCCCAGGGACCAGGAGAGAGCATCAGCCGCCTCTACCTCGTTCAGCTCGGATATCGGACGCCCAGACTGCAGGTGCCCGTGCGCGGACCGAAGGGCGCGGATCTGCATCTCGACATGGTGCTCGACGATGTCGCCAGAGTCGCGGAGTTCGACGGCAAGGTGAAGTACGTCGATCCCGAGATGCGCGCCGGCCGCCCGATGGAGGATGTGCTGCTCGCGGAGAAGGCCCGTGAGGACTGGATCCGCGGGGTCACCGGCTTGCCCGTGGTGCGCTGGGCCTGGGATGACATCGCTTCGATCGACACGCTGCGCCGACGCCTGCGCGCCTTCGGAATGTACCCGCCTCCGCCCGCCATCGCGAACCCTCACTCAGTTACGCGAGCCCGCACGGAAACACGGACGAACGGCCTACTTCAATGAGGGTTCGCGTATCTGGATGCTGGTTGGCGGGAAAATGCCACCGGGGGGCTGGGGGGGTGCTCAGCTCACGCCGAGCTGGGCGTTGAGCACCATGACCGCGGCGCCGCGCAGCACGATGTCGGGGCCCTGGCCTGTCATGCGGACGCGGATGTCGTCGTGGAAGACCGGCAGGGTGCGGGCGCGCAGCGTGGCCTGCGTCTGCTCCGCCACCACGCCGGCCAGCAGCTCGGTGGGGCCGGCGAGCACGACCTCGGACAGGTCGAGTGCGCCCACCACGGGGGCCAGCGCGATGCCGAGGCGCTCGCCGGCATCCCGCAGAACGCTCGCGCGCCCGGACTCGTCGGTGCCGGCCAGCCGCTCGGTGAGCGCCGGCACCGACAGCCAGGCCTCGAGGCATCCGCTTTTGCCGCACGAGCACGCGGGGCCGCCGTCGGTGCCGACCGTGACGTGGCCGATCTCGCCCGCCGTATGCCGGGCGCCGACGAGCGGCTGACCGCCCGCCAGCAGCCCCGAGCCGACGCCGCGTCCGACCTTGACCAGCAGCACGTCGTCGCGGGAGCCGCCGAACGTGTACTCGGCGAGCACGGCCGCGTTGGCGTCGTTCGCGACGATCACGGGCAGGTGCAGGGCCTCGCTCAGGATGCCGTCGAGGTCGACGCCGCTCCAGCCGAAGTTCGGGGCGGTGAGCACCACCCCGGCGTCGTCGACGATGCCGGGCGTGCCGACCCCGACGCCGAGCACGGGCGTCTGGGACAGCGTCACCAGGCGCTCAGCGAGCGCCACCACGGCTTCGATGCGGGCCTCGGCCGTCGAGGGCTGCGCCACGGATTCGCGCGCGACGATCTCGCCGCTCAGGGTGAGCACGGCGCCGGTGAAGACGTCCGCGCCGGACAGGTCGATGCCGACGATACGGTGCGCGTCATGGGCGAGGTCGACGACCATCGCGGGCTTGCCCGGCCGGGGCGCGGTGCGCTCGCCCGTCTCGACGACGTAGCCGTCACCCATGAGCTCGGCGACGAGGTCGGAGATCGAGACCCGGGTGAGCCGGGTGGCGCGGGCGAGGTCGGCCCGGCTCATCCCGCCGCTGTGGAACAGGGTCTGCAGCACGAGTGATCTGTTGTGTGCGCGGGCCTGCTCCGGCAGCACCTTGCGGTTGCGGCGCAAGGGCCTTCCGGCCTCGAACGGCGACTGCTCCATTGCCCGCCAATCTGTGACCGTACCGTTGTCTGACCGGGCCATTCGTGGGGCTCGCGTCAAATACCATAGTAGGACGTGCACATCGGGGGAGTGACACAGCATGACGCAGGATTCGGGGCAGGACTCCGGCAGACCGACGCCCGTCGGAGATGATCCGGACGTGGTGTACGCGTGGGCGCCGGCGGAGCCGGGCAAGCGCAAGCGGCACCTCGGCTGGTGGATCGCGACGCCCGTCGCGGCGGCGCTGGTCGCGGTCGGCGCAGCCTCGCTCCTGCTCATCGCGCCGGGCACGGCCGTCGCCGGCGTCTCCGTCGGCGGCATGACCGCGGGCGCCGCCGCGCAGGCGATCCAGGAGCAGCTCGCCCGGACGACGATCGAGGTCGCAGGGCCCAACGGCAACGTGTCGCTCACCGGCGCCGACCTCGGCGCCACAGTCGACGCCGAGGCGCTCGCCGCCGCGGCGTACTCCACGCACCCGATGTGGAAGGTCGACGCCTGGTTCTCCGAGGCGAAGGATGCCGAGGTCGTCCTGAACCCGGCCACGGCCGAGACGGCCCTGCGCACCGTGGCCCCCTCCCTGTTCGTCGACCCGCACAACGCCACCGTCACGTACGACGCGCACTCCTCCAGGTACGTCGTCACCCCGGCCGTCCCCGGCCGGAGCGCGGACCTCTCGACCGTGACGGCCGCGGTGCAGCAGGCGTTCGTGACCGGCACGCGCCCGCAGGGCGTCTTGGTCAAGGGCGTCGCCGTGCAGGCCGCGACCACGACGGATGCCGCCGAGCAGACCGCGAAGACGCTCAACAAGGTGCTCGCCACCGGGGGGTTCTACGTCGGCTCCGAACGCACCGTGCCCGTGTCCCGCGCGACGATGGCATCCTGGCTCACGCTGACCACGAACGTCGACGGGAAGATCTCGATCGCCGCCGATGCCGCGAAGATCCAGGCCCTCGTTCCGGGCCTCAAGGCGCGGATCGATCAGAAGGTCGCCGACGGCATCGCGATCGCCGACAGCGGGGGCGCCATCCTGCGCGTCGAGAAGCCGACGCAGGACGCCCGCACCCTCGGCGACACCTCGCACGTCGCGGCGGCTTTCGCGGCGCAGCTCGCGAAGGGCGACGGCGCTTACGAGCTGCCGGTCGCCGTGGTCAAGGGCAAGACCACCAAGATCGTGCGCCAGCTCGAGGTCGACCTCAGCGAGCAGCGCCTGTATCTCCGCCAGGACGGCAAGGTCGTCGACTCGTGGCTGATCTCGTCCGGCCACGACATCACGCCCACCTACACCGGCCACTACCGGGTCTACGTGCATCTGCCGCTGCAGACCATGCGCGGTCTCAACGTCGACGGCACCAAGTACGCCACGCCCGACGTGCCCTGGATCATGTACTTCAACGGCGGCGAGGGCTTCCACGGCGTGTACTGGCACAACAACTGGGGTCACAAGATGAGCCACGGCTGCGTCGGCATGCCGATCCCGCTCGCCAAGTACCTGTACGACTGGTCGCCGAACGACATCGAAGTCTGGGTGCACGACTGATCCTGAGACGGTGCTCATCCGGCGCTGTGGGCGGGCCGTGCCGGGAGTTCGCGCCGCGCGCTAGCCTGGAGGCATGACTGAGCTTCGCCTGGAGGAACTCTCTGCCTCGACCATCGTCGCGGTGAACAAGATGTCGCTCAAGCCCGGCCAGGAGAGCTTTCTCTCCCCGGTCAGCTACGGCGTCGCAGCGACGGTCGTCAACCCGCAGACCTCCTGGCAGCGCGTCGCGCTCGACGGAGACGACGTCGTCGGCTTCGTCAGCGCCAACTTCGACGGCGACGTGCTGCAGGAGCACTTCCAGTCCGTGCTGTGGCGCATCAACGTCGACGCCGACGAGCAGGGCAAGGGCGTCGGCCGTTTCCTGATCGACGGTCTCATCGCCGAGGCGCGCGATCGCGGGGTGGACCACGTCAACGTGATCTACGAGGGCGGTGAGGCGGGCCCCGAGGCGTTCTTCACCGCGGTCGGCTTCACCCCTGTGGGCGAGACGGAGTACGGCGAGGTCATCGCCCAGGTGCGTCTGTAAGCGATCCGGCGAGCACCGTCGCCCTCAGGCGACGGCTGCCTGCAGCAGGTTGTTCCACGGGTCGTCGAAGCTCACCGTGCGGCCGTCGTCGCGCACCGGGAAGCCGTGGTCGCGCAGGCGTTCCTGCAGGGCGCCGAGGGAATCGGTGTCCGGCAGCGTCAGGTCGACGCGGCCGAGGCCGAGCGCCGGCATCCGCGGACCCGCACCGCGGGATTCCCACACGTTCATCGCCATGTGGTGGTGGTATCCGCCGGCGCTGACGAACAGGGCCGTGTTGCCGAGCGCGGCGGTGGCGTCGAATCCGAGCGCGTCGACGTAGAACGCGCGTGCGGTGGCGACGTCGCCCACCGACAGGTGCACGTGGCCGACCGAGGCGGCATCCTGCGCGGTACCGCCGTCGACGGCGGCTTCGGTGAGGTGCTGGGCGAGGAAGGCGTTCGGGTCGAGGTACAGCGTCGCCATCTCGACCTGTCCGTGCGTCCACGACCACTCGGTGCGCGCGCGGTCCCAGTACAGCTCGATGCCGTTTCCCTCGGGGTCGGTGAAGTAGAAGGCCTGGCTGACGAGGTGGTCTGCGCTGCCGGTGAACGTGCCCGGTGCGTGCTTCGCGACCGAGTAAAGGGCCGCGGCGAGAGCCGCCTGCGACTCGAACAGGATGGCCGTGTGGTACAGCCCGGCGGAGCCCGCGGCCGCGTGCCGCAGCGCCGGCTCGTGCCGCAGCACGACGATCGGATGCCCCGTTCGGCCGAGCGTCACCGTGTCGCCCTCGGCACCGAGCACCTGCAGGGTGACGACGTCGCGGTAGTAACGGGTCATCAGGTCGAGGTCGCCGACCAGCAGAGTGACGGCGCCCATGTGGGTCGCGGCCGCGAGGCGGTCACCGGATGCCGCGACGAGATTCTCCATACGAGGTGAAACCGCCCGGCATCCGGGTTTCATTCCTGTGAATACGACCGGAGTGGTTCTACCTACAGTGCGTCGATGATCGCGTTCAGCGTCGCCGACGGGCGCATCACGGCCGCGACCTTCGCCTCGTCCGGGTGGTAGTAGCCGCCGATCTCGACGGATTCGCCCTGCACGCCGACGAGTTCTTCGACGATGGTCGCTTCGGCATCCGCCAGCTGCTGGGCCACCGGGCCGAACACGGCGGCGAGGCCGGCATCCTCGGTCTGGCGGGCAAGCTCCTGGGCCCAGTACAGGGCGAGGTAGAAGTGGCTGCCGCGGTTGTCGATCGTGCCGAGGGCGCGTCCCGGGGACTTGTCGTTCTCGAGGAAGGTGCCGGTCGCGCGGTCGAGCGTGTCGGCGAGCACCTGAGCCTTGGCGTTGCCGGTGAAGCCGGCGTAGTGCTCGAAGGATGCCGCCAGCGCGAAGAACTCGCCCAGCGAGTCCCAGCGCAGGTAGTCCTCGGCGAGCAGCTGCTGCACGTGCTTGGGCGCCGAGCCGCCGGCGCCCGTCTCGAACAGGCCGCCGCCGGCGAGCAGCGGCACGATGCTCAGCATCTTGGCCGAGGTGCCGACCTCGAGGATCGGGAACAGGTCGGTGTTGTAGTCGCGCAGCACGTTGCCGGTGACCGAGATGGTGTCCTCGCCGCGGCGCATGCGCTCGAGCGAATAGCGGGTGGCATCCGCCGGTGCGAGGATCTCGAGCGTGAGGCCCGTGGTGTCGTGGTCGGCGAGGTACTCGCGCACCTTGGCGATGAGGGAGGCGTCGTGCGCGCGGGTCTCGTCGAGCCAGAACACGGCGGGGACCCCGGCGGCACGCGCACGCGTGACGGCGAGCTTCACCCAGTCGCGCACGG
>DATMTQ010000213.1:0-4491 GCA_035564095.1 Microbacterium sp. | reverse complement strand
CGAGCGCGGCATCCCGGTCGCCGTCGACACGTCCGGCGGCCCGCTCGCCGCGGCCGTCGCGGCCGGACCGACGCTCATCAAGCCGAACCGCGAGGAGCTCAGCGAACTCGTGGGCCGCGACCTGCGCACCCTCGGCGCCGTGATCGACGCGGCCGTCGACCTCCACCGCGGCGGCGTCGCCACCGTGGCGGTCAGCCTCGGCGGAGACGGTGCGGTGATCGTCAACGGCACCGGCGCCTGGCACGCGGCGGCACCCGCGACCACCGTCGTCTCGACCGTCGCGGCCGGCGACTGCATGCTCGCCGGACTCCTCTTCGCCCTCGACGCCGGCTGCACGGCCGGCGAGGCCCTCGCCGAGGGGGTGCGCTGGGGCTCCGCCGCCGTGCGCCTGCCCGGCAGCGAGGTGCCCACCCCCGCCGACATCCGGGACATCCGCGTCTCGGTGACGTCTTCCCCCGACCGCGAGCTTCCGCTCGCCGACTGAACCCACCCCCCGGAAGGAAATCCGCCATGCCACTGATCAACGAAGAGCAGGTGGTGCTCGACCTCACCGGCACCGACCGGCACGAGGCCACCGACACCCTCGCCGCACGCCTGGTCGCCACCGGTCGCTGCACCGACCTCGTCCAGTTCCTCGCCGACGTCCGCGAGCGCGAGACCAAGATGGCGACCGGGCTTCCCGGCGGCATCGGCATCCCGCACGCCCGGAGCGCCGCCATCACCGAGCCGTCCCTCGTCTTCGGGCGCACCGCGGCCGGCATCGACTGGGGGGCGAAGGACGGCCCCGCACACCTGGTGTTCCTCATCGCGGCCCCGGAAGGCGGCGGCGACGCGCACATGCAGATGCTGCCGAAGCTCGCCCGCGCCCTCATGCGCAGCGAGTTCCGCGAGGCGCTCCTGGGCGCGACCACCGCGGCCGAGGTCGTCGATGTCGTCAACGCGCACGTGCAGCTCGACGAGGCTCCCAAGGCCGCCCCGGCGACCCAGGATGCCGCGGCATCCGCCGGCACTGCACCCACCGCACCGCGCGCCCTGAAGCTCGTCGGCGTCACCTCCTGCCCGACCGGCATCGCGCACACCTACATGGCCGCCGAAGCCCTCGAGCGCGCCGCCGCCGAGGCCGGCCACACCATCACCGTCGAAACGCAGGGATCCGCGGGTTCGACCCCGCTGAGCGCCGCCGAGATCGCCGCAGCCGACGCCGTCGTGTTCGCGCACGACCTCGCCGTGAAGGACATCGGACGTTTCGCCGGCAAGCCCACCGTCGACGTCGGCGTGAAGAAGGCGATCTCGGACGGCCCCGAGCTCATCGCCCGCGCCGCGACCCTCGCCGCCGAGTGGCAGGCGGACCCTGCCAAAGCCGCGCAGGCCGCGGCGGCGAGCGCCGCCGGCGGTCTGACGACCAAGGTCGAGAACGAGGCGAGGGTCGGGACGAAGATCCGTCAGTGGCTCATGACCGGCGTCTCGTACATGATCCCCTTCGTCGCCGCGGGCGGCATCCTCATCGCCCTGTCGTTCATGGTCGCCCAGATCGCACTCGGTGCGAACGGGGCGATCCAGATCGTCAAGTACAACCTGACCTCGCCGGACGCGTTCAACATCGCGCAGCACTTCAACCCGGTGAGTCTCACCTCGTGGGCCGCACTGCTGTTCGTGATGGGCTCGGCGTCGTTCGGCTTCCTCGTGCCGATCCTGTCCGGATTCATCGCCTTCGCGATCGCCGACCGGCCGGGAATCGTGCCCGGCATCGTCGGCGGCGCGATCGCGGCATCCATGAACGCGGGATTCCTCGGCGGTCTCGTCACCGGCTTCCTGGCCGGCTTCGTCGCGCACTGGATCTCCCGCTGGAAGGTGCACAAGGGCGTCCGCGGCGTCATGCCCGTCGTGGTCATCCCGCTGCTGTCGACCTTCATCACCGCGGGCCTGTTCATCACGATCCTGGGTCGGCCCATCGTCTGGCTGATGACCGGGCTCAACGGATGGCTGAACAGCATGACGGGAGCCGGTGCCCTCATCCTGGGCCTCGTCCTCGGCGCCATGATGGGCTTCGACCTCGGCGGACCGGTCAACAAGACCGCGTACACCTTCGCCACGACCGGACTGCTCGCGGCGGGCACCCTGACGAATGCGCCGCAGCTGAAGATCATGGCCGCGGTGATGGCCGCCGGCATGGTCGCCCCGCTCGCGATGGCACTCGCCACCGCCGTGCGCCCGAGTCTCTTCACGGAGCCCGAGCGCGAGAACGGCAAGGCTGCGTGGCTGCTCGGGTTCTCGTTCATCTCGGAAGGCGCGATCCCGTTCGCCGCCGCCGACCCGATCCGCATCATCGTCTCGTCCGTCATCGGCTCGGCGGTCACCGGCGGGCTGTCCATGATCCTCGGTGCGACCCTGCGGGCCCCGCACGGCGGCATCTGGGTGCTGCCTCTCATCGGCCAGCCGCTGCTGTTCCTGCTCGCCCTCGTCGTCGGCGTCGCGGTCATGGCGCTGATCGTGATCATCCTGAAGACTGTGGCTCAGAACCGGGCCCTCGCCGCCGGCGTGGAATCGGTCCCCGAGCCGGTCGCCGTCTGACATCCGTCCGCCATATTCGAAGGAGAAGCCACCATGGCCAATCGCACCGTCACCATCGCCTCGTCCGTCGGCCTGCACGCCCGCCCTGCGGCGCTGTTCGTCCAGGCCGCCGCCGATTCGGGCCTCGACGTCGAGATCGGCCGACCGGGTCAGGACGCCGTCGACGCGACCAGCATCCTCGGCGTCATGGCGCTCGGCGCCACGCACGGCGAGGAGGTGGTGCTGACCGCCTCCGGCGACGGCGCCGACGCCGTCCTGGACAAGCTCGTCACGCTGCTGGCGACCGACCTGGACGCCGAGTGACATGACCGCCGCGAACCCCGGCGAGATCCGGCAGGGCATCGGGGTCAGCCCCGGGACGGCCTACGGACCGGTGGTGCAGGTCGCACCGCCGGTCGCGCCGCCCGCGGCCGAACCCGCCCCTGCGGATCGGGATGCCGCAGCCGCCGACGTCGCCGACGCGTTCGCCGCGGTCGCGGCCGCGCTCGACGCCAAGGCACAGCACGTCGACGACACCGCGCAGACGATCCTCCAGGCCACGGCCATGATCGCGCGCGACAAGTCGCTGCTGAAGGCGGCGGTCGCCGGGGTGAACGCCGGCATCGGGCCGGCGACGGCGATCGCCGCCGCGATCGAGGAGTTCGCGGTGAAGTTCGAGGCGCTCGGCGGATACTTCGCCGAGCGGGTCGCCGATCTGCGCGACGTCGGCTCCCGGGCCGTCGCCGCCGTGCTCGGCGTGCCGGCGCCGGGCGTTCCGGACTTCACCGAGCCGAGCGTCGTCGTCGCCGAGGATCTCGCCCCGGCCGAGACCGCGACCCTCGACCGCGCCCTCGTGGTCGGCATCGTCACGCGGGCCGGAGGCCGCACCAGTCACACCGCGATCCTCGCCGCCCAGATGGGCATCCCCGCCGTCGTGCAGCTGCCCGGGGCCACCGATCTCGAGCCCGGCACGTTCGTCGCCCTGGACGGCGACACCGGCGAAGTCGTCGTCGCCCCCGACCCTGCGCTCGTGGCCGCGCAGCAGGCGCGCCGGGAGCGCCGTGCCGCCGCGCTGGCGGGTACGGCGGGCGCGGGCCGCACCAAGGACGGTCTCGGGATCGCCCTGCTCGCGAACATCGGCGGCGTGGAGGACGCCGAGATCGCCGGCGCCCAGGACCTGGAGGGCGTGGGGCTGTTCCGCACCGAGTTCGTGTTCCTCTCATCCGAGACCGCACCGACCGTCGCCGCGCAGACCGACATCTACCGGCGCGTGTTCGAGCCCTTCGCAGGGCGCCGGGTCATCGTGCGGACGTTGGATGCCGGAGCCGACAAGCCCCTGAAGTTCGCCGACCTCGGCCCCGAGGAGAACCCCGCCCTCGGCCGTCGCGGCCTGCGGCTCTCCGCCGAGCGGCCCGAGCTCCTGGATGCCCAGCTCGAGGCGCTCGCCGCCGCCGCCAAGCTCACCGGCGCCGACGTGCGCGTCATGGCGCCCATGGTGGCCACGGTCGAGGAGGCGTCGTGGTTCGCCCGCCGCGTCTACGAGAACGGGCTGCCGAAGGCGGGCGTCATGATCGAGGTGCCCGGTGCGGCGCTGCGGGCCTCCCATGTGCTCGGCGCCGTCGATTTCGGCAGTCTCGGCACCAACGACCTGGCGCAGTACACGATGGCGGCCGACCGCATGCAGGGAGAGCTGTCCGACCTGCTCGACCCGTGGCAGCCGGCGGTGCTCGACGTCATCGCCGCCGCCGCCGACGGCGCCCGGCGCGCCGGCAAGCCGCTCGGTGTGTGCGGCGAGGCGGCCGGTGATCCGCTGCTGGCACTCGTGCTCGTCGGACTCGGCGTCTCGAGTCTGTCGATGGCGCCCGGGAAGGTCCCCGCCGTGCGGGTCGCGCTGGCCGCGCACACGCACCTCGACTGCCAGCAGCTCGCCGCCGCCGCGCG
>DATMTQ010000212.1:0-2945 GCA_035564095.1 Microbacterium sp. | reverse complement strand
GCCGGTGAACGTGCGGCCGGTGAACGTGCCCCCGGTGAGGGTCGCCGCGGTGATCCTGCTCGCGGTGATCCTGCTCGCGGTGAGCGTGCCGGCCGGGATCGTGACCTGCACCGTGGGGCGGATCGCAGCCAGGACAGCCCGGTTGTGTTCGGTGGTGCCGTGCCCGTCCGGGGTGCCGGTGAGGAGCAGGTCGCAGAACACGTCCGCCATCACCTGACTGTGCGTGCGCTCATCCACCGGGGCAGCATCCGGCTCGACGTCGCTCTCGTCCACGGCACCCGCATCCACTCCTGCGGCCGCGGCCGCGGCCGAGGCACCCACATCACCCTCGGCCGTGTCCGCGTCGGCTTGGTTTTGGGTGTGGAGTTCGGTGGCGATGTCGCGGAGCCGGTTCACGATCCCGACCCCGTGCACGGTGGGCACGTCCGCGGTCACCCGGGACAGTCCCGGCTCCAGGGGTCGGATGGTGACCTGGCGGCGGGTGACGGCATCACGGATCCGTTCCCGGGTACCGTCCGGATCCAACCTCGACACCAACCCCGCCAACGCATCCCGCAACTGTGCCGGGGTGAGCTCGTCCGCGATCGCGAGGGCGTGCCGCTCGTACTCGGCCCGCACCCCTCGGTCTTCGATGACCGTGCCGGTGTCCGCGATCACCTGCGCATGCTGCGGGGACAGCACCCCGTCACTGACACGGCACAAGGTCTCCTCGAACTCGCACAGCAGCACCGCCGCAGACACCCGCCGTGCCACCTGCAGTTCGCTCAGACGCAACGCGGTCGCGACCTCGGCGTACACCTCCCGCATCCCCAACTGGGTCGCCTCCACCCGCGCCCCAGCCCCCGCCCGGGCGGCGCGTTCCCGGTCCCGCCGCTGCACCACCAACGCGACCTCGGCGAAGAAGAACGTCTCCGCCGCGAACGCATTCGCCGCCCGCGCCCGAACCCCACTCAAATGCCCCACCAGCACATCCAGATCCGACACCACCGGGGACGCCTGCGACACGTGCTCGCCCATCAGACCCCCCGATCAGCACCGAACTACGATGACTCAAGACTATCGAAGTGAACTACGAATATCAATACCGAATTTCCCACAATGTCGCCGGGCAAGCTCAGAACTGCCGGCATCCTTGAGTGTCTCAGATTCGAAGATCAACTGCCTCAAACGATAGCGAGGGGGTCCGACATCGACGCTTTGCGCGTCAGACGACGCGCTTGCCGGCACGGCTCTGCCGCACGGCCCGCACGATCAGCTGGGTGACGATGACTGCGATGAAGATCGCGAACAGCATGTTGCCGACGAAGGGCGTGACCGACCGTGCGATCCAGGCACCGAACGGGGTGGTGAAACAGGCCGGGATGCCGATGAACAGCGCGACGACGAGGTCGGTGTTCTTGCGGCGCAGATTGGCGATCGTGCCCGACACCGAGGTCGGCACGATCATGACGAGCGACGTGCCCTTGGCGACGAGGTCGCTCATGCCGAACAGCATGATCATCACGGGCACGATGATGATGCCGCCGCCGACGCCCAGGATGCCCGACAGGATGCCGGTGACCACGCCGGCCACCGCGAGCCCGGTGCCGGAGAGCCAGGTCAGCTCGAGTACGGCCGAGCGCGACGGGATGTCGAAGAAGAGGTTGATCATCACCGCGAGGAGGAAAGCGATGAACATCCAGCGCAGGAACCCGAGCGAGAGCCGATGCAGCAGCCACGTTCCGATCTGAGCGCCGATGACGGCTCCCGCGGCGAGGATGACCGCGGGGATCCAGGCCACTTCGTCGTTCGACGCGTACGAGACGATGCCCACGATGGCGGTCGGCACCACTGCGGCCAGGGACGTGCCCGACGCCAGCCGCTGGTCGAAGGCGAGCAGCAGGACGAGCATGGGAACGATGAGGGTGCCGCCGCCCACACCGAACAACCCCGACATGAGCCCCGCGAGCAGCCCGATGCCGACGTAGACGGCGATCTGTCGCGGTGTGCGGGCGGTGCGTGCAGGGCTGTTCATATCGTCGTCCAGCCTAGTTCGTGACGCATCGGCATCCCCTTCGGCCCGGATGGCCCGCTCGCGGAATCCGTCACGATCGTCCGCCGCACCCCTGCATCCGTGACGGATCGCCGACGCGCGACGTGAAGGATCCGTCAGGTTCGGCTCCCGCGCCCGTGCGTTCGTGACGGATCGTCAGCAGGCCGCGAGGACGGCGGCGCCTTTCGACCGGCACACGGACCGGGCGGCGAGCCCCAGCGCGATGCGGGCGATGCGCTCGGACCGGTGGCCGGCCACGTGCGGGGCCCACGCCGTGCCGCCACAGGCGGCGATGCCGTCGATGAGACCGTCGGCGAAGAGGGATGCCGCGCCCACGCGCTGCTGCTGCGCCATGTGCTCCTGCGCGTTCGGGTCGTCGTGCATGAGTGCTGCGGCTCCGGCGAGCGGAAGCGGCGCGAGCCAGGCATCCTCGACGGCGACGATCAGGTCGCTGCCGCACAGCGCGATCGCGGCGGCACCGGCGCCGTCGCCGAGCAGCAGCGTCGCCGACGGCACCGGGAGTACGGTTCCGGCGGACAGGGTGCGGGCGATCTCGAGGGCGAGGCCGCCCTCTTCCGAGGCCCGGCTGACCTCGGCGCCGGACGTGTCGGCGACCTGCAGCACGGGGATGCCGAGCCGGGCCGCGATCTCGGTGGCGTGACGTGCGGCCGCGATGTCCGCGGGGGTGGTGTGCGCATCGCGGGACCGCTCGTATCCGATCAGCAGCAAGCTGTCGGAGCCGAGGCGTCCCCATCCGGTGACGAGTTCGGCGTCGCCGCCGCGGCGCGGCACGAAGGCGTCCAGGCCGGCGATCAGGGTCTGCAGCGTCGGGCGTCCGGGCCGCGCAGCGGCCTGCACCGCATCCCAGTCCGACGTGTCGGTGCGTGCCGGAGCGACGGCCGGCTCCGGCGCG
>DATMTQ010000211.1:0-10763 GCA_035564095.1 Microbacterium sp. | reverse complement strand
CCGTGGCGTCGCAGCTACGACCGACGCCTCGCGGTCACCGACTTCGTCGTGCTCGTCTGCGTGGTCTTCGGCGCCCAGCTCACCTGGCTGGGGCTGGACAAGGCGGTCGCGGCTCCGTCGGGAGTCGGCGTCAGCACGTTCCCGTACTGGGCCTTCTCCACCGGTCTGGTGCTCGCCTGGATGCTTGCGCTCGGCCTCATCGACTCGCGCACCCACCGGGTGATCGGCACCGGCAGCACCGAGTACGTGCGCGTGATGCGCGCCAGCGTGCAGGTGTTCGGCGTCATCGCCATCTTCGCGTTCATCCTGCGGGTCGACATCGCCCGCGGCTACCTGCTGATCAGCCTGCCGGCGGGCATCCTGCTGCTGCTGGCCGAGCGATGGGCGTGGCGCCAGTGGCTCGTCGCCCAGCGCCGGAAGGGCGAGTTCTGCGCGCGTGTGCTGCTGGTCGGCGCCGCCTCGTCCGTGGTGCGCACCGCCGATGAGCTGCATCGGCTCCCCGAGGCGGGCTACCGGGTCGTGGGCGCCTGCGTGCCGCACGGCCACGCCGGCACGTCGCTCGAGGGCATCCCGATCCTCGGCGGCGTCGACGACGTCGAGCGCGTGCTGCGCGAGACCCGCACCGACACCGTGACCATCACGAGCACCGACCACCTGCCGCCCACCCGGGTGAAGGCGATCTCGTGGGCGCTCGAGAGCGGTAAGCAGCACCTCGTGCTCGCGCCCAGCATCATGGACGTCGCGGGCCCGCGCATCCACACCCGTCCGGTCGCGGGACTCCCCCTCATGCACGTGGAGACGCCCCGGTTCTCGGCGGGTCAGCGGTTCGTCAAGCGCATGT
This sequence comes from Microbacterium sp., assembly GCA_035564095.1. Taxonomy (GTDB): domain Bacteria; phylum Actinomycetota; class Actinomycetes; order Actinomycetales; family Microbacteriaceae; genus Microbacterium. The sequence goes on along the minus strand of DATMTQ010000211.1, from coordinate 9,922 downwards.
TCGACCTCATCGCGACCGCGGCGCTCGTGGTGCTGCTCTCGCCGGTGTTCCTCATCGTCGCGATCCTCGTGAAGGCGACGAGCCGCGGTCCGGTGTTCTACAGCCACGAGCGCATCGGGCTGCACGGGCATCCGTTCAAGATGTACAAGTTCCGGTCGATGCGCCAGGGCGCCGACAGCGAGCTCGCCCTGCTGCTGGAGTCGCAGGGCACGTCGCAGACCCCCCTGTTCAAGGTCAAGGACGACCCCCGCATCACCCCCGTGGGCCGGGTACTGCGCAAGTACTCGCTCGACGAGCTGCCGCAGCTGTTCAACGTGCTGGGCGGCTCGATGAGCCTCGTCGGCCCGCGGCCGCAGATCGACGCTGAGGTGGCGCTGTACTCCGACGCCGCGATGCGCCGGCTGCTGACCCGCCCGGGCATCTCCGGACTGTGGCAGGTGAGCGGTCGGTCGACCCTCAGCTGGGACGACACCGTACGACTCGACCTCTACTACGTCGAGAACTGGTCTCTGATCGGGGATCTGGCGATCCTCATGAAGACGGTCAAGGCCGTCGTCGTGCCGGGCGAGTCGGCGCACTGACGCCTGCGGCTGCGGCACGGGCCGTCGCGGCGCTTCGGTCAGCGTGCGATGTAGTGCGGGACGCTGGCCTTCACGAGGACCTCGGTGAATTCGTCTTCGGGGTCGGAGAGCGCGGTGATCGCGCCGCCCACGCCGAAGGATGCCTGCGGCCCGTCGACGACGAGGGTGCGGATGACGACGCTGAGCGCGGCGGCGCCGGAGGCATCCAGCCACCCCAGCGCGCCGGCGTAGGGGCCGCGCGCGGCGCCCTCGAGCTCGTCGATGATCTCCATCGTGCGGCGCTTGGGCGCCCCGGTCATCGAGCCGGGCGGGAAGCACGCGCGCACGACGTCGACGGTGCGGATGCCGCCCCGGCGGCGTCCCGTGATCGTGGACACGAGCTGATGCACCGACGAGAACGACTGCACCGCGAACAGCTCGGGCACGTCCACCGTGCCCGGCTCGCACACCCCGCCCAGATCGTGCCGGGAGAGATCGACGATCATCAGGTTCTCGGCGCGGTCCTTGGTGCTGGTGACGAGCTCGCGCTCGAGTGCGGCATCCGCTTCGGGCGTGGCCCCGCGCGGACGGGTTCCCTTGATCGGGCGGGTCGTGATGCGGCCGTCGCGGTCGACGCGCAGGAACGTCTCCGGCGACGCGCTGAGCACGGCCCGTTCCCCCAGGCGCAGGTACGAGCCGTAGGGCACCGGGCTGACCCGCCGCATCTCGAGGTACGCAGCCAACGGGTCGGCCGGTGCGGCCGCGGTCACGGAGCTCGTGAGGCACACCTCGTACGAGTCGCCGTCGAGGATGTGCGCCTGCGCCCGCGCGATCTTGCCGAGGTACGCCGCCCGGTCGTCCCGCAGCCCGAGCTCGTGCTCCGGCACGGGCCCGGGGACGTATGCCGCTCCCCCGGTCGTTGAGCGAGGCCGCGCGAAGCCGTCTTCCCCGGTCGTTGAGCGAGCCCGGCCGAAGGCCGCGCGAGACGAAACGTCCTGTGCGAGGCCCTCGACCCCCTGCGTTTCGACTCGCTCCGCTCGCTCAACGACCGGGGGGAGCTGCGGCTCAACGACCGAGGGGAGCTGCGGCTCGACGACCGGGGGGGTGCCGAGCGTGTGCCGGAACGCACGCCGGGTGCGGTGGTCGAGCACCACGAACTCCGACGGCCAGACGAAGGCGGCATCCGGCATCCGGCTCTCGTGCGTCGCGGATGCCCCGCACAGCGCCTTCAGCTCGTACCCGAGATACCCGGCGAGCCCGGCGGTGAACGGACCGGCGCCCGGCCAGTCCAAGTGGTCGAGCAGCTCTCCGAGCAGCGTGAAGGCGTCGCCTGTGACGGTGCGCTCCCCCAGCGGCCCGCGCAGGCTGAGCGTGCGGTCGCTCAGCCGGTAGGTCAGCGACACGGTGGCGGCGCCCATCACCGAGACGCCGGCATCCGGATGCTCGGGCTGCGAGCTGTCCAGCCAGAATCCGTCGGCCTCACCCACCTGCTCGGCGAACAGGGTCGCGACGTCGTCGGGCCAGGGCAGCTCCTCGATGTACGGGATGCCGCGGAGCATCCCGCCGACCGCGACGAACGCCTGCGCCACGGCCGCGTGCCGGGAGGCGTTGTGCTCGTCGGCGAGCGCCGCGAACCGGCGCAGCAGGTCGGCGCCGTGCCCGCCCGCGATCGACTCCGGGTGGAACTGCACCCCCCAGATCGGCAGGCTGCGGTGCTCGAGCGCCATGACCACGCCGTCGTCCGTGCGGGCCGTGACCCGCAGCACATCGGGCACGTCGGTGACCGCGAGCGAGTGGTAGCGCACCACCGGGAACGGGCTCGGGATGCCGGCGAACAGCCCGGTGCCGTCGTGCATGATCTCGTGCACCAGACCGTGCGCGGGCACCGGTGCCCGCTCGACGGTGCCGCCGAAGACCTGCGCGATGCCCTGGTGCCCGAGGCACACCCCGAGGATCGGACACGGCGCCCGCTCGATGACCTCGCGACACACCCCGAAGTCGTCCGGGATCGCCGGATGCCCCGGCCCCGGCCCGATGATGACGGCATCCACCTCGGCCCACGGCAGTTCGTCGAACGGCATCCGGTTGTCGACCACGATCGGCGCCGTGCCCGTCACGCCCGCGACGGCATCCGCGATGTTGTTCGTGAACGAGTCGAAGTTGTCGATGATCAGCACCCGCGCCACAGATCAAGGATGCCAGGTGCCCAGGTGCCCGGCGCCCGCCGCGGGGTGGGGATGCTTCGGATATTCATAGGGTGCGCTAACGAAGTGCGTGCCGAGGGCATGCGATGCCTCCATCGGGCGCTTCTAGCGTCCTCTACGGAGCCCGGCGGACAGTGCGTGGGCAGCAGAGGAGCCGACGTTGTCGCACAAGCATCGTCCCTGGTGGCGGCGCCCGGTCATATTCGTGATCGCCGGAGTCGTCGTGGTCGCAGCCGTCGCCGGCGGCCTCGTGATCCGGGCCCGCGCGAACGCGCAGCCCACGCTGCAGACCGTGGCCGCGACGACCACCACCCTGCAGCAGACGGTCTCGGCATCCGGCACGATCGCCTCGGCCGACGAGGCCGACCTGAGCTTCGGCTCCTCGGGCACGGTGACCGCCGTCGACGTGGCGGTCGGGCAGAAGGTGACCAAGGGCGAGGCGCTCGCGAGGATCGGCACCGCCCAGCTGTCGAGCGCCGTCACCGTCGCGCAGGCCCAGGTGGACCAGGCGCAGGCCGCGGCGGATGCCGGAGGCACGTCGGCGCAGCAGGCATCCGCCGACGCGCAGCTCGCCTCGGCGAAGGCGACGCTGGCTTCCGCCACATCGGCGCTGGCCGACGCGACGCTGAAATCCCCGATCAGCGGGGTGGTCGCCGCGGTGAACATCGCGGTCGGCGACCAGGTCGGCTCCGGCTCGTCGGGCACCGGAAGCTCCGGCCGGTCCGGCGCGTCCGGCGGCACGGGCACCGGATCGACCGGCACGGGCAGCACCGGCACGGGATCGTCGAGCGCGGCGGTCTCGGTGATCTCGACCTCCTCGTGGGTGGTGGATGCCACCGTCGGCAGCGCCGATCTGGCGTCCCTGAAGAAGGGGCTCGAGGCCACGATCACCCTGACCGGATCCACCACGCCCGTGTTCGGCACCGTGCGGTCGGTCGGCGTCGTCGCCCAATCGAGCACCGGGACGACCACCGGCAGCGCGCAGTTCCCCGTCGTGATCGCAGTCACCGGCTCGCCCACGGGCCTGTACTCGGGCACCGGCGTCACGGTCAGCATCGTCGTCAAGCAGCTGCAGAACGTGCTCGTCGTGCCCACCCTCGCGGTGCACACCTCCGCCGGCAAGACCGAGGTGACCGTACTGCGCAACGGCAAGCAGGTGCAGACCCCCGTGACGGTCGGCTCGATCTTCGGCACCCGCACCCAGATCACCGCCGGGCTGAAGTCCGGCGACCAGGTGGTGGTGCCGGTCTACACCGCGAACGGTACGGGCACCGGCACCACAGGCACGGGCACCGGCACCCGCGGTTTCGGCGGAGGCGGCCTCGGCACCGGCGGCTTCGGCGAACGCAACAACACCGGACGCAACAACACCGGCACCGGCAGCACCGGCACGAACACGGGCACGAACGGATGAGCGCGGTCCTGTCCCTCACCGGCGTGCGCAAGACCTACCGCACCGGCGCGCTCGAGGTGGATGCCCTGCGCGGCATCGACATGCAGGTCGAAGGCGGCGACTACGTCGCGATCATGGGCCCCTCGGGCTCAGGCAAGTCGACCCTGATGCACATCATCGGATGCCTCGACGTGCCCACCGCCGGCACGTACCTGCTGGCGGGTGAGGATGTCTCGACGTTCGACGAGCGTCGCCTCGCCGACATCCGCAACCGCCGCATCGGGTTCGTGTTCCAGCAGTTCAACCTGCTGCCCACCGTGTCCGCGTGGCGGAACGTGGAACTCCCCCTCATCTACGCGGGAATCTCCCGCCACGAACGCCGGGTGCGCGCCCTCGCCGCGCTCGATCGGGTCGGGCTCGCCGACCGCGTGGAGCACAAGCCGGGCGAGCTGTCCGGCGGGCAGCAGCAGCGCGTCGCCGTCGCGCGGGCACTCGTCACCGAGCCGAGCCTCCTCCTCGCCGACGAGCCGACCGGCAACCTCGACTCCACGTCGACCCGCGACGTGCTCGACCTGTTCGCCGAACTGCACGGCCAGGGACGCACCATCGTGCTCATCACCCACGAGCACGACGTGGCCGCCGAAGCCGCGCACACGCTCGTGATCCGCGACGGCGAGTTCGTCGACGACCTGCATCGGGATGCCGTGCGCGACGCGCTCACCGGAGGCGTCCGATGAACGCGGCCGAGACCCTCCGCACCGCGTTCGACGCCATCCGCACCCGCCGGATGCGATCCGCGCTGACCGTACTGGGCATCCTCATCGGCATCGCCGCCGTCATGCTCACCGTCGGGCTCGGCCAGGGCGCCCAGCAGAAGGTCACCGAGCAGATCGACTCGCTAGGCTCCAACCTGCTCGTGGTGAGCCCCGGCTCGACGACCTCGACCACCGGCATCCGCGGCGGACAGGGCTCGGCCACGACGCTGACCGCGACGGATGCAGCGACCCTCGCCGATCCCCAGGTCGCTCCCGACGTCGCCGCCGTCGCGCCGGTGTCCCAGGGCAGCGAGAACGTCGTCGCCGGCACGAGCAACTGGACCACATCGATCGTGGGCACGACCCCGGACTGGCTGCAGGTGCGCGCCCGCACCGTGACGGAAGGGCGTTTCTTCACGCAGGACGACGTGGATGCGTCGGCACCCGTCGCGGTGATCGGGTCGACGACGGCGCAGCAGCTGTTCGGCGCGCGCGACCCGGTCGGCCAGCAGGTGACGGTCGGCGGCGAGGCGTTCACGGTCATCGGCGAGCTGAACACGGCCGGCTCGACCATCGGCGGCGACCAGGACGACCAGATCGTCGTGCCCGCGACGACGTGGGCCGCGGCATCCGGATCGGCCGCGTCGATCTCGACCATCTACCTCGAGGCGCGCAGCGCCGCCGACCTGTCGGCCGCGTACCAGGAGGCGCAGAACGCCCTGCTCACCCAGCACGACGTCACGGCCGCCACCGCGGACTTCACCGTCTCGAGCCAGGCATCGCTCGTGCAGACCGCGACGACCACCACCCAGATCCTCACCGTGCTGCTCGCCGGCATCGCGGCGATCTCGCTTCTGGTGGGCGGCATCGGGGTGATGAACATCATGCTGGTGTCGGTGACCGAGCGGATCCGCGAGATCGGCCTGCGCAAGGCGCTCGGTGCGACCCCGGGCGTGATCCTCCGGCAGTTCCTCGTCGAGGCGAGCATCCTGGGCCTCATCGGCGGGGTGCTCGGCATCGCTCTCGGCGGGCTCGGCGCCCTCCTGCTGCCGGGCGTGCTCGGATTCCCGCTGCTGATCTCCCTGCCGGCGACGATCGGCGCCCTGCTCGTCTCGCTCGCGATCGGCATGATCGCGGGCGTGTACCCCGCCAACCGCGCCGCGCGCCTGGCCCCCATCGACGCTCTGAGGACGGAATGACATGAAGCGCTCACGGATCATCGCGACGGCCGCCCTCGCGGTCGTGGCCGTGCTCGGCCTCGCCGGCTGCAGCGCCGCGAACGGAGACACCCCGGCACCGGTGGCCTCGTCGTCGGGCAACCCGAACAGCCGGTTCGGCGGGGTGCCCGGCGGCGCGTTCCCGGGCGCCTCGGGCCTGGTGGCCGCCGTCAGCGGATCGACCGCACAGGTGCAGGGCGCCTCGTCCCAGACCGCCGTCACCTGGACGTCGGCGACGACGTTCACCGTGCAGCAGAAAGTGGCGGCATCCGTGCTGAAGGTCGGCGACTGCGTGGTCGCCCGGCCCGCGTCGGGTCAGGATGCCACAGGCTCGACGACCGTCGCCGCTGCCACCGTCGAGATCACCGCGCCGACCGCGAACGGCGCGTGCACGCTCGGCCGGGGCGGCGTGCGCCCGGGCGGGAGCCAGGCGGGTGCCGGCAACGGATACACGCCCGGCACCGGGGCGACCCCGGGTGCGCAGGGCCGGTTCGGCGGGTTCGGAGCGGTCGGCAAGGTGGTGTCGCTCGGCACCGGCGAGTTCACCGTGACGAGCACCATCGCGAGCTCGTCGACCGCGCGTTCGACCCGCGTCACCTACACGTCGAGCACGACGTTCACGAAACGGGCCGCGTCCACGTCGGCGGCGGTGAAGGTGGGCGTCTGCGTCGTCGCGCAGGGCAAGTCCGATGACACGGGGGCGCTGACCGCGACGTCGATGTCGATCTCGCAGCCCGTCGACGGCTCCTGCCAGAACGTGTTCACCGGGCGCGGCGGGTCGGGCCGCGGACCCGGATACGGGGGCGGCAACGGCTCCGGCTCGAGCGCCGGCTCCACCGGCACGGGGGCGTGAGGCGCATGTCCGAGCAGGAACCCGCGACCGTCGAGCGGCTGCTCATCCCTCCCGCGCCGCCGGTGCGCACAACGGCGCCCCGCCGACGCCGCCGAGCCGTGTGGTGGACCGCGGGCGGCGTCGCCGTGGTGGTCGCCGTCGCCGGCGGCATCGGCATCGCCTCGGCGGCATCCGCTTCGGCGAACGCACCCGACTACCGCACGGCGACCGTCGGCACCGGACCGGTCACGCAGACTCTCGAACTCACCGGCACGGTCTCGCGGGCGAACCAGAAGACCGCCTCGTTCCCGGTATCCGGGACCGTGGCATCCGTGTCCGTCGGGGTCGGAGACACGGTGCGGGCCGGTCAGAAGCTCGCGACCCTCGACCCGACCGCATTGAAGGCGAACCTGCTCGCCGCCCAGGCGACCCTCGCCCGGGACGAGGCATCCCTCGCCGCCGATCAGACCGGCAGCAGCACGACGAGCACCACGGCGGGCAGCGCCACCGGCACTGCGGTGACCGCCGCAACCGGCGGATCGACAGGTCGCACCGCCGGCGCGGGCACGACGGCGTTGCAGGCGCAGCTCGCCCGCGCTGACCGGGCGCTCGGGCAGATCCGCAGCGAGCTCGCCCAGGCGAACACCCTGTGCGCGCCGGTCACGGGCGCCGTACCGAAGACCGGCGGCACCGGTACGAGGAGCGGGGCCGGGCCGACCGGCACGGGCGCGATCCCGGCACCCACGCCGAGCCCGACCGCTTCGCCCACGTCCACACCGACCCCCACGCCGTCGACGTCGTCGAGTACCGGCACGGGCAGCGGCGCGAGCACCGCGACGCCCGCGCAGGTCGCCGCCTGCGAGCAGGCGCTGGCCTCCATCGCGGGCTCGCTGCAGACCACCGAGCAGCAGGTGTCCGCCCTCGCACGCGCACTGTCCGCGAGCGCCTCGCGCGGCTCCTCGACCTCGAGCGCGAGCGGTACCGCCCGCTCGAGCGGATCGGGCACCGGCGGATCGGCCTCCGGCGCCACCAGCCAGGCCGCCCGGGTCGCGAGCGATCAGGCGGCGATCGCGCAGGACGAGGCCTCGGTCGTGCAGGCGAAGGCTGACGTGCAGGATGCCACGCTCACCGCGCCGATCAGCGGCACGGTGGCATTCGTCGGATTCGTCACCGGTACGGACGCCGCCACGAGCCAGGGCATCACAGTCATCGGCGCGGGCGCCGCGGTCGTGACCGTGGACATCCCCCTCGCCGACATGAGTCTCATGCACGCCGGCCTCGCGGCGCGGGTGACGCCGGCCGGAGGCGCGTCGAGCGTCGCCGGATCGGTGCAGTCGGTGCAGCTGCTGCCGTCGTCTTCGGCGTCGTCGACCGCATTCCCGGCGACGGTGACGGTGGCCGATCCGCCGACCGCGCTGGCATCCGGGTCGGCAGCGACCGTGTCGATCGTCACCGCAACGGCGACCAACGCCGTGCGCGTGCCGGCCTCCGCGCTGTCCGGCCGTGACGGCCGCACCGGGGTGGTGACGGTGCTCTCCGGCTCGAACGCGACCCGCACCGCGGTGCAGCTCGGCGCCGTCGGCGGCGGCTGGGTGCAGGTCACGAGCGGACTGAAGGCGGGTCAGCAGGTGGTGCTGGCGGATGCCGGCGCCGCGCTGCCGTCGAACACCACGGGGCTCGGCGGACGCGGTCTCGGCGGTGGCGGGGGGTTCCGCACCGGGACGGGCGGCACGTTCCGCAGCGGTGCGGGTGGGTGACAGCACCCGGCTCGGACGTGACGAACGCCGCATCCGATCGGATGCGGCGTTCGTGAAGTCTGTGCGTCAGCGCGAGGCGCTGTTGCGACGCGTGGAGTGGATCGGGATGCCCATTGCCAACGAGATGAGCAGCAGTCCGAGAACGAAGATCAGCGCCTGCAGGCCCGGCACTGCGAAGGCCAGACCGAAGCAGAGGATACCGGCCACGAACAGCACGAGGCAGACGATGAACATGCGTCCACCCTACTACGCCGGGCACAGCCGCGATGCCGCAAGCCGGGTCTGCGGCCGTCGGTAGAGTGGCGGGGTGAGTGCGGACCAGATCATCTCCCTGTCGTCCTCCGAGATCGGCCGCGGGAAGCCCGTCTTCGCCATCGCCGAGATGTCGGGCAACCACAATGGGAGCCTCGATAGAGCGCTCGAGATCGTCGACGCCGTGGCAACCACCGGTGCCGATGCGCTGAAGATCCAGACCTACACGGCCGACACCCTCACGATCGACAGCGACGAGCCGCCGTTCCACGTGAAGGGCGACCACGACCTGTGGGGCGGGCGCAACCTCTACTCCCTCTACCAGGAGGCGCACACTCCGTGGGAGTGGCACGAGGCGATCTTCGACCGTGCCCGCAGCCACGGACTCATCCCGTTCTCGACGCCGTTCGATCCCACGTCGGTCGAGTTCCTCGAGAACCTCGGCGTCGAGCTCTACAAGACAGCGTCGGCGGAGATCGTCGACATCCCGCTGCTTCGCGAGGTGGCCCGCACCGGCAAACCGGTGATCGTGTCGACGGGTATGGCGACTCTCTCCGAGATCGACGCCGCCGTGACGGCGATGCGGTATGCCGGATGCAGCCGGCTGGTGCTGCTCGCCTGCACGGCCGCTTATCCTGCGCTCCCCGAAGAGGCGCGGCTGGGCAACATCCAGGTGCTCCGCGAAGCTTTCGACGTCCCCGTGGGGCTCTCCGACCACACCCTCGGCATCGGGGTCGCCGTCGCGGCCGCCGCCCTCGGCGCCGTCGCGATCGAGAAGCACCTGACCCTCGACCGGGCGAGCGGCGGCGTGGATGCGGACTTCTCATTGACACCGGCGGAGTTCGCGGCGCTGGTCACCTCGGCGGAGCAAGCCCGGGTGGCCGTGCAGAGCGGCGTGTCGTTCGGCCCGACCGAGCAGGAGAAGGCGGTGCTCGCCCTGCGCCGTTCGCTC
>DATMTQ010000210.1:0-2721 GCA_035564095.1 Microbacterium sp. | reverse complement strand
GGCGGGCCTTCTCCCCGGTCGTTGAGCGAGCGAAGCGAGACGAAACGCCTCTCCCCGCCGACCGAACGCTCCGGGCTCACCACGTGGGACCTCGACGCGCTGCCCGACGTCGTCGACACCCGGGTCGCGGGCGGCGTGGTGCGCGGCTACCCCGCACTCGTCGACGACGGCGACAGCGTGAGCGTCCGCATCGAGGCGAGCCCGGAGACCGCGGCCGCACGCACGCGCGCCGGCGTGCGGCGGCTGATCCTGCTGTCGAGCCCGTCGCCGGCGTCGTACGTGCTCGACCATCTCACCGCGCCGGAGAAGCTCGCCCTCGCAGCATCCCCGTACCCGTCGGCCCGCGCTCTCGTGGAGGACGCCCGCACCGCCGTCGCCGACCGCATCATCGACCAGACCGTCCCCACCGGCCCGATCCGCACCGCGGCGGACTTCGCGCGCGCCCGCGACGCGTTCGGCGCGCGGGTGGTCGACGAGCTCTTCCAGGCGGTGTCGCTGTGCGCCCGCATCCTCACCCTGCACCGCGACGTCGAGCGCGCCGTGAAGGGACAGAACGCCCTCACCCTGCTCGCCGCCCTGGGCGATGTCAAGGCGCAACTGGCCGGGCTCGTGCATCCCGGATTCGTGTCCGCCACCGGGATCGCCCGGCTGCAGCACCTGCCGCGGTATCTGCGGGGCGCCCTGCTGCGCGTCGGCGCCCTGGCGGATTCCCCCGGCCGCGACCGGCAGCGGCAGACGGAGTTCGAGCGCGCCACGCTGCTGTACGCCGAGGCTGGAGGGACCATCCCGCCGGCGCCGGACGCCGCGGCGTCTCTCCTGCACGTGCGCTGGCTGCTGGAGGAATACCGGGTGAGCCTGTTCGCGCAGACGCTCGGCACCGCCGAGCCGGTGTCGCTCCAGCGCATCCAGAAGGCGCTGCGGGAATAGACTGTCCAGCAGTCCAGCCGGTACAGAAACCAGATCGAAGGGCGCAGGCGATGGCACGCGTGATCCAGTACACCGAGTTCGGCGGTCCCGAGGTGCTCACCCTCGCCGACGTGGCGGTCCCCGCGCCCGGACCGGGGCAGCTCGCCGTGCGCATCGAGGCGGCCGGCGTGAACCCGGTCGACTGGAAGCAGCGCAGCGGCCTGCGCAAGACCGGTGCCATCACGACGCCGCGACGGCCCGGGTCCGATGGCGCCGGGCACGTCACTGCCGTCGGCGACGACGTCGAGGGCTTCGCGGTGGGCGACGAGGTCGTGCTGTTCGGCGCGGTCGGCCTGTACGCGACCGACGTCGTCGTCTCCGCGGCGCACGTGCTCCCCCGGCCCCCGCAGGTGACCGCCGCGCAGGGAGCCGCCATCGGCATCCCGGCCGGCACGGCCTACCAGGCGCTGCGGTCGCTGGACGTCACCTCGGCCGACACCCTGCTCATCCACGGCGGGTCCGGCGCGGTCGGGCAGGCGGCCATCCAGTTCGCCACCCTGTGGGGCGCGACGGTGCTGGCCACGGCCTCGCCGCGCCGCTTCGACCGGGTGCGCGAGCTGGGTGCGACGCCGCTCGTCTACGGCGACGGACTCGTCGACCGCGTGAAGGATGCCGACCCGGCAGGCGTGACGGTCATCATCGACGCCGCCGGCACCGACGAGGCGCTCGAGGCCTCGCTCGCGCTGCTCGCCGACACCGACCGCATCGCGACGCTGGTGCGCGGGGCGGATGCCGCCGCCCTCGGCATCCAGGCGTACTCGGGCGGGGCGCCGCATCCGCTCACCGCGCAGCAGGAGGCCTGGCGCGTGGAGGCCATGCCGGTGACGCTCGCGCTGATGGCCGCCGGCGCCTTCTCGGTCGAGCTCGGCCCGTCGTTCCCGCTCGCGGAGGCCGCGGAGGCGCACCGCATCGTGCACGCCGGGGTCGACGGCAAAGTCACCCTGCTGCCCTGAGACCCGTGTCGGTCCTGCTCGCCCTCACGGCCGCGATCACCTACGGGATCGGCGACTTCCTCGGGGGCCTCTCCGCCCGGCGCTGGCGGGTCTTCCCCACCACGCTCACCACGTCGGTGGTCGCCGCGGTGCTCCTCGGGTTCGTGCTGCCGGTCACCGGTGGGCAGTGGTCCCTCCCGACGCTGCTCAGCGGCTCGCTCGCCGGCGTGTTCGCGGCAGCAGGCTTCCTCACCTTCTACGCGGCGCTCGCCGTCGGCCCGATCTCGATCATCGCGCCCCTCATCGCGCTGCTGAACTCCGCCGTGCCGGTGCTGTGGTCGGTGGTGTTCGGCGCCCGGCTGAGCGCGCTGGCATGGGTCGCGATCGCGATTGCGGTCGTCGGGTCGGTACTGGCGGGGACGCAGACCGGCACCGGCGCCCGCGGCATCCGGGGCAAGACCCTCGGGTACGCCCTCGTCTCCGGCTTCTCGTTCGGCCTGTGCATCGTCGTCCTCGACGTGCCGCCGCCGGGGTCGCGGCTGATCCCGGTGTTCCTGGACAGCGCGGTGTCGGCGCTGCTGCTCGTGCTGCTGATCACGATCGCCGCCGTCTCTCCCACGATCGGACGCTGGCTGTCGAGCCTGGACGCCCCCTCCGACGTGGTGGGCACGCCGCACGGACCCGACATCGACGTGGCGAGCGGCGCGATCCGCACGCTCGAGCGCAAGCCCGCGGTGGGCATGCGGCTGGGCGTCGCCTCGGGCACCGTCACCGCGGCCGCGAACGCCGCGATCATGACGGCGCTGCACACCGGCGACCTGGC
>DATMTQ010000209.1:0-9236 GCA_035564095.1 Microbacterium sp. | reverse complement strand
TAGCCCCGATCCCGGTCAACGTTCGTAGACGACGGCGCCGTCCGCCACGGTCAGCACCGCGGAGATCGACCCGAGGTCACGCGGAGCGACCGTGTACGGGTCGGCGTCGAGCACCACGAGATCGGCGGCCTGCCCGACGGCGAGCGTGCCGGTGTGATCCAGCCGGTTCGCCCGCGCTGCACCCGTCGTGTAGCCGCGCACCGCGTCGTCGACGGTCAGGGACTGCTCCGGCAGCAGCGGATCGGACTGTGCCGTGGCATCCTGCGCGTGCGGGTCGGATGCCGGCGCCGTGCGGTTCACGGCGACGTGGATGCCCCACAGGGGGGCCGGGCTCGAGACCGGCCAGTCGCTCGACAGCGCGATCGGCGCGCCGGCGTCCCGCAGCGCGCGGAACGCGAAATGCCGCTCCTGCTGGTCGTCGGTGAGATACGGCAGCTTCGTCTCGACGAGGACGGAATCCTTGCGCGCCCACAGCGGCTGCAGATTCGCGATGACGCCGAGGCGCCCGAGGCGGGCGACGTCGTTCCGGTCGATGACATCGATGTGGGTGACCTGGTGCCGGCTGTCCCACCCGCCGGCATCCGTCGCGATCGCATCCAGCGCCTCGCGCACCGCGCGGTCGCCGACGGCGTGGACGTGCAGGTCGAACCGCTTCGCCGTCAGCCTGCGTGCGATGTCGGCCAGCACGTCGGGCTCGATGAAGGACATGCCCCGGTCGTCGCCGCGCCCGCGGTAGGGGGACAGCATCGAACCGGTGTGGTTCTCGCACACCCCGTCCTGCATGATCTTCACGGCGGTCGCCTGGAAGCGCCGCCCCATCGACGCCGCGAGCCGGCGCTCTTCGAAGAAACGCACCTGGTCGTCGGGGTCGGCGTCCCGGTCCCACCACAGGGCCCCGGTCACCTTCGCGGTCAGGCACCCCGATTCGTCCAGGCGCCGGTAGGCGTCGAACGCGTCGGGGATGCCGATCGCGTCGCCGACGGCGGCATCCTGCCAGGCCGTGATGCCGAGGGAGTGCAGGTAGTCCTGTGCGGCGAGCAGCGCCGCGTCGATGTCGTCCTGCGTGATCTCGGGCAGCAGGCCGGTGACGAGGTCGGCGGCGCTTTCCATCAGCATCCCGGTCGGCTCGCCGTCGGCGGCCCGGTGGATGCGCCCGCCGGCCGGATCCGGCGTGTCGCGCGTGATCCCGGCGCGGCGGAGCGCCTCCGAGTTGACGCACGACCCGTGTCCGTCGTGGCTGTCGAGCACGACGGGCCGCTGCTCCTCGATCGCGTCGAGGAATGCCGCGTCCGGGAACCCTCCGGGGAACACGTCGCCGTACCAGCCGGCGCCGCGGATCCACTCGGCGTCCGGGTGCGTGCGGCAGTACTCCGCGATCGTGCGGCGGTACGCCTCGAGCCCGTGCACCTCGTTGAGGTCGCACCGCATGCGGCCGAGGCCGCCGCCGGTCGGGTGGATGTGGGCGTCCTGGAATCCCGGCAGCAGCACCCGCCCGGCGAGATCGACCGACCGGGTGCGCCGTCCGCGGTGGGCGGCGACGTCGTCGGAGCCGACGGCCACGATGCGACCGTCGCGCACCGCGATGGCATCCGTCGTGCCTACGCGCGTCATGGTGCGGACGACGCCGTTCTCGAAGACGGTGTCGGCCGTCATCATGGCGCCACCTCCTCGAGCGGGGCGCGTGCGAGCTCGTCGCGGTCCAGACGTGCCAGGCGCGGAGCGAAGCGGGCGAACAGCAGGTAGGCGACGCCGGACACCACGAAGCCGACGAGCCACGCGACGTCGACCCCGCCGAGCGCCTGCGCGATCGGGCCGGTGTAGAAACTCGTCACCAGGAACGGCAACTGCGCGACGATGCCCACCGCGAACACGATGTTGGCGGCGATGTTCCACCGGCCGTAGCGTCCGCCGTCCTTGCGGTAGAACTCCGACACCGCGTAGTCGCCGTCGCGGATGACGTAGTAGTCGACCAGGTTCACGGCCGACCACGGGATCAGGACGTACAGCAGGATGCTGAGGAAGTCGGTGAACGCGTTCGCGAAGTTCGCGAGCATGAGCGCCGCGATGAGGCCGCCGACGACGTGCAGCACGATCGTCGCCCACAGGCGCGCCTTGAACTTCGGACGCCAATCGCGCACGAAGGTCTCGACGAGAGTGATGGCGCACAGGGTGCTGCAGTAGACGTTCACCGCGTTGCCCGTCCAGGCGACGAGGGCGAATCCGAGGAGCACCAGGAAGCCCAGGATCGGGCCGACGAGGGAGTCGAGGCCGCCCATCGTGTTCGCGTCGGCGGCGGCGATGCCGACGATCGCGCCGAGGATCATCAGCACGATGCTGCTCGCGACGCAGCCGACGTACGTGCCCCAGAAGGCGCCGCGGGTGCCGCTGTCCTTCGGCATGTACCGCGAGTAGTCCGAGACGTACGGGGCGTAGGTGAGCTGCCACACGACGCCGATCGCGACCATCGCGCTGAACCCGACCAGGGTGAAGTGACCGTGGCCGAGCACCTTCGCGAACCCGCCGGAGACACCGATCGCGATGAACGAGAGCACCACGAGCGCGCCGACGACGTACGCGCCGATCGCGGTCGTGACCCGCACCATCTGATAGCCGAAGAACGCGATCGCGAAGCTCACGACGATGCCCACCACGATCGCCGTGTTCTGATCGAACTTCGGGAAGACCGCGCTGATCGACTGCGCGGCCACGACGAGGTTCGAGGCGAAATAGCCGATGAACATGATGGCCGCGACGAGCACGATGATGACCGAGCCGTACGAGCCGAACTGGCCGCGCGCCTGCAGCATCTGCGGCACGCCCAGGCGAGGTCCCTGAGCGGCGTGCAAGGCCATGCCGATTCCGCCGAGGATGTGGCCGAGGAGGATCGCCGCGATCGCCCAGCCGAGCGGCAGGCCCAGCGCCGTGGTCGCGGTGGCGCCGGTGACGACGGTGAGCGGGGTCATGTTCATGCCCGCCCAGATCGAGACGAGGCTTCCGCTCGTGCCGTGCCGCTGATCCTCCGGGATCTGTCCGACGGTCTCCTGCTCGATCTCGAACAGCTTGTGGTTCTTCGTCAGCGTCGACGGAGCTGTCGGCTGCATGCGGCCTCCTTGCCTGCGGTCCGGCACCCGTGGGCCCGACCGTTCCGTGCCGGCGTGGGGGAGCACCGGTCCGCTGGCCAGGCTAGGAGCGGCACCCGCGGCGACTCAAGGAAACCGCCATTCGCATCCCAGATGCGGAACTTCGCGAGAACGGATGCCACCGCTCCGGCGGTGCTCAGCGGGTCGTGGGGCCCTGGAGGGACGACAGCGACACCGGTCGCACCAGCACGCGGCGCTGATCGCGGGTCCAGTGCGCGCCGGTCTCGCGATGATCCGCCCGGCCGGCGAACTCATAGCGGTACGAGACGACCCGCACCCATCGCGGGGCCGCGCCCTCGAAGGGATCGGCGGCGAGCAGCCGGAGGGTCGCGGCATCCGCTTCGAGCAGTCGCACCAGCAGGGCGGCGAACCAGTCCTCGAGCGACCGCCCGAGCGGCAGGAACCACATCAGCCAGTCCAGCCGCAGGTGGTACGGCGCGAACTGCCGCGGCATGCGGTGCACGTCGCCCGGCTTGCCCTTGAACGCGTACTCCCGCCAGGCGGCGGCATCCGGATCCGCGTCGAGCGTGCCCTCGATCACGTATTCGATGCGCACCTTCGTGACGGTGCCGAACGCGCCGTACGCGTTGGCGAGCTGCCAGCGGTTGAAGCTCGCGTTCATCAGCTGGCGCCGCGCCGCGAGGTTGCGCGCCGGCCACCAGCTGAGCGAAAGGTAGAGGGCTCCGACGGCGCAGGTCACCACCGTCCACGGCAGCGGGAGGGCCGAGCCGGATGCCGGCGGCACCGAGACGGCGGAGAACGCGAGCACGACGGTCGCCCAGTTCAGCCACGCGAAGTTGCCGGTGAGCACGAGCCACAGCTGGGTCGCGATCACCACCGCCGCCGCCACCGTGCCGATGATCGCGGGAACAGCGCCCGGCACCCACAGCCCCACGATCGGGGCGAACAGGAACCACGGCACGACCAGCTGCGCGAAATGGTTGCCGAGCACCTCGCCGCGGTGGAACCACGCCGGCAGCAGATGCGCCTGCCGGCTGAACGGCCCCGGCATCGGCTGGGTCTCGTGGTGGAACATCAGCGCGGTGAGGTTTCGCCATTCGCGGCCGCCGCGGATCTTGATCATCCCGGCGCCGAACTCCAGCCGGAACACCAGCCACCAGAACAGCACGATGACGACCGTCGTCGGCGGCTGGTCCCGCGACCCGAGGAAGGCCGCGAGGAATCCGGCCTCGAGCAGCAGCATCTCCCACCCGAACCCGTAGAACGTCTGACCGATCGAGACGATCGACATGTACCCGAGCCAGAGGGCGAGGAAGCACAGCATGGGCACCCAGGGCGGGCCGAGCTGGGGGATTCCGGCGACGAGCAGCGCGGAGACGACGATCCCGGCGATGCACAGGGCGCGCAGCCGCGCATCGGTGTACCGCACGGAGCGGAACAGCGTCGGGCGCAGCAGCTTCGCTCGGTGCCGGCTCGATCGCGCCCACGCGAGCAGCTGCGGTGCCGGCATCAGGCCGTGCTCGCCGAGCAGGGCGGGGAACTGGTTCAGAGACGAGACGAAGGCGACCGCGAACAGCGCGCCGATGCCCCGCTGGAGCACCTCGCGGGCGAACCAGAAGTCGACGGCGGCGAACCCCTCCACGGCGTCACCCGAACAGGTCTCCGAGCCGGGCGGGCTCGCCCGCATCCCGCAGCGCCTGCCGTGCCGCCAGCCAGCCGGGCATGCCGTGCACGCCGGGCCCCGGCGGGGTCGCTGCGGATGCGAGGTACACGCCCTTCATCGGGGTGCGCCACGGCGTCCGGGACACCACCGGGCGCCGGAACGCCTGGGCGAACGTGAAGGCGCCGCCGAGGATGTCCCCACCGATCGCGGACGGATTCTCGTGCGCCTGCTGCTGGGCCGAAACCGCGTGCGAGGCGAGGATGCGATCGCGGAACCCGGGGGCGAAACGCTCCACCTGCCGGGTGACCAGCTCGGTCGGGTCGAGCATCGTCCCCGCCGGCACGTGGATGTACGCCCACAGCACCGCGTGTCCGTCGGGGGCGCGCGTGGGGTCCGCGACGGACGGCTGTACCGCCAGCACGTACGGATGCTCGCTGACGGTGCCGCGGGCGACCGCGTTCTCGCTCGCCTCGACCTCGGCTCGTGTGCCGCCCAGGTGCACGGTGGGGGCGGCGGCGACATCGGGATTCGTCCACGGGATCGGCCCGTCCAGGGCGAAGTCCACCTTCGCGGCGGCGGGGCCGTACCGATAGCCGCGCACCGCATCGGCCCAGACCCCCGGCACCGCCGGCAGCGTGAGGGCGAGGCGGGGGGATGTGTCCAGCAGCAGCAGGTCGCCGGCGTCCGGATCGCCCCAGTCCAGTGCCGACAGATCCGTGATGCGCCGCCCGGCCTCGATCGTGCCGCCGTGCGCGACGAGGTCGGCGATGAGCGCCTGCCCGATCGCGCCGGCCCCGCCCCGCGGATACGCCCAGCCGGTCGAGTGGGCATGGGCGAGCAGGAACAGGGCGGATGACGCGGCCGCGACGGTCGGCTGGGCGGTGTTCGAGTGCGCGACGACGCCCGCGTACAGCGCGTTCGCCTCCGTGGTGCGGAACGTGCGGTACCCGAGCCGCGTGCCGAGCGCGACGGCCCGCATCCCGAACCGGAGAGCGGTGATCGGGTCTCGCGGCATCCGGATCAGCTGGTTGCCGGTGAAGTCGGCCACGCTCGCCAGCGCGCGGTTCAGCGGCCGCACGACGGCGCGCCACCGGTCGGCGTCCTCACCGAGCCCATCGGCCGTGCGTTCGAGGTCGCGCCAGGCGATCGCCGCCCGTCCGTCGTCGAGCGGTTGCGCGAACGAGATGTCCGGGGTGATCCAGTCGATGCGGTCGAGCCCGAACGCGCGGAAGAACGGGGAGCTGAGCGCCGCCGGATGCACGGCGGAGCAGACGTCGTGGCGGTAGCCGGAGAGGGTCAGCGCGGCGGTGCGCACGCCTCCGCCCGGCGCGCTCGCCGCCTCGATGACGCGCACCGCGTAGCCCGCGCGGGCGAGGCTCACCGCGGCGGCGAGTCCGTTCGGCCCGCTGCCGATCACAGTCGCGGTGCGGGTCATGCGCCTCGGATCGTCGGAAGAGCGGCATCCAGCTCGTTCAGCCACGCGCAGGCGTTGCCGTCCGCCGGGGCGCGCCAGTCGCCGCGCGGCGACAGCGAGCCCGCCGCCAGCACCTTGGGACCGTTCGGGATGGCGGTGCGCTTGAACTGCGCGAAGCCGAAGTAGCGCCGCAGGAACACGCGCAGCCAGTGCACGATCTCGGGCAGGTCGAAGGCGAACCGTTCGTCTTCGGGGAAACCGGGGGGCCAGGCGCCGGCATTCGGATCCGTCCATGCGTGCTGGGCGAGGAATGCGATCTTCGACGGCCGCATCCCGTAGCGGAGCACGTGGAACAGGGCGAAATCGTGCAGGGCGTACGGCCCGATCAGATCCTGGGTGGACTGCACCTTGCCGTCCGCGCCGGGCGGCACGAGCTCGGGGCTGATCTCGGTGTCGAGCACCGACTGCAGCACATCGGCGGTGGCGGCATCCACTTCGCCGGCCGAGATCACCCAACGGATGAGGTGCTGCATGAGCGTCTTCGGCACCCCGACGTTCACGCCGTAGTGGCTCATGTGGTCGCCCACGCCGTACGTCGCCCAGCCGAGGGCGAGCTCCGACATGTCGGACGTGCCGATCACGATGCCGCCGTGCTGGTTCGCGAGCCGGAACAGCAGATCGGTGCGGGCGCCGGCCTGCACGTTCTCGAACGTCACGTCGTGCACCGGCTCGCCCGCCGCGAACGGATGCCGGATGCCCTCCAGCAGGGCCTTCGTGACCGGCTCGATCGGGATCGTCTCGATCGAGGCGCCGATCGCCACGGCGAGTCGCACGGCGTTCGACTTGGTGTGGTCGCTCGTGGCGTAGCCCGGCAGGGTGTAGGCGAGGATGTCGCTGCGCGGCCGTCCCATGCGGTCCATGGCGCGGGCGACGACCAGCAGCGCGTGGGTGGAGTCGAGGCCGCCGGAGACGCCGATCACGGCCTTCGGACCGCCGATGGCCCGCATCCGCTGCACGAGCGCGGACACCTGGATGTTGAAGGCCTCGTAGCAGTCCTGGGCGAGCCGCGAGGGATCGTCGGGCACGAACGGGTAGCGGTCCAGCGTGCGGCGCAGGCCGAGGTCGGTCTTCGGCGGATCGAGGGTGAAGTCCACCGTGCGGAACGGGTCTTCGGCCCGGTCGGCCTGCGTGCGGCGGTTGTCGTCGAAGGTGCCCTGGCGCAGGCGCTCCTGCCGGATGCGGTCGAGGTCGACGTCGGCGACCGCGCGGCGCGGGCCGGTGGGGAAGCGCTCGGTCTCGGCCAGCAGCCTGCCGAGCTCGTGGATCATCGTCTGACCGTCCCACGACACGTCGTTCGTGGACTCGCCGCCGCCGGCTGCCGCGTACAGGTACGCGCACTGGCTGCGCAGAGACTGCGCCCGGCACAGCAGGGCGCGATCGTCGGCCCGGGCGATCGTGATGGGGCTGCCGCTGAGGTTCGCGATCACGGTCGCCCCGGCCAGCGCTGCGCGCGACGACGGCGGTACGGGCACCCACATGTCCTCGCAGATCTCGGCGGCGAGCACGAATCCCGGGACGTCGCGCGCGGCGAACAGCAGGTCCACGCCGAACGGGACCTCCTGCGCGCCGATGGCGACGGTGTCGCCGCGCCGGTCGTCGCCGGGCGCGTACCAGCGGCGCTCGTAGAACTCGCGGTAGGTGGGGAGGGCGGACTTGGGGACGACGCCGAGCACCGCGCCGCGGTGGATCACCACCGCGCAGTTGTAGAGGCGGCTGCCGTGGCGCAGCGGCGCACCGACGACGAGCACCGGCAGGAGGTCGGCGGATGCGGCGGCGATCCGCTCGATCGCGGTGACGACGGCGTCCAGCACGACGTCCTGCAGCACGAGGTCGTCGATCGCGTAGCCGCTCAGGCACAGCTCGGGGAAGACCGCGACGGCCGTGGCATCCGCATCGCACTCCGCGGCGGCCTCCAGTACGGATCGCGCGTTCGCGGCCGGGTCGGCGACCGCGACCGGGATCGTGCACGCGGCGACGCGCGCGAATCCGTGCCGGTAGGCGCTTTCGAAGGGCAGTGCCATGGGTCAAGTCTGCCAGCCCCGCTGCGCCCCCGGCATTGCGGGTGCGGGACGGGGGTCGCGCGGGCAGGTTGCGGCATCGCGTTCGGGATTCAGCAAGGTGCCGGATTCGGCGGCATCCCCCCGGTCGTTGAGCGAGGCCGCGCGAAGCCCGCCCGAGACCTCCCGGTCGTTGAGCGAGGCCGCGCGAAGCGCGCCCGAGTCGAAACGCAGATGGCATGGCAGCCGTCTTGATTCCTCGGTCTTGCTGATCGGCGTGCACCTGTGGATAACTTTCCGGCCGGTTCAGCGGATTTGGCTACGGTGGCGGGATGAAGTCGCGCGTTGCTGCTGGAGTGCTCGCGGTCGTGGCGACGGTCGGGCTGGTGGGATGCTCCGGCGCGGCGCCGAAGCCGAGCCCGACGCCGACCCCGCCGTTCGCGAGTGCGGATGCCGCATACAAGGCGGCCGAGGCGACCTACCGCGGGTATGTCGACGCGTTAAACGAAGTACAGCTTGAGCATCAGACCAGCTTCAAGCCGGTCTTCGCCTGGCTCCTCGGCAGTGCGCTCGAAGGAGACAAAGCGCAGTTCAGGGCGATGTCAGCCAAAGGTTGGAAGGTCAGCGGCGACTCGCACGTAACGCAGGCACAGCCGCTTGAAAAGGATTCAGACGATCCGAGATGGGGAGATGTCACCATCGCCGTGTGTCTCGACGTTCGCAGCGTGAATGTGGTCGATGCAGAAGGTGTTTCACAAGTGGCCTCTACACGTCCGGCTTTCCAAGCGATCAACGTTACGGTTCACCGCGATGCGGGGAGCCCGACCGGTTTGAAGATCTCAGATCTCTCAACGCGAGCCGGAGCCCCGACGTGCGGTGGCTGACACCAGTAGCGGCCGTGACTCTTGCCACGGCCATGGTCTGTATCTCTTCGGTGGCGAGTGCTGAACCTCTCTGTACGGATCCGAACCGCAATGCGGGAGCTGCATGGACGGGGCAAT
>DATMTQ010000208.1:0-14125 GCA_035564095.1 Microbacterium sp. | reverse complement strand
CGGAGTGTGCTCCGCTGTACACAGTGGCCGTGTGGTCGCGCTGCTTGTGGCAGCATCCGCCCCGAAGGGTCAGCCGAACTGGTTCATCGTGTTGTGCTGACCGCCGGCCTTGAGCGCAGCATCCCCGGCGAAGTACTCCTTGTGGTTGTCGCCGATGTCGCTGCCGGCCATGTTCTGGTGCTTGACCGTTGCGATGCCCTCGCGGATCTCGCGACGCTGCACCCCCCTCACGTAGGCGAGCATGCCCTCGTCTCCGAAGTAGCCCTTCGCGAGGTCGTCGGTCGACAGGGCTGCCGTGTGGTAGGTCGGGAGCGTGATGAGGTGGTGGAAGATCCCCGCCCGGGCGGAGCCGTCGCGCTGGAAGGTGCGGATCTTCTCGTCGGCGAGACGCCCCAGGTCGGTGTCGTCGTATTCGACGCTCATCAGGTCGCCGCGGTCGTAGGCGGAGACGTCCGCACCCTGCTCGACGAGCTGGTCGTACGCCTGCTGGCGGAAGTTGAGCGTCCAGTTGAACGAGGGGCTGTTGTTGTAGACGAGCTTCGCGTTCGGGATCTCCGCGCGGATGGCGTCGACCATGCCGGCGATCTGCTCCACGTGCGGCTTCTCGGTCTCGATCCACAGCAGATCGGCGCCGTTGTGCAGCGACGTGATGCAGTCGAGCACGACGCGCGCCTCGCCGGTTCCTGGGCGGAACCGGTACAGGTTGCTCGCGAGGCGCTTGGGCCGGAGCAGCGTGCCGTCGCGCTTGATGACCACGTCGCCGTTGCCGAGGTCGCCGGGCTGGATCTCCTCGACGTCCAGGAACGAGTTGTACCGGTCGCCGAGGTCCCCGGGCTCGTGTGTGACCGCGAGCTTCTGCGTGAGGCCGGCGCCCAGGGAGTCGGTGCGGGCGACGATGACGCCGTTGTCGATGCCGAGCTCGAGGAACGCGTAGCGGACGGCGTTGAGCTTCGCGATGAAGTCCTCGTGCGGAACCGTGACCTTGCCGTCCTGGTGACCGCACTGCTTCTCGTCCGAGACCTGGTTCTCGATCTGGATGGCGCACGCGCCCGCCTCGATCATCTTCTTGGCGAGGAGGTACGTGGCCTCCGGGTTGCCGAAGCCGGCGTCGATGTCGGCGATGATCGGCACCACGTGGGTCTCGTAGGCGTCGATCTGCGACTGGACGAACTCGGCACCCGTCTCGTCTCCGGCCGCGCGCGCCCGGTCGAGCTGGGTGAAGAGCAGATCGAGCTCGCGCGCGTCGGCCTGGCGAAGGAACGTGTACAGCTCCTCGATGAGGGCCGGCACCGCGGTCTTCTCGTGCATCGACTGATCGGGAAGGGGACCGAACTCCGAGCGGAGGGCGGCGACCATCCACCCGGAGAGGTACAGGTAGCGCTTGTTCGTGGACTTCAGGTGCTTCTTGATCGAGATGAGCTTCTGCTGCCCGATGAACCCGTGCCAGACGCCGAGCGACTGGGTGTACACCGACGAGTCGGCATCGTACTCGGCCATGTCGCGGCGCATGATGTCCGCCGTGTACTGGGCGATCTCGAGTCCCGTGCGGAAGCGGTTCTGCGCCCGCATGCGGGCGACCGACTCAGGGTCGATGGCGTCCCAGCCGGTGCCGCCTCGCTCCTTGAGCGTGCGGATGGCTTCGATGGTGTCGTGGTAGGCGGTCATTGTCCTGTTCCTTGTCTTGCGGGGCCGATCACTCGGACTCGATCAGGTAGCGGTCATAGGCGGTCAGCGTCAGGAACGCCGGGAACTCCTCGCCGAGGGCGACTTCGCGGAAGATCTCGACCGCGTCCGAGTATCGGTCGGAGGGATGCCGCGCGACCTCGCCCAGCACCTGGTCGATGCTGCGCTCGATGTACTCACGGGTGATCGGGGTGCCGTCCTCCGTGGCCTGGCCCTGGTGCACCCACTGCCACACCTGCGCTCGTGAGATCTCGGCGATCGAGGCGTCCTCGAGCCGGCCGTCGATGACGACCGAGCCGATGCCGCGCAGCCACGACTCCACGTACCGGATGGCGGTGGACACGTTCTCGTGCACGCCGGCGGCGGTGATGGGCCGGCCGATGCGCACGTCGATCAGCTGGTGTGCCGTCACGTCGACGTCGCCGCGCTGCCGGTCGCGCTGACTCGGGTGGGCGCCGAGCACGGCGTCGAACTCGGCCTCGGCTGCGGCCACGAGCCGCGGGTTCGCGACCCACGTGCCGTCGAAGCCCTCCTCGGCCTCGCGACGCTTGTCGGCCGCGATGCGGCCGAGCTCGCCGGCGGCATCCCGCCCGTCGAGCACCGCGGTGGTGAGCCCGCCGATCGCGTGCGCGCCGCGGCGGTGGCAGGTCTGCACGAGCAGCTCGGTGTACGCGTGCAGGAACGGCACAGACATCGTCACCTCGTTGCGGTCCGGCAGCACGAACCGGGCGCTGCGTCCGCGATAGGCGCGGATGATCGAGAACAGGTAGTCCCAGCGGCCGGCGGTGAGGCCCGCGCAGTGGTCGCGCAGCGCGAAGAGGATCTCTTCCATCTCGAACGCCGCCGGCAGGGTCTCGATGAGCGCCATCGCGCGGATCGTGCCGTGCGGCATCCCGAGGCGCTCCTCGGTGAACGTGAACACGTCGTTCCACAGGCGCGCCTCCTCGGCGCTCTCGATCTTCGGCAGCGAGAAGTACGGGCCGCGGCCGGCGGCGATGAGCGCGTGCGCGTTGTGGTGCACATACAGGCCGAAGTCGACGAGCGCGCCGGATGCTTCGCGCCGGATGCCGCTCCGGTCGGTGTACTGCACGTGCCGTTCCGGCAGGTGCCAGCCGCGCGGGCGCAGCACGATCGTCGGCGTGCGGTCGCCGGGCCGCTGGTGGCGGATCGCGGCGGCGAGGGTGGACTGCGCCCCGGCGAGGTTGCGCCAGGTCGGAGAGGTGCCGTCCTCGAGGTCGGCGAGCCACACCTTGGCCCCCGAGGTGAGGGCGCGGCGGGTGGAGGCGGTGTCGACCGGGCCGCTGATGATGACGCGGCGGTCCTCGAGGCCCGGGCCGGGGCCGGCGACCTGCCACGAGGCATCCTGCCGGATATGGTGGGTGTCGTCGGGGAAGGCCGGGTCGTGGCCGTTGCCGATGCGGAAGTTCTGCCGCAGGCGGTCGGCGAGGCGATCACGGCGGCGCCGGTCGAACCGGTCGTGCAGCTCGGCGACGAACGCGAGGGCGCCGGGGGTGAGGATGTGCGGGTGGTCCGCGGCGTTCGCGCCCGACAGCTCGATGGTCGGGGAGTCGATGAGAAGAGTCATGATCGGAGTCCTTTGCTGATCTCGGTCGTGAGCGAGCGAAGCGAGTCGAAACGCGGTGGGTCTTGAGACCACGATGCGTGAAGAACCATCCCCGAACCGGCCAGTCTGAGTGTGAAGATTTGCCGATCTTCTGTTTCTGAGGAACAATCGCCTCCATGACAGACCTCGACGAAGAGATCGACGCCCTTGCGCTCGGCCGCCGCATCCGGCGCCTGCGCTCCGCGCGCGGCATGACCCTCGACGAGCTCGCCGCGGCCGTCGGCCGGGCGTCGAGCCAGCTGTCGATGATCGAGACCGGCAAGCGCGAGCCGAAGCTGACGCTGCTGCAGGCGATCGCCCGCGCGCTCGGGGCGAGTCTCGACGACGTGCTCGAAGCCGAACCGCTCGACGAGCGGGGAGAGGCGGAGCTCGCGCTCGAGCGCGCGATGAAGGGGCAGACGTTCCAGGCGCTCGGCATCGCGCCGTTCCGGATCGGCAAGACGGTGCCCACCGAGGCGCTGCAGGCCATG
This sequence comes from Microbacterium sp., assembly GCA_035564095.1. Lineage (GTDB taxonomy): Bacteria > Actinomycetota > Actinomycetes > Actinomycetales > Microbacteriaceae > Microbacterium. Next base: position 10,348 of record DATMTQ010000208.1, on the reverse strand, counting down.
CTCGCGCTGCATGCCGAGATCGACCGGCTGCGCGACGAACGCGCCGCGACGCCGGAGGAGGCCCGGCGCGCGAACGTCGAGCTGCGCCGGCTGATGCGCACGAAGGACAACTACTTCGAGGACCTCGAGGCGCAGGCGCGCGGCATCCTGGACGCCATCGACCACCCGGGCGGTCCGCTCACCCAGCGCGGAGCGTCCGACATCGCCGCGCACCTCGGGTTCTCGATCCACTATGTGGCCGACCTGCCGCAGACCACCCGCAGCGTCGCCGACCTGCGCAACGGCCGCCTGTACCTGTCGAGCCGGCTCACCACGCACGGCGATCCGCGCACCGCGGTGCTGCAGGCGCTGGCGAGCCGCATCCTCGGACACGCCGAGCCGACGAGCTACGCGGCCTTCCTGCGCCAGCGCGTCGAGACGAACTACCTCGCCGGCGCGCTGCTGATGCCGGAAGCGCACGTGGTGCCCGTGCTGCAGGACGCCAAGAAGGATCGCGCGATCTCGATCGAGGATCTGCGCGACACGTACGGGGTGTCGTACGAGACCGCCGCGCACCGCTTCACGAACCTCGCGACCCGTCATCTCGGGCTGCGGGTGCACTTCCTGAAGGTGCACGAGTCGGGCACGATCACCAAGGCCTACGAGAACGACGACGTGAACTTCCCGGCCGACCGGCTGGGCGCGATCGAGGGGCAGCTGTGCTGCCGCAGGTGGACGTCGCGGATGGTCTTCGACATTCCGGACAAGTTCAACCCGTACTACCAGTACACCGACACCGGCAACGGCACATACTGGTGCACGGCCCGGGTGGAGGCCTCCAGCGAGGGCGCGCACTCGGTGTCGGTCGGGGTGCGCTTCGACGACACGAAGTGGTTCCTCGGGCGCGACACCCCCAACCGCGGCGTGTCCAAGCATGCCGACGAGGTGTGCTGCCGCCGCGCGCCGGCCGAGCTCGAGGACGCCTGGCGGGATGCCTCCTGGCCCAACGTCCGCACCCCGCGGACGCTGCTCGCGACACTGCCCACGGGCGCCTTCCCCGGGGTGGACGCCACGGACGTGTACGAGTTCCTGCAGGCCCACGCCCCCGCCTGAGCCCCGGTCATTGAGCGAGGCCGCGCGGAGCGCGCCGTGCTGCTGCGCTCAGCTTCTCCCGGTCGTTGAGCCAGGCCGCGCGGAGCGCGCCCGAGTCGAAACGCAGTGAGCCGTGTCGCCGAGCCCGCCGCTCAGTGCTCTCCGGCGATCGCGTCGGCGATGCGGGCGGGCCAGGCATCCTGATTCGACCGTCCCGAGCGCTCCAGGTCGTCCGCCAGGCCGTACGCCGTGTAGATGGCCTGCACCGCGGTCCAGCGGAGGGGTTCCGGCTCCCACTTCTTGGCGCGGTGGTTCACCCACGGCAGCCGCACGCGCTCGGTGTCGTTGCCGAGCACCAGGTCGGCGAGGGTGCGCCCGGCGAGGTTCGTCGCCGTGACGCCGGTGCCGACGTATCCGCCGGCGTGGCCGAGGCCCCGGATCCTGTCCCACGACACGCTCGCCGACCAGTCCCGCGGCACGCCCAGCACCCCGGCCCACGCGTGGTCGATCGGCACGTCCGCCGCGGCCGGGAAGAACTCCCGCAGCAGCTTCGTCAGCGACGCGATGGTGCGCCGCTGGGTGCGGCCGTCGCTGTCCACCCGCGATCCGTAGCGGTACGGCACGCCGCGTCCGCCGAACGCGATCCGGTCGTCGGCGGTGCGCTGCGCGTACATGTACACGTGCGCCAGGTCGCCGAGGGTCTCCCGGCCGTCCCAGCCGATCTGCTCCCACACCGCGGCGGGCAGCGGATGCGTCACGATCATCGACGAGTTCATCGGCAGCCAGGTGCGGTGCTGGTCCCTGAGGTCGGCGGTGAAGCCCTCTGTGGCGCGGATGACGGCATCCGCCCGCACCGTGCCGCGGTCGGTGATCGCGAGCCCGGGCTGGATCTCGGTGACGCGGGTGTCCTCGTGGATCACGACGCCGAGCCGCTCCACCGTCGCCGCCAGGCCCGAGACGAGCTTGCCCGGATGGATGCGGGCGCAGTGCGGATGCCATGCCGAGGCGATCGCGCCGGCGACCTTCAGCTGCGACGCGGTCTCCGGTCCGTTGCGCGCCTGCCAGTCCGTGTGCGGCCACTTCGCCTCGGAGACCAGCATCGCGCGCAGCCTTGCGAGCTGGGCGGCGTTGCGGGCCACGGTGCGTTCGCCGCCCTTGACGATGTCGGCGCGGATGCCCTCCCTCCCGGTGACCGCGATCACCTCGTCGACGGCCTCGTTGAGCGCGAGCTGCTGCGCGACGGCGGCATCCCGCCCGTGCGTCTTCGCATAGCGCGCACGCCCGCCGGTGACCGAGTTGGTGAGCCAGCCGCCGTTGCGGCCGGATGCCCCGAATCCGGCGAACCGCTGCTCGAGCATCACGATGCGCAGATCGGGCTGCAGGGTCTTCAGGTAGTAGGCGGTCCACAGGCCGGTGTATCCCGCGCCGATGATGCACACGTCGGCATCCGTCGAACCCGCGAGGGCGGGTCGGGGCTTGGGTGCCCCGCCGAGCGTGCGCCACCAGAAAGAGACTTCACCGTTGATCGTCGTCACCGCCCCAGGCTAGCCCGGGCCCTCGGGACGCACCCGCGCAGGGTGTCCCCCTTCGCGCGCCGACTGGACCGACTGCTCTTCGCGAACCCTCATCCGAATACGCGAACCCTCACCGAGATACGCGCCGGCCACGTCATTCGGCGAGGGTTCGCGTAATTGGGCCAGGGGTCGCGCAAGGGCGGGCGACCCGGGTTCACTCGGGCGGGGGAGAGTCCACCTGCAGTGCGGCCCACAGCTCCGCGCGGGCGGGGAAGGTACCGAGGTCCACGCCCAGCAGCCGCTGGGAGAGAGCGACGCGCGCGCGGACGGTGTGCCGGTGCACGCCGAGCACCTCGGCCGCCGCGTCGTAGCGGGCATCCTGCTCGAGCCACGTGTGCAGCGTCTCGACGAGGGCCGTGCCCTCCTCCTCGTCGTGGCGGCGCAGCGGCTCGATCGCGGCGCGGGCGAGCGAGCGGCCGTCGTCGTTGCCGAGCGCCGACAGGATGCCGGATGCCGCCACGTCCGCGAACCGCGTCACGACGCCCGCAGAGGCGGCCCCGCTGCGGGCGCGGGCCACCCGCGACTGCCCGAGTGCACGACTGAACTGGTCGTAGCCGGCCTCGTTGGACACGCCGATGCGCGCGTGGAAGGTCTGCGCGACGTCGTCGAGCACGCCCGACCGGTCGGCCGGGACCACCAGCACCATGCCCTCGTCGGTGCGGGCGAAGAAGAGCGCGCCCGGCGTCTCGTCGGCGCGCAGCTCGAGCCACTCGGTCGCGGCGTCCGTGAGCGCCGACGCATCGGTGGCGGCGACCGCCACCGGCTCCGGCGGCATGCCGCCCCACATCTGCGCGGCGATGCGCTCGGCCAGCGTGGCGTCGTCGCTCAGCAGCGACTGGAGCACGCCGGTGCGCAGCAGCGCCCGGGCGCGCTGCAGGCCCTCGTTCTGCTCGAGTGCGAGCCCCGCCATCGCGATGACGGCGGTGACGACACCGCGGCCCTCCTGGTCGAGGGCCCCGGCGGCGATCGCGATCACGCCGCGCAGGTGCCCGCCACGGCCCAGGGTCTGCAGCGTGAACGGGGTGTCGTCGATGCGCAGGGACGAGCCGGCGCGCGCGCCGCGGCGCAGCACCCGGCCCACCTCGTCGTCGAGCCCGGCGCGGGTGACGGCGTCCAGCGTCCCGGCGGGATGCTCGTTCACCAGGGCGCCGGCCGGGTCGAACAGGCCCACCCAGGTCTCCAGCTGCCGGGCGAGCTCGGCGAGGGTCGCGGTGAGCCCGTTCGGCCGCAGGGCGGCGAGCGAGATGGCCCGCTGCGCGGCGAGGGCCCAGCTGCGCCGGGCGAAGGTCTCGGCGGCGATGGCCTCGGCGTTCGCGCGCGCGACGGCGATGAAGGGGGTGCGGTACGGCACCTCGAACAGCGGCATCCGCGCGGCCAGGCAGGCGGCCACGAGCAGCGGCGGGATGCCGTTGCGCACCACCTCGGTGCCGAACCCGAGCGCCACCACCCCGCGCACCGACAGCCGGTGCACGTAGTCCTCGAACGACCGACGCTGCCACTCTGTCATCTGCGTGCCGGTGGTCAGCAGCACGAGGCCGTCGGACAGGAAGGGCGTCGGGTCGACGAGATCGGAGTTGTGCACCCAGCGGATGGGGGCATCCCAGGCGCCTTCGGACAGCTGCTCCTCCGCGATCGCGGGCGTCAGATGCAGGTCGCGTCGGGCGAGCAGGGCGCGCAGCGTGGGGGCATCCATCACAGCCATGGGTTCTCCTGTACTTCGCGTACACGAACAGTCAAAGAATGTACGCAAAGTCTAGTGCGAGGGTGGGATACCGCGCTTACTGTCGATCACATGACCATCGCTGACACCACTACGCCCGTGGGCGGACCGACCCTTCCGCAGGAGCGTCGCCTCGTCACGGCCATCCCCGGCCCTCGTTCCCAGGAGGTCCTGAACCGCAAGTCCGCCGCCGTCGCGGCCGGTGTCTCCAATTCGGTTCCGATCTCCACCGTCGCCGCCGGCGGCGGCGTCATCGTCGACGCCGACGGCAACTCGCTCATCGACCTCGGTGCCGGCATCGCCGTCACCACCGTCGGCAACGCCCACCCGAAGGTCGTCGCCGCCGTCCAGCAGCAGGTCGCGCAGTTCACGCACACCTGCTTCATGGTCTCGCCGTACGAGCAGTACGTCGAGGTGGCCGAGGCGCTCAACCGCCTCACCCCGGGCGACCACGCCAAGAAGTCGGCCCTGTTCAACTCGGGCGCCGAAGCCGTCGAGAACGCGATCAAGATCGCGCGCAAGTTCACCGGCAAGACCGCCGTCGTCGCGTTCGACCACGCGTATCACGGCCGCACCAACCTCACGATGGCGCTCACCGCGAAGAATATGCCGTACAAGGACGGCTTCGGCCCGTTCGCCTCGGACGTCTACCGCGCCCCGCTGTCGTACCCCTACCGCGACGGCGGCCTCTCCGGCGCCGAGGCGGCCAAGAACGCCATCACGCTGATCGAGAAGCAGGTCGGCGCCGCCAACCTGGCGGCGATCATCATCGAGCCCATCCAGGGCGAGGGCGGCTTCATCGTCCCGGCCGAGGGCTTCCTGCCGGCCCTGGTCGAGTGGGCCCGCGCCAACGACGTCGTTTTCATCGCCGACGAGGTTCAGACCGGATTCGCCCGCACCGGCACCATGTTCGTCAGCGAGCAGTTCGGCATCGTCCCCGACCTCATCACCACCGCCAAGGGCATCGCCGGAGGCTTGCCGCTCGCCGCTGTCACCGGCCGCGCCGAGATCATGGACGCCACCCACGGCGGCGGCCTCGGCGGTACGTACGGCGGCAACCCCGTCGCATGCGCCGCGGCGCTCGCCACCATCGAGGTGTTCGAAGAGGAGGACGCCCCGGCCCGCGCACGCGAGATCGGTGACATCCTCCTCCCGCGTCTGCGCGAGCTGCAGGCCGCCGACCCGCGCGTCGGCGACGTCCGCGGCCGCGGCGCGATGGTCGCCGCCGAGTTCGTCGACCCGACCACGGGCGAGCCGGATGCCGCGCTGACCGCCACGGTCGCCAAGAAGTGCATCGCGGAGGGCGTCGTCGTCCTCACGTGCGGCACCTTCGGCAACGTCATCCGCTTCCTGCCGCCGCTGTCGATCTCCGACGAACTGCTGCGCGAGGGCCTGGACGTCGTGGCCGACGCGCTGGCGCACAGCTGACGGCAGAGGGCCAATTGCTCGAGATCACACGCGATGTCGTCGTCGTGGGTGCCGGCGTCGCCGGCACCACGGCGGCGAACGAGCTCCGGCGGGCGGGACTGTCCGTCGCCGTGCTCGAGGCCCGCGACCGGGTGGGCGGGCGCCTGTGGACCGACACGATCGACGGCGCGATGCTGGAGATCGGCGGTCAATGGGTGTCGCCCCACCAGGACGCGCTGCTGCAGGTGATCGCCGATCTCGGGCTCGAGACCTACCCTCGGCATCGAGCCGGCGATAGCGTGTACATCGGGCGCGACAGGGTCGCCGCCCGCTTCTCCGGCGACTCGTTCCCCGTGGCGCCGTCCACGCGCGCCGAGATGACCGCGATCATGGCGCGTCTCGAGGAGCTCGCGGCGGGCGTGGATCCCGCCGCGCCGTGGGACGCCGCGCACGCCGCGCACCTCGACGAGATCTCGTTCCAGCAGTGGCTGCGCAGCGTCACCTCCGACACCGAGGCATCCGCCGGGATCGCGCTCGTCGTCGCCGGCGCCCTGCTCACCAAGCCCGCGCACGCGTTCTCGCTGCTGCAGGCGCTGCAGGCCGCGGCGGCGGCCGGCGGGTTCGCGAACCTCGTCGACGTCGACGTCATCCTCGATCGGCGCGTGATCGGCGGACTCCAGCAGGTCCCGCTGCTGCTCGCCGAGCGCCTCGGCGACGACGTGCTGCTCGAGCAGCCGGTGCGTGCGCTGCAGTGGTCGGATGCCGGCGTCTCCGCCGTCGCCGAGTCCGTCACCGTCCACGCCCGCTGGGCGGTGCTGGCCTACCCGCCCGTCCTGCACGAGCGGCTCACCTTCGACCCGCCGCTGCCCCGCCTGCAGCAGCAGCTGCACCAGCACCTGTCGATGGGGTCCGTCATCAAGGTGCACGCCGTGTACGACCGGCCGTTCTGGCGTGAGCAGGGGCTGTCCGGCACGGCGTTCAGCCCGTACGAGCTCGTGCACGGCGCCTACGACAACACCAATCACGGCGACGCGCAGGGCACGCTCACCGGCTTCGTGTCCGACGCGAGCGCCGACGCGCTGTTCCGCCTCGACGCCGCCGAACGGCGCGAGCGCATCCTCGCCTCCCTCGCCCGGTACTTCGGAGCGGAGGCATCCGAACCCGTGGTGTACCACGAGAGCGACTGGGGTGCGGAGGAATGGACGCGCGGAGCCTTCGCCGCCACGTTCGACCTGGGCGGGTTGCACCGCTACGGTGCGCACCTGCGCACCCCGGTCGGGCCCGTGCACTTCGCCGCGAGCGATCTGGCCGGAGTCGGCTTCCCCCACGTCGACGGCGCGATCCGGATCGGTCGAGAAGTCGCCGAGACCATCATCGAGAGGGCGCGTTCGTGAGTCGGCGCATCGTCGCGGCCCGCGCCCATCTCCCGAGCTGAACCGAAGTCCCTTCCGATCCCGGCGTGTGCCGCGATCCGACCCGAAAGGAATCCCCTATGACTGCTGCGAACGAGACGGCACTGCTGGAGCAGGTCAAGACCGGTCTGTTCATCGGCGGCGAGTGGGTCGAGGCCGAGGGTGGCCGCACCCTCGACGTGCACGACCCCTCGACGAACGAGGTCATCCGCACCATCGCGGACGCGTCGCCGGCCGACGGCATCAGGGCGCTGGACGCGGCCGTGGCCGCGCAGGAGGAGTGGGCGAACACGCCCGCCCGGGTGCGCAGCACCATCTTGCGCCGCGCGTGGGAGCTGCTGCAGGAGCGCAAGGAGGATGCCGCGCTGCTGATGACGCTCGAGATGGGCAAGCCTCTGGACGAGGCGCGCGGCGAGGTCGCGTACGGCGGCGAGTTCGTGCGCTGGTTCAGCGAGGAGGCGGTGCGCATCTCCGGCCGCTACGGCATGAACCCGGAGGGCACCGGCCACATGGTCGTCTCGCAGCGTCCGGTGGGTCCGTCGTTCTTCATCACCCCGTGGAACTTCCCGCTCGCGATGGCGACCCGCAAGATCGCCCCGGCGCTCGCCGCCGGCTGCACCGTGGTGATCAAGCCCCCGGCCCTGACCCCGTTGTCGACCATCTTCTTCGTGCAGCTGCTCGAAGAGGCAGGGCTCCCCAAGGGCGTCGTGAACGTGATCCCGACCTCGACCAGCGGCAAGGTGTCCGGGCCGATCATCGCCGACCCGCGGCTGCGGAAGCTGTCGTTCACCGGGTCGACCGAGGTGGGCCGGCGCCTGATCGCGCAGGCCGCCGAGGGCGTGCTGCGCGTGTCGATGGAGCTCGGCGGCAACGCCCCCTTCGTCGTGTTCGAGGACGCCGACGTGGACAAGGCCGTGGACGGTGCGATGCTCGCGAAGTTCCGCAACATCGGCCAGGCCTGCACCGCCGCGAACCGCTTCATCGTGCACGAGGCGGTCGCGGACGAGTTCGCCCGCAAGGTCACCGAGCGCGTGCAGGCGATGAAGATCGGCCGGGGCACCGAGGAGGACGTCACCATCGGCCCGCTCATCGACACCGATGCGGTCGCGAAGGCGAAGGACCTCGTCACCGAGGCCGTCGGCCGCGGCGCCGAGCTGCGCACCGGCGGGGAGGCGCTCGAGGGAGTGGGCACGTTCTTCCAGCCCACCGTGCTGTCGAACGTGCAGCCGGGCAGCGAGATCCTCCGCGAGGAGATCTTCGGACCGGTGCTCGCGATCGCGACGTTCGCCGACGAGGACGAGGCCGTGCGTCTCGCCAACGACACCGAGTACGGCCTGGTCTCCTACGTCTACACGCAGGACCTGCAGCGCGGGCACCGCATGATCGAGAAGCTCGAGACCGGCATGATGGGACTGAACGCCGGTGTGGTGTCCAACGCGGCGGCCCCGTTCGGCGGCGTCAAGCAGTCCGGCATCGGCCGCGAGGGCGGCTCCGAGGGCATCCACGAGTTCCTCTCCACCAAGTACACCCTGATCCCTGCCGACTGAGGCAGAACGGAACGATAGAAAATGAGCGACTACGCAGTCGTGAACCCGGCCACGGGGGAGACCCTGGCCACCTATCCCACCGCCACCGACGCCGACGTGGCGAACGCGCTGGATGCCGCGGCATCCGCGTTCGCCTCGTGGCGCGAGACCCCGGTCGCCGAGCGCGCCGCACTGATCCGCCGCGTGGCGCAGCTGCACCGCGAGCGCCGCGACGACCTCGCCGCGATCATCGTGCGCGAGATGGGCAAACCGCTGTTCGCCGCCTACGCCGAGGTCGACTTCGCCGCCGACATCACCGAGTTCTACGCGGACAACGCCGAGAGGATCAACGCCGACCAGCCGCTCGACATCCTGGCGGAGGGCACCGCGGTGATCCGCAAGGCGCCGATCGGGGTGCTGCTGGGCATCATGCCGTGGAACTTCCCGTACTACCAGGTGGCGCGGTTCGCCGCACCGAACCTGGTGCTGGGCAACACGATCATCCTCAAGCACGCGCCGCAGTGCCCGGAGTCCGCGGCCGCGATCGAGAAGATGTACCTGGATGCCGGCTTCCCGGTCGGCGCGTACGTGAACGTGTACGCGACCAACGACCAGGCGGCCGTCATCATCGCAGATCCGCGCGTGCAGGGCGTGTCGGTGACCGGCTCCGAGCGCGCCGGTGCCGCGGTGGCCGAACTCGCCGGACGCAACCTGAAGAAGGTGGCGCTGGAGCTCGGCGGGTCCGACCCGTTCATCCTGCTGTCCACCGACGACATCGACGCGGCCGTGGCCGGCGCGGTGGACGCGCGCCTGGACAACAACGGCCAGTCGTGCAACGCGCCCAAGCGCTTCATCGTGGTGGACGGTCTGTACGACGCGTTCCTGCAGAAGTTCACCGACGCGATGAAGGCGCAGGTGGTCGGTGACCCGTTCGCCGACGACACCACCGTCGGGCCGCTCTCGTCGCTGCCGGCGGCGGAGCGTCTCGCAGCCCAGGTCGACCGCGCGGTCGCGCAGGGTGCGACGCTGGTCACCGGCGGCACCCGCGACGGCGCCTTCTACACCCCGACGGTGCTCACCGGCGTCTCTCCCGAGATGGACGTGTACCGCGAGGAGCTGTTCGGGCCGGCGTCCGTCGTCTACCGGGTCGCCGACGAGGATGCCGCGGTCGCGCTCGCGAACGACACCAGCTTCGGACTGGGCTCGTACGTGTACACGACCGACCCGGCGCAGGCCGAGCGCGTCGCGAACAAGATCGACGCGGGCATGGTCTACGTGAACGTCACCCTCGCCGACTCGCCCGAGCTGCCCTTCGGCGGCGTGAAGCGCAGCGGCACGTCGCGTGAGATGGGTCTGCTGGCGGCCGACGAGTTCGTCAACAAGAAGCTGATCCGCGCCGTCTGAGCCCGGTCCCAGAGCTGCGGTCCCTGAGCTCGTCGAAGGGCGGGTCCCTGAGCTTGTCGAAGGGCTGCGGCAGGATGCCGTATATGCGCAGACTCCGGATCCTGATCGTCGGGGCGGGCATCGCGGGCACTGCCGCGGCCTCGTTCCTCGCACGTCGCGGCCACGAGGTGACCGTCGTCGAGCGCGCCGGGGCCGCGCGGTCGAGCGGCTCGCCGGTCGACATCCGCGGCGGCG
>DATMTQ010000207.1:0-9280 GCA_035564095.1 Microbacterium sp. | reverse complement strand
CCCGCGGCGCTCCTGCCCGCGATCGGGCGCGCCCGCATCGCGCAGGAGCAGGCCCGCGGTGGCGCCAGCCTCAACCTGCCGGACGAGGAGATCGAGAAGGACCCGGAGAACGGCTATCGGCTCATCCGCCGCCGACCGCTGCCCGTGGAGGACTGGAACGCGCAACTGTCGCTGCTGACCGGCATGGCCGCCGCCTCCCTCATGCTCGGCGCGCGCATCGGCGTGCTGCGCACGATGCCGCCGCCGGACGCCGCCGCCCTCGCCGGCTTCCGCGTGCGGGTCGGTGCGCTGGGGCTTCCGTGGCCGGCGGAGCAGACCTACGGCGACTACCTGCGGGGCCTCGACCGGGACGACCCGCAGACCCTCGCGGTGCTGCACGCGGCAGCCTCGCTGTTCCGCGGGGCGGGCTACGCGGCATTCGACGGCGAGGTGCCTCCCGTCATCGTGCAGGCCGCCGTCGCCGCCCCGTACGCGCATGTCACCGCGCCCCTGCGGCGCCTCGTCGACCGCTGGGGGCTCGTGGTGTGCGAGGCGATCTGCGCGGGCGCAGACGTCCCGGGCTGGGCGCGCGCGTCGCTGCCGCAGGTTCCGGACCTCATGCAGGCGTCCGCGCAGCGCGCGTCGCGCCTGTACACCGGCGCGCGCGATCGGATCGAGGCGGCGCTCCTGTTCGACCGGGTCGGCGAGCGCTTCACCGCGGCCGTGCTCGAGCGCGAGGGCGCCCGCGCGCGCATCCAGCTCGACGAGCCCGCCATCACCGCCACCTGTCCGGTGGGCGATCACGTCGCCGCAGGGCAGCCGATCGCCGTCGTGCTGCAGTCCGCCGACATCGCGACCGGCCGCATCGAGTTCGCGGAGGCATCCGCCTGATGCGGGAGCGCCCGCGTCAGATGTGCGGCAGCGCGGCCCGGGCATCCGCGGCGGGCATCCCGGTCGCGGTCAGCAGATCGACGACGATCGGCCGCAGCCCTGCGATCACATGCTGTTCCGCGATCGAGGCGCCGGGCATGAGCACGGCGGGATCCAGGCGCACCGCCACGCTGAGCAGCAGCTCGCGGGCGGACTGCTGCCGGCCGGCGTCGTCGAGGCTCAGCGCGATCAGGTCGACGCCGCGCATCACATCGCGCAGCAGGCTCGCCGTCTCGGGGCGCGGCTCGCCGTCCTCCGTGACATATACGACGTGCCGGGCCAGCATCCGCGTGCTGCGCACGACGAAGTCCATCGCCTGCCGCATCTGCTCGTGCCGGCGCAGCTCGGATCGCTGACCGCGCAGCCACGGGGAGAAGCCGGCGACGCCCAGCGCGGAGTCGAGGGCGTCCCGCCAGTTGTCCACGAGCGGGCCGAGGCCCCGCGCCTTCTCCAGTGCGCGTGCCGCCCGGCGCCGATCGCCGCGGCGCAGGGCCTGCACGAGCGTCCCCCCGGCGTTCGCGTACGCGTGGAACAGCGTCCGGCCGTCCCGCACCTCCTCGCGGCGGGGATTGCGCGGGATCAGCGCCGTCGCGAGCAGCGCGGCGATCCCGCCGACGACCCCGTCGATGAGCCGCGAGAACGGCGAGATCGACGGCGACGACATCACCACGATCCCCTGCACGGCGGCCATGATCGCGAACGGCGGGAACGCCGACAGGAACCGCGCCACCAGCAGGGTGGAGGCCAGCACGAGGGCCATCTGCCACCAGCCGGTGCCCGCGACCATCGCGAACCCGTCGGCGATCAGCACCCCCACCAGCATCCCGATGACCGTGACCGCGACCCGTTTGGGCCGCGCGTCGCGCACCAGTCCCAGACTCGTGACGGTCACGCTCGCCGCGAGGGTGGGCACCGGATGCCCGAGCACGTACCGCGCGAAGCTCCACGCCACCGTGGCGGCGACGACGATCTGCACGATCGCGATCGCCGAGACGCGCACCCGCGCGGCGTTCGCGGTGAGATCCAGCCGTGCCCGCCAGCCGGTCTTGACCGGCACCGTCAACGGCGCGGTCGGCGGGGAGGGTTCGCTCATCGCGCCCTAGGAGGCCGTGCGGCGACCGAGGCGCGGCATCCGCGGAACGGCGGCGGTGGCGCCGGCATCCGGCGGGACGATGACCTCCTGCGCCGCGGCGACGTCGCCGTCGGCGGTCGCCACGACGAGCACGGCATCCACGGGCACGGAGCGGCGCAGCAGGGCGAGTGCGATCGGCCCCTCGTCGTGGTGCAGGGCGGATGCCACGACCGTCCCGACCTCGGCGTCATCCCGGCGCACGACGTCTCCGCGCGCGGGCACCACGCCGTCCAACTGTAGGGCCACGAGGCGCCGCGGCGGATGCCCGAGGTTGTGCACCTTCGCGACCGTCTCCTGCCCGCGGTAGCAGCCCTTGTCCAGGTGCACGGCGGTGCGCAGCCAGTCGACCTCGTGCGGGAGCGTGCGGTCGTCGACGTCGGCCAGGCGCGGACGCCGGGCGGCGACCCGCAGCGCATCGGCCGCGACGACCCCGGCGATCCCGGGAGCTGCGGCGAGTACGGCGTCGAGCGACGCGCGCGGCACGAGGGCCTCCGCCCAGTCGCGCTCGGGTGTTCCGGCGGCGTACGCCCATCCGCCTTCGGCGACGCCGGGCCACGGGTCGCGCCACACGACCGGGGCCCCCAGTGCCGCGACAGCCGCATCCGTCCCGCCGAGCACCGCGAGCTCCTCGCGCGCGTCACGCGGGTCCACGCGCAGCCGGAAGCGCATCTTCCGCAGCCAGCCGAGCAGCGCCTCGGCGTCGACGGCATCCGCGATCAGCCACGTGGTCTCGCCGTCGTCGACGACGCCGGCCGCGTGCTCCACGTGACCCTGCGGGTCGAGGATCAGCAGCTCGGTGCTGTGCCCCGGAGGCAGGGCGGTCAGCGCCTGCGACGACACGGAATCGAGCCACGACAGGCGGTCCTCCCCCGTCACCGCGAGCACCGCCCGGTCACCCAGCACGGCGACCGCCGCACCCGCGGCGAGCGCGCGCTGCTCGGCGACCGGGTTGCCGAGATGCTGCAGGATGCCGTCCACCACGACGGCGCCGGGCCAGGTGTCGAATGCGCCCATCAGTCCACCTTCGCGAGTCGCGCCGACGCGTGCGCACGGAGCGGGGAGCCGAGCGCGGCGATGTCCCACGCCCAGAGCAGATGGCCCTCGACGAGCCCGTACATGCGCGTCCCCGCGCCGTACTCCTTGCCCCCCTCGGGTCGGACGATGGCGTCGGTCGCGATGTCGATGCGCGGGCCATTGACCTGTCCGAGGTACAGCTCGCTGATGCCGTCCGCGTGCACGAGCGCGACCTGCAGCGGGAAGCCGCCTTCGGCCGTGCGCAGCTGCTCGACGTCGTCGGCGGTGCGCGCCGGTGACACGGCGGTGGCGGGCAGCAGCGCGGGCCCGGCATCCGCCTGCGAGAGCGGGCGCGCGAGGCGCCAGTAGCCGAGCTCGGACACGAGTCCCGCTCCACGGCCGTCGTCGGCGGCGTCGTCGAGCATCCACGCCTCGGCGGAGTAGTTCAAGTAGCCCCCGCCGTCGTGGCTGAAGCTCACGCGGTGCGCGAACTCACCGTCGAAACGGTGTCCGGATGCCTCGTAGTCGATCACACCCGTCCCCTCCCAGACGCCGATCAGCCAGGAGAGCGGGACGAGGTCGGCAGGAAGGTCGGTCGGGATCTCGAGCACGGCGACCTCAGCGCTGGCCGCGGTACAGATTCTTGATCACGACCCCGCCGACGAAGACGATCGCAAGCGACGCGAGCGCCAGCAGGCCCACGAAGAAGAGTTCGAGCGCGACGAGATCCATGGCATCCACTTTAGCCGCTCGTCCGCGGCGATCGCGCGTCCGCGGCGCTACGGCAGCAGGGCCGCGAGCCCGAAACCCGCCGCGACGAGCCCCAGCACCACCAGCGAGCCGAGGGCGCTCGCGGCGATGCGCTGGATGAACCGTTCGGTGTGGCCGAACGCGAGCTGGACGGCGAACGACAGGATGAGGCAGCCGGCCAGGCCGAGGCCCACCCATTCCGGCCTCCAGTCGGCCGGCGCGAACACTCCGACCGCGATGCCGACCAGCCCCGCCACCGCCCACACCGCGACGATGCCGCCGAAGGTTCCGCGCGGGGCGAGTTCGGGTGCCGACATGTCCCCATTGTCGCATCACGTCGCACCCTAGGATGAGTGCTGTCGGCCGATACGGGAGGACCTTCGTGGCGCAGCTGCTCGTTCTGAGCCCCACGACCGACTCCGCCCTGCCCTCGCTCGGATTGCTCAGCCACCAGGTCAAGTACCTGCACTCCGATCCCCGCTCCCTCGTGAACGCGCCGATCGTCGACGCCGTGCTGCTGGATGCGCGGACCGATCTCGTGGCGGCGAAGGCGCTGTGCCGCATCCTGACCACGACGGATGCCGCCACGCCGGTGCTGCTGATCGTCACCGAGGGCGGGTTCGCCGCGGTGTCCCCGGAGTGGGGCGTCGCGGACGTGCTGCTGTCGGGTGCGGGCCCCGCAGAGGTGGATGCGCGCATCCGGCTCGCGCTCGGACGCGCCGGCGCGTCGGCCGCCCCGGCGCCGGTGGAGGCGTCCGGGGTCACGATCGACGAGGCCTCGTACTCCGCGAAGGTGGGTGGCCGGTCGCTGGATCTCACCTACAAGGAGTTCCAGCTGCTGCACTTCTTCGCGACGCATCCCTCCCGTGTGTTCACCCGCGAGCAGCTGCTCAGCGACGTGTGGGGCTACGACTACTTCGGCGGCACGCGCACCGTCGACGTGCACGTGCGGCGGCTGCGGGCCAAGCTCGGCGACATGGAGCAGCTCATCGGCACGGTGCGCAACGTGGGGTACCGCTTCAACGTGTACGAGGACGGCGAGATGCCCGGTGCGACCACGTCTGCGGATGTCCCGTCTTCGTAACCCCTAGCCGGGGCATCCTGCAATGATGAGGGGATGATCGACCAGGACGTGCTCGACGCCGAGCTGGGCGACGACGACGACTTCGAGACGATCGAAGTGTTCGACGCCGAGCTGCCGGATTCCCGCTATCTCGACCGCGAGGTGAGCTGGCTCGCATTCAACCAGCGTGTCCTCGAGCTGGCCGAGGATCCCGCTCTGCCGGTCCTCGAGCGCGCGAACTTCCTCGCGATCTTCGCGAGCAACCTGGACGAGTTCTTCATGGTGCGCGTCGCCGGCCTCAAACGCCGCATCATGACCGGTCTCGCCCTGCCGACCAATGTGGGCCGCGCCCCGCAGGACGTGCTGGCCGACATCTCCGCCGAGGCGCACCTGCTGCAGGAGCGCCACGTCCGCGCCTGGACCGGCCTCGTCCGCCCCGCCCTCGCCGAGGCGGGCATCACCTTCGTCGGGTGGGACGACCTCGAGGACCACGAGCAGACCGAGCTGTACCGCTACTTCCAGGCGCAGGTCTTCCCGGTGCTCATGCCGCTGGCGGTCGACCCGGCCCATCCCTTCCCGTACATCTCCGGCCTGTCGCTGAACCTCGCGATCCGCATCCGCAACGCCCGCACCGGCCGTCAGGAGTTCGCCCGCCTCAAGGTGCCGGCCATGCTGCCGCGCATGGTCGAGGTGCCCGGCGACGGCGGCACGATCCGGTATCTGCCCCTCGAAGACCTCATCGCCAACAACCTGTCCGACCTCTTCCCGGGCATGGAGATCCTCGACCACCACGCGTTCCGCCTCACCCGGAACGAGGACGTGGTCATCGAGGAGGACGAGACCGAGAACCTCATCCAAGCGCTCGAAGCCGAGCTGTCCCGGCGCCGGTTCGGTCCGCCGATCCGTCTCGAGGTCACCGAGGACATGGACGACGTGACCATGGCGCTGCTGCTCGACGAGCTCGACATCACCGAGCAGGAGGTCTACCGCCTGCAGGGGCCGCTGGACCTGCGGGCCCTGTTCAGCCTCGGCCGCATCGACCGCCCCGACCTGAAGTACCCGGCACGGGTGCCGGTGACCGCCATCGCCTTCCAGCCGCCCGAGCTGAACGGCACGGCCGACATCTTCAGCGCGATCCGCAAGGGCGACGTGCTCGTGCACCACCCCTACGAATCGTTCGCGACCAGCGTGCAGGCGTTCCTCGAGCAAGCCGCCAAAGACCCGCAGGTGCTCGCCATCAAGCAGACTCTGTACCGCACTTCCGGCGACAGCCCCATCGTGCAGGCGCTCATCGACGCAGCCCAGGCCGGCAAGCAGGTGCTCGCGCTCGTCGAGGTCAAGGCCCGGTTCGACGAGGCCGCCAACATCGTGTGGGCGCGCAAGCTCGAGAAGGCCGGCGTGCACGTGGTGTACGGCCTGGTGGGCCTGAAGACCCACTGCAAGCTCGCCCTCGTCGTCCGTCAGGAAGAAGGGATGCTGCGCAGCTACTGCCACATCGGCACCGGCAACTACAACCCGAAGACCAGCCGCATCTACGAGGACTTCGGCCTGTTCACGATCGACGAGCAGGTCGGCAAGGACCTCACGCGCCTGTTCAACGAGCTCAGCGGCTACGCGATCGAGAAGAAGTTCAAGCGCCTGCTCGTCGCGCCGCTCCACCTGCGCCGCGGCCTGCTGCGCCTCATCGACCGCGAGCGCCGCAACGCCATCGCCGGCAAGCCCGCCCGCATCCGGATCAAGGTCAACTCGATGGTGGACGAGGAGATCATCGACGCCCTTTACCGCGCCGGCCAGGTCGGCGTCCCGGTCGACGTGTGGGTGCGCGGCATCTGCAGCCTCAAGCCCGGGGTCCCCGGCCTCAGCGAGAACATCCGGGTGCGCAGCATCCTCGGCCGGTACCTCGAGCACTCCCGCATCTTCTCGTTCGCGAACAACGGCGACGAGATCGTGTACATCGGCAGCGCAGACATGATGCACCGCAACCTCGACCGCCGCATCGAGGCGCTCGTGCGGGTCGTCCACCCGCCGCACGTCAAGGAGCTCGACGACCTGTTCACGCTGGCGATGAGCGACAGCACGGAATCCTGGCACCTGACCGCCGACGGCCTGTGGGAGCGCCACGCGCTGGACGCGGACGGCGAGCGTCTCGACGATCTGCAGGACATCACCATGGCCGCGGTGCAGAAGCGGCGGCGCGTCCGGGCGGTGCGATGACCCCGGACACCGCGGTCTACGCCGCCGGCGGCGTGGTGTGGCGCCTGGTCGAGGGCAAGCTCCGGATCCTGGTGGTGCACCGCACGCGCTACCGCGACCTGACCCTGCCGAAGGGCAAGGTCGACCCGGGAGAGATGCTCGCCGAAACGGCCGCACGCGAGATCGAGGAGGAGACCGGCATCCGGGTCGCGCTCGGAGTTCCCGTCGGGGTGTCGCGCTACACGCTGCCCAGCGGCCGCCAGAAGATCGTGCACTATTGGGCGGCCCAGGCCACAGACGACGCGATCCGGACGAGCACCTTCGTGCCCAACGGCGAGATCGCCGCCCTGGAGTGGCTGTCTCCGAAGAAGCTCGTCGCCCGGCTGAGCTACGCGGTCGACGTCGAGATCGCAGAGAACTTCCTGCGACTGGTCGACGACGGCATCCTGCAGACGTTCCCGGTGATCGCGCAGCGGCACGCCCGCTCCACGCCGCGGGAGAGCTGGAAGAAGTCGGACAGCGCCCGCCCGCTGACCTCGCGCGGCGCGAAGCAGGCGGACCTCGTGTCGCGGGCGCTGCGCGCGTTCGGTCCGGGGCGCATCGTCTCCAGCCCGGCGGAGCGGTGCATCGCCACCGTCGCACCGCTGGCGAAGCTCACCGGGCTGAAGATCTCGAAGTCGAAGCTCATCAGCCAGGAGGCGTGGGAAGAGGGCGAGGCGGATGCCCGCACCGTCGTCGGCAAGACCGTGCGCTCGCGCACGGGGACGGTGCTGTGCAGCCACGGACCGGTGCTGCCCGACATCCTCAACGATCTGGCTCTCGCCACCGGCACCCTGCACGGGTCGTACCTCGGCAGCGCGTCCGCCCTGCCGATGGGCGGGTTCTCGGTCGTGCACCTCTCCACCACCCGGCCGGGCTCTGGGATCATCACGATCGAAACCCACGAGCCGAACGTCTGACGCGGCGGAAAGCATCCCGTCCGTCACGGTTCACCTTCCGTTCACCTTCTGACAGCATGCGCGTCACCCGGCGTGCTTAGCGTCGAGGCGAGCCCTGCAGCGGGGCTCCACCTGACACGAGAAGGACTCACACAGTGAAGCTCTCCCGCATTGCGCCGCTCGGCGCCGTCGCCCTCGCCACCGCCCTGGTGCTCGCCGGCTGCGCGTCCAACGAGAACGCCCCCACGTCTTCTTCCGCCCCCACCACCGCCGGCAGCGTCGCGCTCTCCGGCACGCTCAACGGCATCGGCTCCTCGGCGCAGGGCACCGCCCAGCAGACCTGGATCGCCGGCATGCAGACCCAGAACGGCAACCTGACCATCAACTACGACCCGCAGGGCTCCGGCGCCGGCCGCAAGAGCTTCATCTCGGGTGCCGCCGACTTCGCCGGCTCCGACGCGGCTCTGAAGGACGCGGAGCTCGCGGGCTCGTTCGCGCTGTGCGCGGCCGGAACCAAGGCCGTCGACCTGCCGGTCTACATCTCCCCGATCGCGATCGCCTACAACGTCTCGGGCGTCGACGAGCTGAAGCTCGACGCCCCCACGATCGCGAAGATCTTCTCGGGCAAGATCACCAAGTGGAACGACCCGGCCATCACCGCCCTGAACGCGGGCGTGAAGCTGCCGTCGGCCACGATCAACGTGGTGCACCGCTCGGACGACTCGGGCACGACCCAGAACTTCACCGATTACCTGGCCCAGAACGCCGGTGCCGCGTGGGGCAAGCCTGCCGACCAGACGTTCCCGTACACGGTCGGCGACGCCGCCAAGGGCACGTCCGGGGTGGCCGAGGCCGCCAAGAACGCGCAGAACTCGATCACCTACATCGACGAGTCGGGCATCGGCACGAGCGGCTTGAAGGTCGCCGAGCTGAAGGTCGGCAGCACCTTCAACAAGATCTCGGCCACCGGTGCCGCCGCGGTCGTCGCGGACTCGCCGATCGTCTCGGGCCGCGCCGCCAACGACCTCGCGATCCAGATCAATCGCAAGGACACGCAGGCGAACGCGTGGCCGCTGGTGCTCGTGTCGTACGTCATCGGCTGCCAGCAGTACAAGGATGCCGCGAAGGCGAAGCTCGTGAGCGCGTACGTGCAGTACATCGCCACGTCGGCCGCTCAGGATGCCGCCGCCACGCAGGCGGGCTCCGCACCGCTGTCCGGCGACCTGGCCGCCAAGGTGGTCGCCGCGGCGAAGACCATCAAGTGATCCCGGCGGGTGGTGG
>DATMTQ010000206.1:0-15102 GCA_035564095.1 Microbacterium sp. | reverse complement strand
GTCGATCCGGCTGCTTGTCTAGTTGTTCTGCGGGAAGCCGAGGTTGATGCCGCCGTGCTTGGCGGGGTCGAGCCACCGGCTCGTGATGGCCTTCTCGCGGGTGAAGAAGTCGAAACCGTGGGTTCCGTACGCCTTCGCGTCACCGAAGAGGGAGGACTTCCACCCGCCGAACGAGTGATAGGCGACCGGCACCGGGATCGGCACGTTGATGCCGATCATCCCGACCTGCACCTCGTTCTGGAACCGGCGCGCCGCTCCCCCGTCGTTCGTGAAGATCGCCGTGCCGTTGCCGAACCGGCCCGAGTTGATGAGCTCCAGGCCCTCGTCGTACGACTGCACGCGCACGATCGACAGCACCGGGCCGAAGATCTCCTCCTGGTAGGCGGCGGAGCTCGTCGGCACCTTGTCGAGCAGGGTCGGCCCGAAGAAGAAGCCGTCCTCGTGACCGTCGACGGTGAACCCGCGGCCGTCGACGACGAGCTCGGCGCCGTCCTGCTCGGCGATGTCCACGTACGCGGCCACCTTGTCACGGTGCACGCCCGTGATGAGCGGCCCCATGTCGGGTTCGGGGGTGGCGGCCCCGTTGCCGATGCGCAGCCTGGCGATGCGCTCCTGGATCTTCGCGACGAGTTCGTCCGCGACCGGCTCCACGGCCAGCACCACCGAGATCGCCATGCAGCGCTCCCCGGCCGCACCGTAGCCGGCGTTGATCGCCTGGTCGGCGGCGAGGTCCAGGTCGGCATCCGGCAGCACCAGCATGTGGTTCTTCGCGCCGCCGAGCGCCTGCACGCGCTTGCCGTTGCGGGCCGACGTCTCGTAGATGTACTGCGCGATCGGGGTCGACCCGACGAACGAGATCGACTGGACGACCGGCGAGTTCAGCAGCCCGTCCACGGCCTGCTTGTCGCCCTGCAGCACCGTGAACACGCCGTCGGGGAGCCCCGCCTCCTGCCACAGCTTCGCCATCCAGATCGCCGCCGACGGGTCCTTCTCGCTCGGCTTGAGGATGACGCTGTTGCCGGCCGCGATGGCGACCGGGAAGAACCACATCGGTACCATGGCGGGGAAGTTGAACGGGCTGATGATGCCGACGACGCCGAGCGGCTGCTTGATCGTGTAGACGTCGATGCCGGTGGACACGTTCTCGGAGTGCTCGCCCTTGACCAGCGACGGGAACCCGCACGACAGCTCGACGACCTCCTGGCCGCGCGCGATCTCACCCGCGGCGTCCGTGAGCACCTTGCCGTGCTCGGACGAGATGATCGCCGCCAGCTCGCCCTTGCGGGAGTTCAGCAGCTCGCGGAAGGTGAAGATCACCGCCTGCCGCTTCGCGATCGACAGCTGCGACCACACCCGGTATCCGCGCTCGGCGGAGGCGATCGCGGAGGCGATGAGCTCGTCGTCGCCGAGCAGCACCTCGGCCTGAACGGCACCGGTGGCGGGGTTGAAGACGGGAGCGGTGCGGCTGCCGTCGACGACGACCTCGGCGCCGTCGATCCAGTGCGGGATGATCCGGGTGGTCTGGTCTGTCATGTCTGGTCTCCTTCGGGGGCGGAAGTGCGGCGTCAGCCGTGGACGAGGGATGCCGCGGTGTCGACGGCGGATGCGACGTCGCCGTCCTGCGGGTACAGCAGGGTGCGCCCGACCATGAGGCCGTGCACGCCGGGCAGTGCGAGAGCGCGGCCCCAGGAGGCGTACGTCTCGTCGGGGTGGGTGTCGGGGTCGCCGCCGAGCAGCAGGGTCGGCAGAGTCGTGGATGCCATCACCCGCTCCATGTCGTCGACCACGGGAAGCTTCATCCAGGTGCAGGCCGACGAGTTGCCGAGGCCTGCGGCGATCGCGACGGACGTGATCACGGCCTCCGGGGAGAGGTCGTTGACGACCTTGCCGTCGACCCACGAGCTCATGAACGGCTCGAGCAGGATCGGGACGTTCGCCGCGACGGCGGCATCCACTGCGCGGGCCGTGGCCTCCAGCGTGCGGCCGCTGCCGGCATCCTGCAGATTCACGCGCACCAGCAGCTTCGCGGCGTCGAGGCCCGCGCGCACGATCGCGGGGATGTCGTGCCCGGTGAAGCGGTCGTCCATCTCGAAGACGGAGCCGCGCAGGCCACCGCGGTTCATCGAGCCGACGACCACCTTGCCGTCGAGCGCGCCGAGCAGCGCGAGGTCGTCGATGATGTCGGGCGTCCCGAGCACGCCGTCGACGCCCGGCCGCGAGAGGGCCAGCGCGAGGCGCTGCAGCAGCTCGTAGCGGTCACCCATGGCCATGCCGTCGTCCCGCACGCCGAGCGCGCCGCGGGCGGGGTGGTCGGCGGCGACGATGAACAGGCGGCCGTCGCCCTGGATGAGGGGGCGGCGGGTGCGGCCGGCGAGCGCGGCGTTCACGGCGTCCGGACCGGCCTGCCGGGCGGCGCGCAGCTGCGCGAACGCCTCGTCGCTGATGATGCGGGTGGCGTCAGGCGCGAACATTCTCGATCTCCCCCAGAATCGCTTCGACTTCGTCGCTCGACGGCATCGCGGTCGAGCACTCGCGGCGGGTCGCGACGATCGCGCCCGCGATGTTGGCGAACCGGAGCACCCGCTCGAGGTTCCAGCCCTCCAGCAGTCCGTGGCACAGGGCCCCGCCGAAGCCGTCGCCCGCGCCCAGGCCGTTGACGACGTCGACGAAGTACGGCGGCACCTCGACGGCCTCGTCGCGGGTCTTCGCGAGCACGCCTTTCGGGCCCTGCTTGACGATGGCGAGTTCGACCCCGCGCTCCAGCAGGGCGTCGGCGGCGCGCTGCGGCTCGGTCTCGCCGACCGCCACTTCGCACTCCTCGCGGTTGCCGACGGCGACGGTCACGTGCTCGAGCGCCCGGGAGACCTGGCGGGATGCCTCGGCGGGCGATTCCCAGAACATCGGCCGGTAGTCGAGGTCGAGGATGGTGTGCTCGGCACGCGCGCGGGCATCCCACGCCGCGAAGTGCGCGGCACGGCTGGGCTCGCGGGAGAGGCCCGTGACCGTCGCCCAGTAGATGCGGGCCGCGCGGATCGCGTCGAGGTCGAGGTCCTCGGCGCGCAGCGTCAGGTCGGGGGCCACCGGGTCGCGGTAGAAGTACAGCGGGAAGTCGTCGGGCGGGAAGATCTCGCAGAACGTGACCGGCGTGTTGTAGTCGCCGTTCGTGCCGACGAACCGGTCGTCGACACCCAGCCGGCGCAGCTCGCGGTGCGCGTAGCGGCCGAACGGGTCGTCGCCCGTGGCCGTGATCACCGCCGAGCGCAGCCCGTGGCGGGCGGCCGCGATCGCGACGTTGGTCGCGCTGCCGCCCAGGTACTTGCCGAAGGTCTCGACATCCTCGAGGCCGACGCCGTCCTGGAGCGGATAGATGTCGATGCCGATGCGCCCGATCGTGATCAGGTCGTCGCGTGCGTCGTCGTTTGACTCGGTCAAGGCCTCTTCACCCTTCGCTGCGTGGACCGTTGCGAGGACCACGTTACCACCATTTGTCAGGACAAACTAACAATTTCTCGAGTGCGAACGCAAGAGGTGCGGCGAGGGCGTCTTCGCCCATGACGAAAGCCCCTCCCGCCGACGCACCCGATGGGGCGGCTCGGCGAGAGGGGCTGCGCGATGCGCTCAGGTCACCAGTCGTGCATGGTCCCGTCGGCGAGACGGTTCACCGGCAGGTACGCCTTCGTGTACTCGAAGGCCGACGCGGCGTCCTCGTCGAGCTCGACGCCGAGGCCCGGCGCATGGCCGGGGTGCAGGAAGCCCTCGTCGAAGGTGAACGACGTGCGGAAGACCTCGAGGGTCTTCTCGTTGTGCGGCATGTACTCCTGGATCCCGAAGTTGTGGATCGCGAGATCCAGGTGCAGCGCCGCCGCCATCCCGACCGGCGAGATGTCGGTGGGACCGTGGATGCCGGACTTGATGCCGTAGATCGCGGCGAAGTCGAGCAGCTTCTTCATCGCCGTGATGCCGCCGGTGTGCGTGACCGCCGACCGGACGTAGTCGATCAGGCGCTCGGTGATGAGCGTCTGATAGTCGTACACCGTGTTGAAGATCTCGCCGATGGCGAGCGGCGTCGTGGAGTGCTGGCGCACCAGCCGCAGCGCGGTCTGGTCCTCCCCGGGCGTGCAGTCCTCCAGCCAGAACAGGTCGTAGGGCTCGACGTCCTTCGCGAAGCGCGCCGCCTCGATCGGCGACATCCGGTGATGGCCGTCGTGCAGAATGCGCAGGTCGGTGCCGAAGTCCTCGCGGATGCGGGCGAAGACGCCCGGCATGTGCGACAGGTAGGCACGGGTGTCCCAGCTCTCCTCCGTCGGGCGGACGGCCGCCGAGCCGTCGGCGGCGCGCTTGGCCGGCTCGTAGTCGTAGCGCACCCCCGGTCCGGACGACGAGACCCCGTAGATCTGCGCGAGACCCGGCACGCCGGTCTGCACCCGCACGGCCGTATAGCCGAGCTCCCGGTACCCCGCGATCGCGTTCGCGAGGGCCGCGTAGTCGGTCCCGGATGCGTGCGCGTACACGCGGACCCCTGAGCGGCTCGCGCCGCCGAGCAGCTGGTACAGCGGCATCCCGGCCTTCTTGGCCTTGATGTCCCACAGCGCCATGTCCACCGCCGCGATGGCCGCCATCGTCACCGGCCCGCGACGCCAGTACGGCCCCCGGTAGAGGTACTGCCAGGTGTCTTCGATGCGGTCCTCGTCCCGCCCGATCAGCGTCGAGGCGACGTGATCGGACAGGTACGACGCGACCGACAGCTCGCGTCCGTTGAGGGTCGCGTCGCCCCAGCCGACGATCCCGTCGGTGGTGAGGATCTTCAGGGTGACGAAGTTGCGTCCCGGGCTCGTGATGCTGACGTCGACGCGCTCGATGGCCATGTTCTCGCCTTTCGGTCATCGGGTGGGAACGGACCGCACCCGGGTGGAGTCGCTGCAGAGGCCGTCACATCGCCGCGCGCGGATCGGTGAGGTCGCGCCCGGTCCACTCCGGCGCCCAGATCGCGACGATCAGGGTGGAGAGCGTGAAGGCGCCGAGGAGGACCATGATCGGGATCACGCTGCCGGTCGCCGCGGCGACCCAGGCGGCGGCGACCACCGGGCCGACCCCGGTGGCGACGATCGCCGCGAGCTCGCGGACGATCGCGGTGGCGGTGTAGCGGTTGCGGGCACCGAAGATCTCCGGGATCGAGATGTTCTCGAGCGACGCGAGCCCGAGCACCGACACGTTGTGGATGATCACATAGCCGAAGAAGACCCATCCGATCTGCTTCGAGTCGATCGCCAGCATGGTCGGCACGATGAGTACGAGGGAGATCGCCGACATCACGATGTACATGCGGCGGCGGCCCACGCGGTCGCCGAGCCAGCCCACCAGCGGGACGGTGAGGAATCCGATGAGCGACGAGACGATGACGACCTGCGCCCCCACGCCCTTCTGCAGGGCGAGGGTGATCGTGATGAATGAGATGAGGTACGTCTGGATCAGGCCGGAGTTGCCGGCCTGCCCGAAGCGCAGGAAGAAGCTCACCGCGGTCGCCTTGACCGGCTTGTGCTCCAGCGACTGCAGGGTGCGGATGTCGTTGGTCGCGGTCGCCTGCGCCACCATGTCGTGGCGGGACATCGCACGTCCGTCGACCACGTCGACGCGCTCCTCGAAGACCGGGCTCTCCTTGAGGCTCAGTCGCACCCACACCGCGAACACCATGACGACGGCGCTGGCGACGAACGGGATGCGCCAGCCCCAGGCGATCACGGCCGAGTCTGTCATCACGGCGAGCAGGATCGCCCAGATCGCCGAGGCGAAGAGCGTTCCGCAGTTGGTGCCGAGCGCCACGAGCGAGGCCACGAAGCCGCGACGCTGCACCGGCGCGTATTCGGCGAGCATGACGCCGGCGCCGGAGATCTCCGCTCCCGCACCGAATCCCTGCAGCAGGCGCAGCAGCACGAGCAGGGTCGGGGCGAGCATCCCCACCTGCGCGTAGGTGGGCAGCACGCCGATGAGCGTCGTGGCGGCGCCCATCATGACGATCGTGTAGAAGAGCACCTTCTTGCGCCCGATCTTGTCGCCGAGGCGCCCGAAGTACCACGCGCCGAGCGGCCGGGCGAGGTAGCCCACGCCGTAGGTGGCCATCGCCAGCACGACCGCCATCCCGGCATCCTCACCGGCGAAGAAGAGCTGGCTGAAGACGAGGGCCGCGGCGAGGGAATAGAGCTGGAAGTCCATGAACTCCAGGGCGGTGCCGAGCCAGCCGGACAGCGCGGCGCGCACCAGGTCGGCGACACTGCGCTCGACGGTGGGCGGCGGGGCGGGAGCGTCGACGTCGGGGATGTCGGATGTGCTCATGATTACTCCTTCGTAATGTGGCGGGTTCGCCGGGTGGGGGGTCAGAGTCCGAGGAGGACCTTCGCGGATGCGGATGAGTCACGTGCCACGCCGAACGCGGCGACGGCGTCGGCGGCGGGGATGATGTGCGAGATGACGACGTCGAGCTCGTCGGAGGCGGCGAGGAGCGCGACGGCGTCGTCGATCTCGGTGGAGAACCGGAACGCTCCGCGCAGGGTGAGCTCCTTGCCGAGCATGGGGGCGAGGTTGACGCTGACGGCGGCATCCGGAAGTGTTCCGACCTGCACGATCGTCCCGGCACGACGGGCGGCGCGCACCGCCTGGGTGAGGGAGGCGGGGACGGCGGAGCACTCGAAGACGACGTCGTAGGACTCGTCGGCGATCGCGTCGCGTCCGACGAGCAGGAGCTCGCCCGCGCCGAGGGATGCCGCCCGGTCGAGGGGCTCGACACGGATGTCGCCGGCACCGATCGCCGACGCTCCGGCGTGGGCGGCCGCGGCGACGACGAGCAGGCCGACGGGTCCGGCTCCGATGACCAGCACGCGCTTGCCCGAGACGTCGCCGGCGAGCCTCACGGCGTGCATCGCGACCGCCAGCGGTTCGGCGAGCGCCGCCCGTTCCAGGGGCAGGCCGTCCGGCAGGACGCGGATCATGTGGTCTTCGACGACGAGGTACTGCGCGGCGCCGCCCTGGCGGTGCGGCATCCCCGCAGCACTGCCGAAGTAGTCGCCGCCCGGCCGCAGGTGGGGCCGGTCCTCGAGACCGGCGATGACGGGGCCGTAGCGCGCGGGGTGCACGGTGACGGGCGTCCCTGCAGCGAGCCGGCCCGACGGATCGAGGTCGACGACGGCGGAGAGTTCGTGCCCCGGGGTCAGCGGCTCCCGGATGACGTTCTCGCCGTTCGCGCCGTGGAAGTAGTAGTGCAGGTCGGAGCCGCAGATGCCGACGTACTTGACGCGCAGCCGCACCTCCCCGTCGCCCGGCTCGGGCAGGTCACGGTCCTCCCAGCGGATGTCTTCCCTGCCGTGGATCGCAAGTGCCTTCATGGCCGCCGCCTCCCTCTCGCTCATGCCGAGATCCCGTCCGCGATCGCGGCCGTCACGCCGCTGCGGGCGATCGTGTCGACGAGCTCGCCCACCCGCGCGATGAACTCGGGCCGGCCGGCGAGCTCCTCGCCGAACAGCTGCAGGTCGACGATCCCCCGCTCTGCATTCTCGGCGCCGGAGCGCGGCGTCGGCAGAGCGCCGAACCGCTCGCGGGCGGCATCCCGCATCGCATGGGCGAACGGTCCCGGGTCGAAGCCTGCGAGCGGCGCGATGCACGAGAGGTATCCCGCGACGGTGAGCGCGATCAGGTGCGGCATCTCCCCTGCCCGGAGCAGCCGCATCGCCGGCTCCGGAATGCGCTGGCGGAGCTTCACCGACCCGTCGGTGCCCACCTGGCTCGTGCGGTGGCCGAGTGCGCTGTTGCCCCAGCGCCGGAACAGCTGCCGTTCGTAGTCCGCGACGTCGACGCCCGTCGGCATCTGGATCGACGGGGTGTACTCGCGAGCGAGCACGGACCGGGCGGCGTGTTCGATCTCGTCGCGCGCGACGGCGTCCGAGATCGTCTCGATGCCCTGCAGCGCGCCGAGGTAGGCGATGAGCGAATGGGTCCCGTTGAGCAGGCGCACCTTCATCTGCTCGAAGCGGTCCACCTCGGTGCTGAAGACCGCTCCGCCGGCATCCCAGGCGGGGCGGCCGGCGGCGAAGTCGTCCTCGATGGCCCACATCGAGAAGGGCTCCGCCGGCACGGGGACGTCGTCGCGTGCGCACAGCTGCGCGGCGACCCGCGACCGCAGCTCGCCCGTCGTCGCCGGCACGATCCGGTCGACCATGCTCGACGGGAACGTCACGGCCTGGTCGAGGTACGCGAGGGCGTCGGCGCCCTCGCCTCCCGGCAGCGCGTGGAGGAACTCGCGCACCAGTCGCCGGGTGTGCGGCCCGTTCGCGGCGAGGTTGTCGCAGCTCAGCACGGTCAGGGGCGCTCCACCCTGCTGTGCGCGGCGCTGCAGCCCGCGTGCCAGCTGGCCGATGGTGGACTGCGGATCTCCGCCGCGCAGGTCGGACACGATCCTCGGATCGGCGACGTCCAGGTGCCCGGTCGCGGGCGAGTAGCTGTAGCCGTTCTCGGTGACGGTGAGGGTGACGATCCGGATGTCGGCGTCGGCGATGCGCCGCACGACCCGCTCCGGCTCGTCGCGGGCGACGAAGGCGTCGGTGTGGATGCCGGGCACGGAGAGCGAGGTGCCCTCGGGAGAGATCTCCGCGACCGAGTACAGCAGATCCTGCGCGTGCATGCCGTCGACGATCGACCGCGAACGGGAGGCGACGCCCAGGATGCCCCAGTCCCCTCCGTCCGCTGCCACGGCGGCGGCGGTGTAGACGGCCTGGTGGGCGCGGTGGAAGTTGCCGAGGCCGAGGTGCAGGATGCCGGCCTTGCCGGGCGCGTGCGGCAGCGGGAACCCCGGGACGTGCGACCGCGAGAGCTGCGGCCGTGCGCTGCCCTCAGCGCACAGCGGCTTCCGGTCCGCCGTCGGCCGGCTCGCAGGCTCCTCGATGATCGACATGAAAAAGAGCATGAGGGATTTGTACAACTTTGTCAAGCGCTTTCATAGCGGGAGGATGGACCATGATGGAACTGCTGTTCCCGAGGACCGGAAGGCGACGATGGCTGCGACGTTGACCGATGTGGCAAGGCACGCGGGGGTGTCCATCGCGACCGCGTCCCGCGCCTTCGGCGAGCCGGAGCGGCTCGCGCGCACGACTCTCGAGCGGGTCATGCAGGCGGCCAGCGACCTGGGCTACGAGAATCCGCAGGCGGCTGCGACGACGCGCACGTTCGCGGTGCTGGTGCCGGATGTCGCGAACCCGGTCTTCGCGAAGCTGCTCAAGGGCATCCACGGGCAGGCCTGGCATGGCCGGCACCGCACGATGCTGTTCGACTCCGACGAGGATCCCCGCCGCGAACGCGAGCAGATCGAACGAGCGCGCAAGTTCGACGGCATCCTGCTGTGCTCGCCGCGGCTGCCGGACGACGAGATCCGGGCGCTGGTCGGGGACACGCCGGTCGTCGTCGTCAACCGCCTGCTTCCGGGGACGCCGTGCGTGCTGATGGACACCGAACACGGGCCCCGGCAGGCGGTCGAGCACCTTGCCGCGCTGGGCCACTCGCACATCGCCTACGCCGCAGGACCACCCGGATCGTGGGCCGACGGCCGGCGTGCGGAGACCGTGGCCGCGGCCTGCGAGCAGTTCGGCATCCGGCTCACGCACCTCAGCCACCAGGAGGCCTCCGTCCAGGGGGGGCGCGCCGCTGCCGCCCCCGCCGCGGCCACCGGGGCCACCGCGGTCATCGCATACAACGACCTGGTGGCACTCGGCCTGGAGGCCGGGATGTCGGATCTCGGCAAGACGTGCCCGGACGACATCAGCATCATCGGCATCGACGACATCGACATCGCGGCTGCCGTGAAGCCGGCGCTGACGACCGTCCGGATGCCGATCGAACGGTGCGGCGCGCTCGCCGTGGAAGTGCTGCTGCAGACCCTGTCCGACGGCGGCGACGTGGACGTCGCGACCCTGGACTCGCAGCTCATCGTGCGGGGATCGACGGCGCGGCCCGCCGCCCGCTGACGATCCGTCACCTCTTACCTATCACGAAAGAACCTGAAATCCTTCCGGCGTCAGTGGCTACAGATTCGGTAAGACTTGACATTACTGTCGAGACATGACGGTTCCGCCCACCGCCTCGCTCGACGCGACGAAAGCGCGCGCCGCGTACTTCCTCTCGGACAGCACCGGCATCACGGCCGAGACGCTCGGCAACGCCCTGCTCTCGAACTTTCCCGGTTTCGTGTTCCACCGGCACACCATCCCGTTCGTGGACACCGTCAAGGGCGCGAACGACGTGGTGCGCCAGATCGCCCGCGACGCGGAGGCCGGCCTCGACCCGATCATCTTCACCACCACGAAGAACGCGGCCGTCAGCGCGGCGCTGCGCGCGGCGCCCGGGACGATCATCGACCTGCTCGGCGGCCACCTCACCGAGCTCGAGGCCGCGCTCGGCACCACGGCCTCCGAACAGCTCGGCCAGTTCCACATGCTCGGCGACGCGACGCAGTACTTCGCGCGGATGAGGGCGGTGGAGTACGCGATCGAGCACGACGACGGGCAGAGCTCCCGGGCGCTGGACCTCGCGGACCTCATCATCGTCGCGCCCAGCCGGTGCGGCAAGACGCCCACGACCATGTACCTCGCCCTGCAGTACGGACTGCTGATCGCGAACTATCCGCTCACGGACGACGACTTCCCGACCGACGGCCTTCCGTCGCTGATCGCCCCCTACGCGGCACGGTGCTTCGGCATCACGACCACGCCGCTGCGGCTGAGCCAGGTGCGACACGAACGGCGTCCCGACTCGACGTACTCCAGCCTCGCGCAGTGCACCCTCGAACTGCGCCGCGCCGAGGACCTCTACCGGCGCAATCGCGTGCCTTTCCTCAACTCCTCCACGAAGAGCGTGGAGGAGATGTCCGCGGTGATCCTGCAGACCCTCAGGCTCCGCCCCTGACCCGCCTCACGAAGGAGAACCCCATGAGCAACATCCTCTGGTTCGACGAGCTCGGCATGACCGATCTGCCCCAGGTCGGCGGCAAGAACGCCTCGCTCGGCGAAATGGTCTCGAACCTCACCGGCCTCGGAGTGCGCGTCCCGCGCGGCTTCGCGACCACCGCGGACGCCTACCGCCGCTTCCTGGCCCACGACGACCTGCGCGGACGCATCAGCGAGGCGATCGACGGGCTCGACACCGACGATGTGACCCGGCTCGCCCACGTCGGCGCCGAGATCCGCGCCTGGATCGAGGAGCACCCGATCCCCGAGGATCTCGAGCGCGACATCCGCGAAGCCTTCGACCGCCTCGTCGCGACGGACGCGGAGCCCGAGACCGTCACATGGGCGGTGCGGTCGTCGGCCACCGCCGAAGACCTTCCGGATGCCTCCTTCGCCGGCCAGCAGGAGACGTACCTGAACGTCGGCGGCATCGACAACGTGCTCGCCGCGATCCGCAGCGTCTACGCATCCCTGTACAACGACCGTGCGATCGCATACCGCGTGCACCACGGCTTCGACCACGACGAGGTCGCGCTGTCGGCCGGCGTGCAGCGGATGGTGCGGTCGGATGTCGGCGCCTCCGGCGTGATGTTCACCGTCGACACCGAGTCCGGGTTCGACCAGGCCGTGTTCGTAACGAGCTCGTACGGGCTCGGCGAGGCGGTCGTGCAGGGTGCCGTGAACCCCGACGAGTTCTACGTCTCCAAGCCCGCGCTGCGCGCCGGCCGGCCCGCCGTGCTCAAGCGCGCGGTCGGCGAGAAGGCGATCGCGATGCGCTACACGGACAGTCGCGAGGCGGGCGCCAGCACCGCCTTCGTCGACGTCCCCGCCGAGGACCGCGCACAGTTCTCGATCACCGACGCCGAGCTCGAGGAGCTCGCCCGGCACGCCCTCGTCATCGAGGACCACTACGGGCGCGCGATGGACATCGAGTGGGGGAAGGACGGCGTGGACGGCAAGCTCTACATCCTGCAGGCCCGGCCCGAGACCGTCGTCTCGCGCGCGTCCGCCAACGTGATCCGGCGCTTCCGGCTCAACGAGCGGGGCACGGTCGTGGCATCCGGCCGCGCGATCGGCCAGCGAATCGGCGCCGGGCCGGTGCGCGTGCTCACCGACATCGCGCAGATGAGCGAATTCCAGACCGGGGACGTGCTCGTCGCCGACATGACCGACCCCGACTGGGAGCCGATCATGAAGCGCGCCGCCGCGATCGTCACCAACCGCGGCGGCCGCACGTGTCACGCGGCGATCATCGCGCGCGAGCTCGGCATCCCGGCCGTCGTCGGCACCGGCGACGCCACGCGGGCCCTGCAGGACGCCCGGCCGGTGACGGTCTCGTGCGCGGAGGGCGACACCGGCTTCGTCTACGACGGCATCCTGGACTTCGCCGAGGACGAGACGCACCTCGACAAGATGCCCGAAGCCCCGGTCAAGATCATGATGAACGTGGGCACCCCCGACCAGGCGTTCTCGTTCTCACGGCTGCCGCACCGTGGCGTGGGGCTCGCCCGGCTCGAGTTCATCATCAACCGGCAGATCGGCATCCATCCGCGGGCCCTGCTCGAGTTCGACAGCCTGCCCGACGAGCTGCGCGAGGATGTCGCCGCCCGGATCGCCGCCTACCCGTCGCCGCGCGACTACTTCGTGCAGCGCGTCGTGGAGGGCGTCTCGATGATCGCGGCCGCGTTCGCCCCCGAACCGGTCATCGTGCGGATGAGCGACTTCAAGTCGAACGAGTACGCCAACCTCATCGGCGGCGAGCGCTACGAGCCGCACGAGGAGAACCCGATGATCGGGTACCGCGGCGCATCCCGCTACGTCTCCCCCGATTTCCGGGAGTGCTTCGAGATGGAGTGCGAGGCCCTCAAATTCGTGCGTGACGAGATGGGCTTCACGAATGTGCAGGTCATGGTGCCGTTCGTCCGCACGGTCGCCGAGGGCCAGGCGGTGGTCGAGCTGCTCGCCGAGAACGGCCTGCACCGCGGTGTGAACGACCTGAAGGTCGTCATGATGTGCGAGGTGCCCACCAACGCCCTGCTCGCCGACGACTACCTCGACCACTTCGACGGGTTCTCGATCGGGTCCAACGACATGACGCAGCTGACCCTCGGGCTCGACCGCGACAGCTCGCTCGTCGCGGCCACGTTCGACGAGCGCGACCCCGCCGTGCTCAAGCTGCTGTCGATGGCGATCGAGGCGTGCCGGCGCCGCGGGAAGTACGTCGGCATCTGCGGACAGGGTCCGAGCGACCACCCCGACCTCGCCGAATGGCTGGTCGAGCAGGGCATCGAGTCGGTCTCGCTCAACCCCGACACCGTGGTGGACACGTGGCTGCGGCTCGCGCAGACGGAGCCGGCGCTGCAGAGCTGATCCGAAGGCATCCCGCGCGAGTACCGTGTGGGGTGACACCGCCGAAGGAGCAGCCATGTCGTCGAGCAGCAGCCTCTCGGGCCACGACCACGTTCCCGGACCGGACGAGACCACCGTGCCGGAACTCGAGGACGACGAGAACGTCGCCCCGCGTCCGGAGGAGGAGATCGCCGACGTCCTGCGCGCGGAGCCGGACGTCGCCGACCACAGCAGGCATCCCGACTGAGACGCTCGCCGCGCGGCGCAGGTCAGCGCAGCCGGAGCGCGTGCTCGTCGGCGAGCGCGATGGCCAGCGCCCCGCTGGCGTTGGGATGGAACGGCGCCACGTCCGTCACGCCCTGCACGTACGGCAGCGGGTCGCACAACCCGTGGCCGGTGAAGTCCGGACGCGCGGTGAGGAAGTCGGCGGTCTTGGCGCCCTCGGCGAGGATCGTGTTCAGCGCGTCCAGATCGGCCCGGAGGGTCTGCTGCTTCGCCGGGGTGAGACCCTGCTTCGCGAGGCACTCGACGCTTCCCGGCACCGGGTCGTAATAGAGGTTGATGACGACGAGGGGGTGCGACGGCAGCAGCTGCAGTTCGTCGAGCAGCTGCAGGTAGTCGCTGCTGAACCCCGCCAGCTGCTGCTGGAAGAACGCCTGCTCGGCGTTGTCCGAGCAGGATGCCGCCACGGCGCACAGCTCGAGCATCGACGTCCACTGCACGTCGTTGGCGCCGATGCTCACGATGACCACCTGCGCCTTGGCGACCGCCGGGTCCTTCAGCTGGGCGGGCACCGTGCGACCGCCCGCGAGCTGCGGTCCCAGCAGTCCGCTGCGGATCGTGGCCCCGCGGCAGGCCAGGTTCGTGACGGTCCAGTCGTTGACCTGCGCGAGGTCGACGGCGAACGCATCCTGACTGCGTCCGCAGGCCTTGTCGTTGACGGTGCCGTGCTGCACGCGCCGGTTTCCGAGACCCGCGGCCGTGGAGTCACCGACCACCACGACGCGATGGACGGCATCCGCCGGGCTGGTCGGCGCCGGGTGCAGGGTCGGCGGGCGTGATCCGCCGACGAGATCCTGCAGCGAGCCGATCCCCGCGAGCTTGGCCGGCATGCTGTACGCGGTGACCATCACGCCCCCGAGGTCGAGGCCGAGGGCGAGCACGAGCGTGCCGGCCAGCAGGATGCTCGTCTCCCGCCACCCGTGACGCATCCACCCCGCCGCGGCGCCGGAGAGCACGAGCGCGCCGACGGCGACGATGACGGCCTGCCACACGAAGAAGCGCCGCCACCCGCCGATCAGCGCGTCTTCGAGCGTCGTGCTCGCGTCCTTCGTCGCCGCGAACTGGCTGAGCTGCTCGGACAGCGTGATGTGCGTCAGGGCGAGCCTGGGCCGGATCGGCCCCTCGAACCGGATGGTGGTGGGCAGGGACTGGCCGAACAGATCCAGCTGCCCGGGACCGGAGACGCTCCACGTCGGCGCGGTGACTCCGACCTCGACGGTCTGGCCGGCCGTCGACACCTCCTGCATCGGCGTCAGCCACAGCGACACGGCGATCGCACCCGCCGCCGCGATCACGATGATGATGCAGTCCACGATCACCCGGCGCACAGACCACTTCGACCTCGCCAGCTCAGCCGGGTCGCGGACGGTTTCGGTGGTCTTGCGCATGGAGATGTCAGGGGTCGCGGAGTCCCCATACTGCCACGCGGCGCGGGGGTTCGGTCCCGGATCCGCCGGAGAGTCGGCCGAGAGCCCGCCTACTCCGCGAG
>DATMTQ010000205.1:0-4020 GCA_035564095.1 Microbacterium sp. | reverse complement strand
CGTCGCGTCCGCCGGCGCCTGCGGGGGCCAGAGCGACCGTCGCATAGGTCTCGGCGTCGGGGGCGACGGCCGCGAGGGCGCGGCGCAGCTCCTCGACGATGCGGCCGAGCGAGATGCCGGATGCGGCGGCCTTCTGCTCGTCGAAGCCGACGTACAGGGCGAAGCCGCGCGGGGTCGCGCCGGTGGGCAGGTTGGCCTCCGCGGCAGGCGCCTCTTCCGGAAGATCCGGAACCAGGCGCAGAGCGGGGCGGGCGGTGGGGCGGTCGATGATGGCGATGTTCGACATGGGAAGTCCTGGAATGTGCGGAACCCGACGGGAATGGGTTCGATCGAGCGGGGCCGGCCCGGGGTACGGGGCCGAGGTGCGGAGCGGTTGCGGTTGCGTCAACGCTCGGGGCGCTCTTGCAGGAGGGAGTACCTGCGGGTGCGCCGTGCAGGGGTCACCGGATCAGCGGCACATTCGACAACACATGACCACACGCGTCGGCATCATGGTGCCGACAGTCCCGTTCGCCTCCCAGGCGGACAGAGAGCGTGCGATGTTCGTCATGGGCCGATTATGTCGGACCAAGTCCAAGTACGTCAAATCGTTCGCGTATATTACGCCACCGGTGACGTCGTGTGACGGCGCCCGTCGCTCCGGTGCGGCGTAATCTGGCCGGGTGACCGACACCAGCCGCGAAACCCGTGATCTCCGTTACGAAGACCAGGAGGACGCCTCTCGGTTCGCACTCTTCGACGGCGACACCCTGCTGGCCGTGCTCGACTACCGCGACGACGGGCACTCGGTCTCGATGACTCGCGTCTACACGGTTCCCACGTTCCGCGGACGCGGCTACGCCGGCGTGCTCACCGACCGGGCGGTCGCCGATCTCGAGCAGCGCGGCGACCGCCGGGTGATCCCGATGTGCTGGTACGTGGCCGAGTGGTTCGACAAGAACCCGGAGCGCGCCGGCATCCTGCGCGCGGCCTGACGGCTCGGCCGGACCGTTCGTCGGTCCCTGAGCTTGTCGGTCCCTGAGCCTGTCATCGGTCCCTGAGCCTGTCGAAGGGCGGGATGCCGCATGTCGGCCCGGCGGCGGGGCAATGTCGGAACCCCCTCGTAGCGTTGTCGTCATGCGGATCCTGCACACCTCGGACTGGCACATCGGTCGCACCTTCCACGGGCACTCCACCCTGGCGGCCCTGCGCACGGTGCTCGACGCCCTGGTGGCGCAGGTGACCGAGCACGAGGTCGACGTGGTGGTCGTCGCCGGCGACGTCTTCGACTCCGCGGTTCCCGCCGCCGACTGCTACACGCTGCTCACCGACACCCTGGTCGCGCTGCGCGACGCGGGCGCGCGGGTCGTGGCGACCAGCGGCAACCACGACTCGGCCGCCCGGCTGGGGTTCCAGGCGCGGCTGCTGCGCGACGGCATCCACGTGCTCACCGATCCGGCATCGATCGGCACGCCGATCACGATCGACGACGCGCACGGGCCCGTCGATTTCTACGGCATCCCGTACCTCGAGCCGGCGCTGCTGCGGCACGAGTGGGCCGGCGTGCGCACGCAGGCCGATGTGCTCGCGACCGCGATGGCCCGGGTGCGGCAGGATGCCGCCGGCCGGCCGGGGCACCGCTCGATCGCGATCGCGCACTGCTTCGCCGCGGGAGTCGAGGCCACGCCGAGTCTCGAACGCGACATCCAGCAGGGCGGACTCGACGTCGTGCCGCTCGCGACCTTCGACGGGCCGGACTACGTGGCCCTCGGCCACATCCACGGCCGGGCCCGCCTCAGCGACCGGGTGCGCTACGCCGGCGCCCCGCTGCATTACAGCTTCGGCGAGCAGCACAAGCAGCGCGGCTCGTGGCTCGTCGACCTCGACGAGGCGGGGCTCGCCCAGGTCATCTGGCTCGAGCTGCCGGTGCCGCGACGCCTGCGCACGCTGCACGACACGCTCGAGGCGCTGCTGACCGACCCCGCCTACGACGGTGAAGCCGACGCGTGGGTGCGGGCCGAGTACACCGACACGCTGCCCCAGCGCGATCCGATGCGGCGCCTGCAGGAGCGCTTCCCGAACTGCGCGATGGTCGTGCACGCGCCGGCACGCGTGGCCGCCGACGACGCCCGCACGTATGTTGCGCGCGTGCGCGAGGCGCGCACCGACCTCGACCTGATCGACGCCTTCCTGATGCACGTGCGCGCGGGCGCCGCAACCACGGAGGCCGAACGATCGCTGCTGTGCGAGGTCATCGACGAGCGGGTCATCGCGGAGGCGTCCGTATGAGACTGCACAGGCTTGCACTGGAAGGCTTCGGCCCGTTCCGCGAGCGTCAGATCGTCGACTTCGACGCCTTCTCCGGCGACGGCATCTTCCTCATCAGCGGGCGCACCGGCGCGGGGAAGTCCAGCATCCTCGACGGCGTCTGCTTCGCCCTGTACGGTGACGCGCCGCGCTACAGCGGATCCGAGAAGCGACTGCGCAGCGACCACTGCGCACCGGACGACGGCACCGAAGTGCAGCTGGAGTTCTCGCTCGGCGACCGCCGGCTGCGGGTCACCCGGTCGCCGGAGTACAGCCGCCCGAAACGGCGCGGCGCGGGGCTGACCCCCGTGAAGCAGCAGGCGCAGCTCGACGAATGGGCCGACGGCGGATGGGTCGGTCTGGCCTCCGGCCCGCGCGACGTCGGCCTGCTTCTGGGCGACGTGCTCGGGCTCACGCGTGAACAGTTCCTGCAGGTGATCCTGCTCGCCCAGGGGCGCTTCGCCCAGTTCCTGCTCGCCGGCAACGACGAGCGGCAGGCGGTGCTGCGCACGCTGTTCGGCACCCGCCGCTACGAGGACTACGCGAGGGCGCTCGTCGAGCGGCGCAAAGCCGCGATCGAAGGCGTGGGGGAGGCGCAGCGCGCCATCGAGGTGCTGCTCGACCATGCTGAACGGCTGGCCGCTGAGGCGGGCGCCGCCCATGCCACGACGGACGCCGACGCGACGGACTCCGACGCGACGGACGCAGGTGCGACGGACGTCGCACCTGGCGATGCCGGCGACGCCGCCGTGTCGGCGCGGGTGGAGTCGCTCACGCGGGCGAGTGGGCGGTCACGTCATCGTGTCGAGACAGCCGATGCGGACGTCGCGGAGGCGCAGACGCTGCGCGCACGGGCCGAGACGGCGTTCGTCGACGGCAAGCGGACCGCGCAGGCGCAGGCCGAACTGGCGGCGGAACGATCCGCACTCGCACACCTCGAGGCGGATGCGACCGCGATCGCGGACGCACGCGCCGAGCTCGACCGTGCCGGAGCGGCGGAGTCGCTGCGCGCGACCCTGGAGGTCGACGCGCGGCGCAGCGCGGAGCTCGCCCGGGCGCAGCAGGAGGAGAGGGCGGCGCGTGAGGCGCTGGCCGCAGCGCGGTTCGACGACGCGGACGCCGACGAGACGCATCTGCAGGCGGCGATCGATGAGTGGATCGGGCAGCTCGCGGCCTGGCAGGAGGCGGAAGAGCTGGAGCGGTGCCTGCCCGATCGTCGGCGACAGCTCGACGGGCTGTCCGCCCAGCTCGCGAAGACCCGTACCGAGCGGGAGCGGGTGGATGCCGCGCTCGCCGCAGCCCCCGTGCGCTCCGCAGAACTCGACGTCGCGATCGCGGCTGCCATCGAACTCGCCGGGACGGAGGCCGGGCTCGCAGAGCGCATCGCGGCCGACGACGCCCGACTGACCGCGGCGCGCGAACTCGATGCGATCGCGCCCCGGGTCATCGACGCGGAAGCAGCGTATGCCGCGGCCGCGCAGCGTGCGGAGGAGGGCGGGAAGGGCGTCGTCCAGCTGCTGCAGCGGCGGCTGCAGAATCACGCGGCGGAGCTCGCGGCCGACCTGCGGTCCGGCGAGCCGTGCGCGGTGTGCGGCTCGCCCGAGCATCCACGGCCGGCGGATGCCACGCCGGACGTCGTCACCGACGAGCATATCGCCGCAGCCGAACGCGAGCGCGACGCTCGGCGTGCGGCGGAGAGCGCCGCCCAGCAGGCCGCCCGCGAGGTCCGGGAAC
>DATMTQ010000204.1:0-6949 GCA_035564095.1 Microbacterium sp. | reverse complement strand
AGGCACCGGCGGCGGCCTCGGCGGGGGCGTGAGCTCCACGACCCTGGCGTACCTGCAGCAGCATCAGGGCGGCGCGAAGTACCTCGTGGCCGTGTTCGGCGCGCAGACAGCGGCGGGCATCATCCTGCAGACGGGCGGCGCCTCGGTGCTGCCGATCGGCGGCTTCAGCGGATCCGACCCGGTCCCGACCCTCGCCCGGTTCATCGAACTGGTCACGAGCGGCGACGTGAAGTATGTGATCGTCTCGGGCACCGGAAACGGCGGCGGCATGAACGGCGCCGCATCGAGCGGCACCGCCACGCAGATCCAGGAGTGGGTGACGGCCCACTGCACCCAGGTCACGGATGCGGGCGCCTCCGGGCTGTACCGGTGCACCGCGGCCGACGGGTCGTGATCCCGCCCTCGGACGGCTGACGCAGTGGCGGAGGAACAGGGATCTCCGCCACTGCGCCGTGCGCGGATCGGCCGCGACGGCGCCCCGCCCCGTATCCTGCTGACGGAGGTTCTGTGACCGCGACGACACCACCCGTGAACGCCACCGAGCACGTGCGCCACGCGCTGCAGCGCGCCGTCGACGCCGGCATCCCGTGGCGATACGCGCGTGCGCTGCCGCATCCGGAGAACCCGCGTGAGGCGTCCGTGCTGATCCTGTTCGGCACGATCCCGGGCGCCCCGGACGATGCCGCCCTGCTCGCGCCGGAGCACCTCGACGTCGTGCTCCAGCTGCGCGCCGCCACCCTGGGGTCCCATCCCGGTCAGGTGTCGTTCCCGGGCGGAGGACGCGAAGCCGGGGATGCCGACGCCGTCGCCACCGCTCTGCGCGAAGCGGTCGAGGAGACCGGCCTGGATCCGTCGGGCATCGACGTCCTCGGCACGCTCGAGGACCGTTCGCTGCCGGTGAGCGAGCATGTCGTGACGCCCGTGGTCGGCTGGTGGCACACGCCCTCGCCGGTGACCGCTGTGGACGCCGCCGAGACCGAGGCGGTCGCCCGTGTGCCGCTGGCTCAGCTGATCGACCCGCGCAACCGCTTCACGTCCGTGTTCCGCACCGGCCCGCACGAGTTCCGCGGTCCCGCGTTCGACGTGCACGGCACGATCGTGTGGGGTTTCACCGCGATGCTGCTCGACGACATCCTGGAATCGACGGGGTGGGCGCGCCCGTGGGATCCGACGCGCGAGCGCGACATCTGAGCGTCACGCCGGCGGAGTGCGCGTCCGCGTCAACGTCAGGATGCCGAGGTGAGCGATCGCGAGACCGCTCGCGACGCCGACGGCCACCAGCCAGCTGCCTCCGGTCATCCCGCCGCTGAACAGCAGCCCGAGCACCGTCGTGGCCACGATCGCGCCGACGTACCGCGACGTCTGGAAGATGCCGGCCGCCACTCCGGCGTCCTGCGGCCGGGCCGCCGTGTAGAGGGCCTGGTTCATCGTGATGGACACGATGCAGTACGGGATGCCGAGCGCCGCCGTGACGACGAGCACGAGCCACGGCACCGGACCGATGGCGGCGAGCGCGAGCAGCACCGCCCCGCCGACGAGCGCCGCCGCCCCGGTGAGCAGTGTGGGCCGCAGGCCGAACCGCTCGATCGACCGCGCCGCGAGCGGGGTGATCACGATCGTCACCGCCGCGAGCGGGAACATCAGCAGGCCCGTGACGCCGGCCGAGAAGCCGTCGTGCTCCTGCAGGAACTGGGGAAGCCCGAAGAACGCGGAGTAGTACACGACGTTGAAGATCGCGAAGCACAGGTACACCAGCATCAGGGGCCGGTTCGCGGCGAGCATCCGCAGGTCGAGGAACGGATGCGTGGCTCGCAGCTCGCGGCGGACGAACAGCACTCCCGCGCCCGCGCAGACCGGCAGCAGCCACCACAGCGGCACCGGCCGCAGGTCCAGCAGGAACACCAGCAGCGAGCTGAGCGTCGCCACGAACAGCAGGATGCCGGGGATGTCACTCTCGGCCAGCGTGCGCCGCAGCGGCGTGCGCGCCCGCACCCGGTCGCGTGGCGCGAGCAGCAGCACGCCGACGAAGGTGAGCGCCGCGAGCGGAACGTTGATCCAGAAGATCGCCGGCCAGCCGAGGAAGGTCACGAGCACCCCGCCGAGCACCGGCCCGATCGCGGCCCCGGACGTGTTGGCCATCTGGATGCGGCCGAGGAGTCGCGCGGACCCCACGCCGCCGGCGGTCGCGATCGGCCGCAGCATCGAGATCGCGGATGGGAACGCCGTGGCCGTGCCGACGGCGAGCAGCACGCGCCCGGCGCACACCGCCGGCAGCGAGCGTGCGAACGGCGTCAGCGCACACGCGAGGATGACCACCAGCATCCCGAACAGGAACAGGCGCCGCGGCCCGAAGCGGTCGCCGAGCCGGCCCATGAGCGGCTGCCCGGCGGCGGATGCCAGGTAGAACGAGGTGATGACCCAGGTGACGCTCGTGACGTCGGTGTGCAGGTCGTGCCGGAGGGGCACGAGCGCCACCGCGATCATCGACGAGTTCAGCGGGTTCAGCAGGGTACCGAGGCTGAGGGCGGCGACCGGCCATCCGCTGCGAGAGCGGGCGGCAGTCGGGTCGGGCACCTGGCCACCCTACTCGTGCGGGAATGCCGGGCTCGCACCGATGACTTCCCGCCGCCGCCGACCGGTTGCGACTACCGTAGGGTGCCGACGCCACATCCGACTGCCGTGAGGAGCAGCATGCGCCCGTACCTGGACAAAGCCGCGCCGGATGTCTGGAAGGCCGCTTCCGCCTACTCGGCGGCCGTCACCGCCGAGGCGACGAAGCGCGGTCTCACCGAGCAGGAGACGGAGTTCATCAAGGTGCGCGCGTCCGAGCTGAACGGCTGCGCCTTCTGCCTCGACCTGCACTCCCGGGAGGCACGGGCCGCCGGCATCCCGCAGCAGAAGCTCGACATGCTGCCGGCCTGGCGGGAATCGCAGCTGTACTCCGAGCGCGAGCAGGCCCTGCTGGCGATCGCGGAAGCCGCCACGCAGCTGCCGCTGACGGATGAGTCCCGGGCCGATCTCGCCGCCGCGCGCGGCGTGCTCGGCGACGACGCGTTCGTGGGAGCGGAGTGGATCGCGGTGACCATCAACACGTTCAACCGCATCTCGATCCTCAGCGAGCACCCGGTGCGCCCGCGCGGCGTGGACGGCAAGCCCATCCACTGACACGCGTGGGCCTCTTCAGCCGAGGTGCCGCGCGAGTTCGTCGGCGACGGCGGTCATCCCGGCCGCGTTCGGATGGAAGGAACCCAGGGTCGTGCGCAGGTCGGGGATGAACGGGTTCACCCACGGCTCGGCCGAGCCGAGCGCGTGGCCGCGACTGATGGCCGAGATGCGCACGAGTTCCGTCCGGGACGCGTCGGCCGCGACCGCGAACGCCGTCTCGAGCGCGGACTGGATGCGTCGGAACGCGTCGATCTCGCCCGGCTCCAACGGCACCTCGGCCGCCGGCGCGGTGTGCTCGCCGATGATCGTGAGGTAGTCGACCAGGAGCACGCGCGCCTGGGGAGCACGTCGCCGCACCCGCCGCGCGATCTCGACGAGACCCGCCGCGGCCTCGGCGACGGTCACGTCGGTGGGCTCCACGATCCCGTGCGCGAAGTCCGGGCCCACCGCCTCGGCGAAGCCGCTGTCCGGATCCACCCGGTTCCAGGCGGTGAGCAGCATCGCGCCGAGGTAGCCGAGGTCGTTGCCGCCCGCCGTGATGGTGACGAGGTCGGCATCCGAGCGCAGGCCCTGCAGCTGCGGCGGATACGACCGCCCGAGCATCGTCGCCTGCGGCCGGTCCAGGATCGTCGCCGTGGTCGCCCCCGACACGCTGAGGTCCGTCAGCTCGAGCCCGAGCGCCGCGGCGAGCAGATGCGGGAAGTTCGCCCCCGAGCGGCCGGCGATCGGGTCGATGACCGGAGGGATGCCGGGGCCTGCGGCGAACGAGCTGCCGAGAGCCGTGTAGCGGTGCATCCGTCGGGACATGCCCACGATCATGTCACGCCCGGTGATTCGTGCAACCGCCTGCTCCGCGGGTCAGGCGGGCGCGGTCCCGATCGTGCGGGATGCCGGAAGCGGTCCACCGCGAGCACCGCGGGGGCCGTCGCCAGTAGCCCGGAGACCATCCAACGTCCCGGACCGCGCATCCGTACGCCGCCTAGCATGGGAAGCATCCGACACGACGACGACCTGCGGGAGGCCGCGCCCATGACCGACACCCTCACCCTCGTCGACTACGCGCAGATCGAGCCGCGGCCGTGGAAGAACGGGCGCGGCGTCACCCGGAACCTCTTCGACGACAGCAGCGGGGCGGAGGACTGGACGTGGCGCGTCAGCATCGCTGAGATCACCGGCACCCAACCGTACAGCTCCTACCCGGGTCTGCGGCGCGGGCAGGTCGCGCTCGGCCCCGGCGATGTCGACCTGACGATCAACGACCGCACCGTCACGCTGGCCCCGGAGGGCATCGTGACCTTCGACGGGGAGGATGCCGTCACCGCGCGGCCGAGCGAAGTGGGCTTCCTGGATCTCAACGTGATGACGCGACGGGATGCCTGGACCGCCGAGGTCGAGATCATCGACGGCGGGATCGCCGCCGCCCGAGACGAGCAGATCGTGGTGCTCGTCGCGCTCGGCCTCGACTGCGCGATCGACGGGCGCAGGCTTGCCCGCCTCGACACCGCCGCGCTCCGCTCGGGAGCCTCGGCGACGCTCGAGGGGCGCTTCGTCTCGGCGCGGCTGAGCCCCGCCTCCGCCTGAGTCGACGGGCCTCGGTACGCCCGCCTTCGGCCCGCGGTCAACCCCCTCGCGTGCACCGCATGCACGTCTTATCGTGGGCGCCATGGCTATCGAACTGAACCAGCCGGCCCTCCGTCAGGCACGCGCGCTCGTCCGGGAGGGGAAGGTGGTCCGCGACGAGCGCGACGACTGGTCCGAGGCGGCACCCAGCGCCGACGACGAGAACAGGTTCATCGATCGCGAGGGATGGACCGAGTTCTCGCACTGGCATCTCGGCATCGACAAGAGCGAGAACGGGCACACGAAACAGGCGTACTCGTTCCCGTACGGCGACTTCCGCAAGGTTCACCGATCCGGTGTCATCTCGGCCGAGAGCCGCGCCGGCCAATACGACCACACCGAGATCCGCGACGCGCTCCGTGACCTGCTCGCACTCATCGACGACGAGGGCTGAGCGCGCGCCGTCAGTCGGAGACCACCGCTGAGGCGGCGGCGAGCGCGGCCGCCGCGTCGGCGATCAGGCGCTGCACGATGTCCGCCGCAGGTTCGATCCGGGTGATCAGCCCGACGGACTGACCCGTGAACGGAACGAACTGCTCCATCCGCCCGGCCCGAATGCCGGCCATCATCTCGTCCTGCAGCTGAGACATCTGCGCCGTCGCAGCAGGAAGATCCGCCTGCCACCGATCGATGAACCCGGTCTCGAGCGCACGCGGCACGACGTCGAACGCACCGTTCGCCGGCTTGGGGAAGATCGCATCCCAGACGGTCGCCTTGACCGTCGAGGTCGAACCGGCGGAGACGATCCGCTCCTTCCACGCTGCGCTGATGGATGCTTCGGCCGAGGCGAGGAACCGGGTGCCGATGTTGGCGCCCTGGGCGCCGAGCACGAGCGCCGCAGCCAGCCCTCTGCCGTCCGCGATCCCTCCGGCGGCGAGGACGGGGATCGGCCCCACGGCGTCGACCACCTGCGGGACGAGGACGCTCAGTGAGACGGTTCCGCCGAATCCCCCGGCCTCGGTCCCCTGCGCGATGACGACGTCCACCTCACGCTCGGCTACCAGTTGCGCCTGCTCGACGGTGTGGACCTGCTGGATGAACAGCGCCCCAGCATCGTGCGCACGGCGCGGCAGGATGCCGGGGTCGCCGAGTGCGAGGGACACCACAGGCACCCCGATCTCCAGGACGGCATCGAAAGCCTCAGGCTGCTGCTGAAGCCACGGCTGCGTGAAATTCACCGCGAACGGGCGGTCCGTGGCATCCTTCAGCGCCCGCAGTTGCCCACGCAGATCGTCGAGCGATCGTGCCGCACCGCCGAGTGTGCCCAGCGCACCCGCGTTCGAGACGGCCGAAGCGAGCACCGCATCGCTGCCGAACGGCCCCATTCCCGCCTGAACGATGGGATGGTCGATCCGGAG
Source organism: Microbacterium sp. (assembly GCA_035564095.1). GTDB lineage: Bacteria > Actinomycetota > Actinomycetes > Actinomycetales > Microbacteriaceae > Microbacterium. The sequence goes on along the minus strand of DATMTQ010000204.1, from coordinate 806 downwards.
GAGCTCACATACCGGTGTGTGCAACATCTGGACCTCCGCGGCGGTCTGGCACCGACACGGCTCAGTGTACGGCGCCGCATCCTCGTGGAGAAGAAGGTCCCGGGATCGAGGGCACACGGCGTTCCCGCAGGCGCAGAAGAGCGCTCCCGCCGACCCGATCAACATCAAATTTCAGAGGACCCATCGCGGAGCCGACGAGATCTGCTCGCTCCATCCAGTCCTGCTACGCGAGTCCCAGGGATCGCGCTCCTCGACCGGCAGCATGGCAGCGAATCCGAAGAGAAGGACAGCGATCTCATGGCCCCTCGGCCATCGGGCACGAGGGCGTGGGCGTCTCGCCCGAAACGAGAAACCCCCGAATGACCGGGGGTTTCTTAAGCTGGGGTACCTGGACTCGAACCAAGAACAACTGACAGTTCCTGGCTCTACGTGTTGGTCCCGAGCGAAGGCCTATTCCCTAGCAGATCAGCCGTTTGCTGTGGCCCACGATACTCGTTGCCACGGGTTGATACGCCTTCATCCGTACCTCATGAGGTGAAAAGTACCCCCAAAAGTACCCCCGCGTCGGTGTCGCCCGGTTCAGCGTGACGGGCGCGACGTCGTCACCGAACTCGCTCGGGTCCGGCTTGAGCACAGCAACATCCTTTCAGGACCGAACCGGCAAGTCCGATCGGATGTCACCCACTGGTGCAGCGGTCCCCTCCGCCGGCGAGCTCCGTCCATGGGCTGTCCACGATGAACACGGAAGCCGATTCGGCAGTCACGCTTGCGCCTGCGAGGACGTTAGCCGCCGCTTTATCAAACGC
>DATMTQ010000203.1:0-3998 GCA_035564095.1 Microbacterium sp. | reverse complement strand
CCGGGCGTCGTCCGGACCCCCCTTCCGCGTCTTCACGACATACGGGCCCGGGGTATCCGCCCGACCCACATGCGTCTCACAGAACCCACCTGACGAAGCGCCGATGGGAGCGGGTATCGTGAAGTAACAGCACCTCGCTGTGACATGACATACGGAGTGTGATCGCTATGGCGGCCAACCCCGCCTTCAACAACCCCGCCTTCCGGGAGCAGCCCGCCGGCCGGGCCCAGGGCATCCCCGGAGCGCCGCAGACCGGTTACGCGCAGCCCGGTCAGCCCGTCGACGCCCAGCAGCAGGCCGCCGTCAACGCGCACTTCGAGGGAGCGTACGCCGCCCCCGAGGCGGGCGCTCTGCAGACCGGCCGGATGACGGTCGAAGACACCGTCTACAAGACGGTCGCCCTGTTCGCGGTGCTGCTGGTGACCGCCGTCGTCGGGTGGATGTGGTCGGCCTCCTCGATCACCGTCTCGACCAACGGCGAGACCACCGCACCGAGCGTCGTGCCGTGGCTCGTGGGCGCGCTGGGCGGTTTCGTCCTGGCTCTGGCCGTCATCTTCACGTCGCGCACGAAGGTGCGTCCCGCGCTCATCTTCGCCTACGCCGCTTTCGAGGGCCTGTTCGTCGGGTCGATCTCGCTGTTCTTCGAGTTCCTCTACCCGGGGATCGTGCTGCAGGCCTCGCTCGCGACGCTCGCCGTCGTCGGCGTGACGCTCGCGCTGTTCGCCAGCGGCAAGGTGCGCGCCTCCAAGCGCGCCACCAAGATCTGGATGATCGCGATGATCGGCTACCTGGTGTTCTCGCTGCTGAACGTCGTGCTGATGGTCACCGGCGTGCTGCCGCAGTCGGCGATGTTCGGCATGTGGAGCGTGAAGGTCTTCGGCATCCCGCTCGGCCTCATCATCGGCGTGCTCGTCGTGCTCATGGCGGCGTACTCGCTGGTGCAGGACTTCGACTTCATCCAGCAGGGCGTGCGCAACCGCGCCCCGCGCGAGATCGGCTGGCTCGGCGGCTTCGGCATCATGGTGACCGTCGTCTGGCTGTACCTCGAGATCCTGCGGATCATCGGCATCGCCCGATCCAACTGACCCGCACCGTGAAACGGCCGCTCGGACTCACGTCCGGGCGGCCGTTCCGCATGTCGCCCGCGCGTCAGGCGGCGTTCAGCACGGCACCGGATGCCGGCGGGGCGAGTCGTCCCGCGACGGCGAGGGTCAGGTCGAGCAGCGACAGCTCGTACGCGCCGGCGATCGCCGCGACCATCTCGCTGGAGGGCTCCTTGCGCCCGCGCTCGACTTCGGACAGGTACTGCACCGACACCCCGGATCGCCGGGCGACGTCGGCGAGCCGTTCGCCGCGCGCCTGCCGGATGCCGCGGAAGACCTCCCCGACCGTCTCGCGCCACAGCGGCTCGACCGCGGACGCGACCGGTCGCTCGGGTGCCGCGCGCTTCGGGAACGGGATGATCTCGGCCATGGCCTCACGATAAGCACCCGGCCGCGCGCCCGCACCCTGTTCTGCCGACAGCGGAACGGCGTAGCGTGGGGCAGATGGCGGGGGCATCCGAGACGCACATCGAGGTCGACGGGCATGAGGTGCGCGTGTCGCACCCGGACAAGGTGGTGTTCCCCGAACCGGGGCTGACCAAGCTCGATATCGCGCGCTACTACGTCGACGTCGCCGAAGGCGCGCTGCGGGGCGCGGGCGGACGCCCGATGGTGCTGAAGCGCTTCGTGAAGGGCATCGACGCCGAGCCGTTCTTCCAGAAGCGGGTCCCCGAGAACCACCCCGATTACATCGACACAGCGACCCTGCACTACGCCCGCGGCACGTCCGCGGAAGAGGCCGTCGTGCGGGATGCCGCAGGCCTCGCCTGGATCGCGAACCTCGGATGCCTCGACCTCAACCCGCATCCGGTGCGCGCCGAGGACCTCGACCACCCCGACGAGCTGCGCGTCGACCTCGACCCGATGCCCGGCGTGGACTGGAGCCAGATCGTCGACACCGCCTTCGTCGCCCGCGAGGTGCTCGATGACCACGGACTCGTCGGCTGGCCGAAGACGAGCGGGTCGCGCGGCATCCACATCCTCGTGCGGATCGCGCCGGAGTGGGACTTCCGCGCCGTACGACTCGCCGCCGAGACGCTCGCCCGCGAGGTGGAGAACCGGGCGCCGGGCCTCGCCACCGCCCGGTGGTGGAAGGAGGAGCGCGGCGAGAGCGTGTTCGTCGACTTCAACCAGAACGCGAAGGACCGCACCGTCGCGTCCGCCTATTCGATCCGGGCGCTGCCGGATGCCCGCGTGTCGATGCCGCTGTCCTGGGACGCACTGCGCACCGCGCGGCCCGGGGAGTTCACCGCGGTCACCGTGCCGGCCCTGTTCGCGGAGCACGGCGATGCGCATGCGGGAATCGACGATGCGGCCGGGCGTCTCGATGCCCTCCTGCAGCTCGCAAAGGACCTCGGCCCCGCCGAGAAGCCGCCGCGAGGCGCGTCCGCCGACGGCCGCCGCGCGTCCACCATGCCGCTCATCGAGGTCGCGCGCACCAAGACGAAGCCCGAGGCGCAGGATGCCCTCGCGATGTGGCGGTCGCGGCATCCGGATGCCGCGGCGCTGCTGCGCCCGGCCGACGTGCTCGTCGACGGGATGCGCGGCTCGAGCTCCCTGTGGTACCGCGTCCGCGTGAACCTGCAGCACGTGCCCGAGGCGGAGCGTCCGTCGCAGGAGGAGCTCATCGCGGACTACGACCCGTGGGCCGGACGATTCCCCGGTCGTTGAGCGTGCGCAGCGAGACCACCGGTCGTTGAGCGAGCGCGGCGAGACGAAACGCAGTGACCTCGTCCACCACCGGCCGTTGAGCGAGGCAGCGAGACGAAACGCAGTGCCCTCGATGGAGGTGCGTTTCGTCTCGGTCGCTTCGCTCCCTCGCTCAACGACCGGGGAGAGGTGCCGCGCGCCTCGCTCTGCCCGCACCGTGACCGCCGCATATCGTAGCCATCATGGAACTCGGACCGCACCTGCGCCGCATCGGCAACGACCTCGTCGCCGCCTACCTCATCGTGACCGACGACGGCATCACCGTCGTCGACGCCGGGCTCCCCGGCCAGTGGAACGACCTGCTCGCCGAGCTCGACGCGATCGGACGCCCGCTGTCCGACATCCGTGGACTCGTCGTCACGCACGGCGACTCCGACCACATCGGCTTCGCCGAGCGCCTGCGCCGCGAGACCGGCGTGCCGGTCTACGTGCACGCCGCCGACGCCGACCGCGCCCGCGGCGGCGAGAAGCCCAAGACGGCGTGGGGCCGGATGCGCCTCGGGGCGACGCTCGGCTTCCTCGCGTACGGCATGCGCAAGGGAGCCATGAAGACGCCGCCGATCACCGAGCTCACCGAGGTGCACGACGGCGACCGGCTCGACCTGCCCGGCGCCCCGGTGGTGATCGGGATGCCGGGGCACTCCCCCGGCAGCATCGCGGTGTACTCCAAGCTCGCCGATGCGGTGTTCGTGGGCGACGCGCTCACCACGCGGAACGTGCTCACCGGCCAGGGCGGCGCGGCGCCGGCCCCGTTCACCGACGATCCGGCGGAGGCCCTGGACTCGCTCGAGCACCTCACCGGGCTGGATGCCGCGTGGGTGCTGCCCGGCCACGGGACGCCCTGGCACGGCTCCCCCGCATCCATCGTCGAGGCCGTGCGCAAGGCCGCGAGCTGACGCACTCCGGTCGTTGAGCGAGCGCAGCGAGACGAAACGCGTATCCCCTCCGAGACCGGAACCGCGTTTCGTCTCGGTCGCTTCGCTCCCTCGCTCAACGACCGGGGGGTGGGGCAGGTGCTCGCTCCAGCACGCGGTCGGCGAGGCCGTAGGCGACGGCATCCGCGGCGGTGAACACGCGGTCGCGGTCGGTGTCGGCGCGCAGGCGCGCGGCATCCTGACCCGTGTGCCGCGCGAGCAGCAGCTCCACCTCGCCGCGCACCCGCACGAGCTCGTCGGCCTGCAGGAT
>DATMTQ010000202.1:0-6059 GCA_035564095.1 Microbacterium sp. | reverse complement strand
GGCCGAGTAGGCCACGATGCGCGGGTACTCCTGCAGAGCGCCCAGCAGCGCGGACTCCGTCTCGTGGTCGAGCAGCTCGGGGGCGAACTCGGACCGATCGACACCGGAATCGGCGGCGTTGCGCGCGACGTTGTGCGTGCGCGCGTGGGCGTACTGCACGTAGAAGACGGGGTTGTCGTTCGTGCGCTTCTGCAGCACGTCGAGGTCGACGTCGAGGTTCGAATCGGCCGAGCTGCGCACCAGCGCGTAGCGGGCGGCATCCACGCCGACGATCTCGACCAGGTCGTCGAGCGTCACGACGGTGCCGGCCCGCTTGGACATGCGCACCGGCTGGCCGTCCTTGACGAGGTTGACCATCTGGCCGATGAGGATCTGCAGGTTCGCGCCGGGCTCGTCGCCGAACGCGGCGCACATCGCCATCATGCGGCGGACGTACCCGTGGTGGTCGGCGCCGAGCATGATGATGCAGCGGTCGAAGCCCCGCTCGCGCTTGTTCAGGTAGTAGGCCAGGTCGCCGGAGAAGTACGCGGCGTTGCCGTCGGACTTGATGATGACGCGGTCCTTGTCGTCGCCGAGCTCGGTGGAGCGCAGCCACACGGCGCCGTCCTGGTCGTAGATGTGACCCAGTTCGCGCAGGCGCTCGACGGCGTGGCCGACCGCGCCCGACGTGTGCAGGTCGTTCTCGTGGAAGTACACGTCGAAGTCAACCCCGAACGCGTGCAGCGTCTGCTTGATCTCGTCGAACATGAGCTCGACGCCGATCTCGCGGAACACCTCCTGCCGGTCCTCCGGGCTGAGGGCGTCGAGGTCGCCGTCGTAGGCGGCCGCGACCCGGGCGGCGATCTCGGCGATGTATGCCCCGCCGTAGCCGTCGTCGGGCGTCGGCAGGCCCTCGTAGCTGGCGACGAGGCTGCGCGCGTAGCGGTCGATCTGCGCGCCGTGGTCGTTGAAGTAGTACTCCTTGGTGACCTGCGCGCCCTGCGCCGCCAGGATGCGGGCGAGTGAGTCGCCCACGGCCGCCCAGCGCGTGCCGCCGAGGTGGATCGGGCCGGTCGGGTTGGCGCTGACGAACTCGAGGTTGACGACGTGGCCGGCCTGGGAGTCGTTGGTGCCGAAAGCCGGTCCGGCGTCCACGATCGTCTTCGCGAGCGAGCCCGCCGCCGCGGCATCCAGCCGGATGTTGATGAAGCCGGGGCCGGCGACGTCGACGCTGGCGACGCCCGGCGTCGCGGCGAGCGCGTCGGCGATCTGCGCGGCGAACTCGCGCGGGTTCGCGCCGAGCAGCTTGGCCAGCTTGAGCGCGGCGTTGGAGGCCCAGTCGCCGTGGTCGCGGTTCTTGGGACGGTCGAGGGTCAGGTCGGATGCCGTCAGCGAGTCGATCGCGCCGGGACGTCGCTCTTCCGCGAGCGGGCGGATGACGGAGAGCAGGGCGACGGAGAGGGCTTCAGGATCCATAGACAACCCAGTCTACGGGCCCGTCGTTCAGGCGATCTGGACGAGACCCGAATGATCGTCGGGCGCCAGCGCGGTGTCGCTTCGGGCGTTCACCCACATGTACTCGAGGGACACCGCGCCGCCGTGATAGCTGAGCCAGGCGCAGTCCGAGGCATCCGCTCCCGTCGCGATGCGCACCAGCCCGTGCCGGTTCGACAGGCGGGTGGCGTCGATGACGTGCCAGGCGCCGTCGAGGTACGCCTCGGCGACCGCGTGGAAGTCCATCGGGTTCAGCTCGGGTGCGTAGCAGGCGGTGTACCGGGCGGGGATGTCCATCGCCCGCAGCAGCGCGATCACGGCGTGGGCGAAGTCGCGGCACACGCCCTGCCCCTTCGCGAGCACGGTCACCGCGCTGTCGGTGCCGGTGGAGCTTCCCCACGTGTAGGTCAGCGAGTCGTGGACGTAGCCGGACACCGCGTCCACGAGCTCCGCTCCGCCGAGGCCGCGGAACTGCCGCCGGGCCTGCGCGAACAGGGTGTCGGACTCGCAGTACCGGCTCGGGCGCACGTACTGGATGAGTTCGAGCGTGGACGTCGCGGCCGGGGCCTCCGACCGGTCGATGTCGGCCGCGTACCGCACCTGCAGCAGCCCTTCGTCGCTGCGCAGGCAGTGGAAGCGGGTGCCGTCGGCCGCGGTGAGCACGGTGGGCTCCCGCGGGACGCCGTTCTGCACGAACGTCAGCGACTCGGATGCCCGTGCCGTGTCGGTGCGCACCGCGATCTGGAAGACGAGGTCGACCGACGCTGCCGTCTGCAGGTCGATGTCGGCCGTCGCGATGCGCTTCACCGAAGCATCCTATGCGGTCCACCCCACGGGACGTCCCTGCCACCGGTCGCTCGGCGATGCGTCTCGCTTCGCTTCGCTCGCGGGGCGGCCGGGCGCTGGACCATCACTCCCCACCGGTCGTTGAGCGAGGAGCGCAGCGACGAGACGAAACGCAGCGACCGTTCGCTCGCTCAGCGGCAGGGGGCGGGACCTCAGCTGAACCGCTTGCGGTAGACCCCCATCGACACGACGTACGCGACCACGAGGAGTCCGACGCACCAGGCCAGGGCGACCCACAGTGCGCCGCCGACCGGCTGCTGGGTGAGCAGGGCGCGGATCGAATCGACCATCGAGGTCACCGGCTGGTAGGTCGCGAACCAGCGCACCGGTCCCGGCATGGTCGCCGTCGGCACGAAGGCCGAGCTGACGAACGGCAGGAAGATGAGCGGGTAGGCGAACGCCCCGGCGCCGTCCACCGACTTGGCGGACAATCCCGCGATCACCGCCAGCCACGTGAGGGCGAGGGTGAACACGATCAGGATGCCGGCGACCGCCAGCCACGCCGCGGGGCCCGCACCGGAGCGGAACCCCATGAGCAGCGCCACGAGCACCACCACCGCGACCGACACCAGGTTGGACACCACCGAGGTGAGCACGTGCGCCCACAGCACCGACGATCGGGCGATCGGCATGGACTGGAAGCGCTCGAAGATGCCGCCCTGCAGGTCCATGAACAGGCGATACGACGTGTACGCGATGCCGGAGGCGATCGTGATCAGCAGGATGCCGGGCAGCAGATACGTGGTGTAGTTGCTCGATCCCGAACGGATCGCGCCGCCGAAGACGAACACGAACAGCAGCAGGAACGCGATCGGCATGATCGTCGTGGTGATGATCGTGTCGAGGCTGCGCGTGATGTGCTTGAGCGAGCGCCCGGTGAGCACCGCCGTGTCGGCGAAGAAGTGGTTCATGATTCCTCCACGATCCGGGCGCCGTCGTCGCCGACGAGCGCCAGGAAGACGTCTTCGAGGGTGGGCTGCTTCTCGACGTACTCGACGGTCGCCGGGGGCAGCAGGGCCTTCAGCTCGGCAAGAGTGCCGTTCTGGATGATGCGGCCCTGGTGCAGGATCGCGATGCGGTCGGCGAGCTGCTCCGCCTCGTCGAGGTACTGCGTCGTCAGCAGCACGGTGGTGCCGCATGCCGCGAGCTTCCTGACCGTGTCCCACACGTCGAGCCGCGCCTGCGGGTCGAGCCCGGTGGTCGGCTCGTCGAGGAAAACGATCGCGGGGCGGCCGATGAGGCTCATCGCGATGTCGAGGCGCCGCCGCATCCCGCCCGAGTAGGTGGACGTCCGGCGTCCGCCGGCCTCAGTGAGGTCGAAGCGCGCGAGCAGGTCGTCGGCGATGCGGCCGGGATCCTTCTGGTGGCGCAGCTTCGCGACGAGCACGAGGTTCTCGCGGCCGGTGAGGATCTCGTCGACGGCGGCGAACTGGCCGGTGAGGCTGATCGCCTCGCGCACCCGCCCGGGCTGGGAGGCGACGTCGAAGCCGGCGACCGTGACGCGGCCGGCATCCGCGTTCAGCAGCGTCGCGAGGATGCGCACGGCCGTGGTCTTGCCGGCGCCGTTGGAGCCGAGGAGGGCGAAGATTCTGCCGCGTTCCACGTCGAAGTCGACGCCGCGCAGCACCGTCACCTCCCTGAACGACTTGTGCAGGCCCCGCACGGAGATGGCGGGGTCGTGGACGGTGGTCATGGTGGTTTCCTGTTCTGTGGTGGTGGGTTCACGCGAGGTCGTCGATCGCCTTGGTGAGGCGGACGCGCTCCTTGTCGATCCACCGCTTGGCGGTGTAGGCCTGCGCGAACGACTCGGCGAACTCCACGGGATCGTCGCCGACGATCTCGCGGATGGGCGTCTGGTCGGCGGCCGCCTGCTCCCACAGGTCGACGTGGTCGCCGCCCATCCTGATGAGCGTGTCGCCGTCGGTGATGCCGCCGTAGTACATGAAGTAGCGGGCGAATGCCTTGGCGGCGGAGCGATAGGGCTCGGCGAGCGCGTCGAGACGTGCCTGCTGCTGCTTGTACTGCTTCTTCTGCTCGAGCGACCCGGTCAGGGTCTCGATCCAGTTGGCCATGTCAGTTTCCTTTCGGCTGGAGTGTGTCGATGCGGTCGGCGAGGAACTTCCACGTGCTCCAGAACTCGGTGAGCTGGTCGTGGCCCTCGGGGCCCAGGGTGTACACCTTGCGCGGCGGGCCCTTCTCGCTCGGCACCTTCTCGATGTCGACGAGTCCCCGCTGCTCGATGCGCACGAGCAGCGCGTAGACGGTGCCCTCGACGATGTCGGTGAAGCCGAGATCGCGCAGGCGCGCGGTGATCTCATAGCCGTACGCCGGGCGCTCGGCCAGGATCGCCAGCACCATGCCTTCGAGCACGCCCTTGAGCATCTCGGTCTGCTGCTTTCCCATGTCCCCTCCCTTCGGTACTTGGTGTTGCTGAGTACCACTACATAGTGTCACAGAGCACCAGTACTTGGCAACACCAGGTACCGAAATTCGTCGGGCACCGCGTTTCGTCTCGCTTCGCTCGCTCAACCACCGGGGGTGCTAGGCCCTGGTCGTTGAGCGAGGCCGCCGAAGGCGCCCGAGACGAAACGCGACTCCCGAACGAGGCCGCGCGTCGACAGGCTCAGCGCGCGTCGGCGCGGCGGTACACCAGCACCTCGGTGGCGGTCGGCAGACGCAGCATCGCCCGCCCGCGCGTGCCGGGATCGGCATCCAGCACGTCCGCCATGCGCGCGAGCCGCTCGGCCTGCTCCGCCTCCGGCGCGACCAGCATCGAGCTCACGGTCGCCCAGCGATGCAGGTAGTCCGCGCGCGGAAGGTCCTCGCTCCAGCGCACCCATCCGCACCGCACCGGCTCGAAGCCGGGCAGGTCGTCCATGGGCGGATCCTCCCGCCAGTCGGGCACCGACCCGTCGAGCTGCGGATGCGCGATCCGCCCGCACGCGACATCCCACGCGCAGTCCACGTCCGTCACGTTCCACAGCAATGCCAGCACGCCACCCGGCCGCAGCACGCGCCGGATCTCGGCGCACGCCGCATCACGGTCGAACCAGTGGAACGCCTGCGCCACCGCGACGACGTCGACGGCGGCGTCCTCGAGCGGGATCTCCTCGGCGATGCCGATCCGCGCCTCGACGTCCGGGCAGATCCGGCGCAGCTCGGCGAGCATCGGCTCGGACGGGTCGACCGCGACGACCGTGTCCGCGAGTCCGGCCAGTTCGCGCGTGAGCTTGCCGGTGCCGGCCCCGAGGTCGAGGATGCCTGCGACCGGCTCGGGCGCGAACAGCCGCACAGCCGCCGCCGGGAAGCCCGGGCGGTAGCGCTCGTACGCCTCCCCGGCGTCGAGGAAGGATCGGGCGTACGGTGACTTGTCCACGGGTTCACGCTAGGACGAAACGAGGAACGGACATGGCTTCAGAACGGATCGTCGTCTCGGGCGCCTCCGGATTGATCGGCGGCGCGCTCGTCGAGTCGCTGCGCGCCGACGGCGTCCGTGTCACCCGGCTCGTACGCCGCAGCGTCCGCACCCCGGAAGAGATCGAGTGGCGGCCCGGCGCCGAGGACCTCGATCCCGCCGTCCTCGCCGGAGCGCGCGCCGTGGTCAACCTCAACGGCGCGAGCATCGGCCGGCTCCCCTGGACGGCGCGCTACCGCGAGGTGCTGCGCGCCTCGCGGCTCGTGCCCACCCGCACGCTGGCCGGCGCGATCCGAGGCCTCGGCGCGGATGCCCCCGCCTTCGT
>DATMTQ010000201.1:0-3264 GCA_035564095.1 Microbacterium sp. | reverse complement strand
TCCGGCTCCGGCGCGGTGGTCGCGGGTTCCGGCGCGGCGGCCGCAGCGTCGCCGATCCGGGCGAGCGCGGAGCCGACGGCCACGGTCTCGTCCTCCTGGACGAGGATGGCCTGAAGCGTGCCGGCGACCGGCGACGGGATCTCCGTGTCGACCTTGTCGGTCGAGATCTCCAGCAGCGGCTCGTCGACGGCGACGTCGTCCCCGACCTGCTTCAGCCAGCGAGTCACGGTGCCTTCGGTGACGCTCTCGCCCAGCTCGGGGAGCACGACCTCGGTGCCGGAGCCCGCAGCCGCGGGGGCGGCCTCAGCCGGCGCGGAATCGGCAGGCGCGGCGGGAGCGGATTCCGCCGGCGCGGCAGGCGCAGCCTGCTCGGCGGGAGCGGCCTGCTCGGCGGGAGCGGCCTGCTCCGCGGCGGGTTCGGCCGGCTCGGGGGCGCTGTCGCCGATCTTGGCCAGGATCGCGCCGACCTCGACGGTCTCGTCCTCCTGGACCAGAATCTCCTGGATCACGCCGCTGACCGGGGAGGGAATCTCCGTGTCGACTTTGTCCGTGGAGATCTCGAGCAGCCCCTCATCCTCCTGAACCGTGTCTCCGACGTTCTTGAGCCAGCGGGTTACCGTTCCCTCGGTGACGCTTTCACCGAGAGCAGGCAGGACCACGGAAGTGCTCATGCGTATCTCTCCTTACGGATTGGCCGATGTGTTTCTAGCTTAGTGTCGCGCGACGCCGCACAAAGATGCACGGCCTACAAAGCGTGCAGCGGTTTGCCCGCCAGCGCCAGGAAAGCCTCGCCGAGCGCCTCGCTCTGCGTGGGATGCGCATGCACGAACGGCGTGATGTCCTCCGGATGGGCCGCCCAGCCCACCGCGAGCTGGCCCTCGGTGATGAGCTCTCCGACGCGATCGCCGACGAGGTGCACGCCCACGACGGGTCCGTCCTTGACCCGGACGACCTTGACCAGCCCGCCCGTGCCGATGATCTCGCTGCGGCCGTTGCCGGCGAGGTTGTACTCGTACGCGATGACGGCGTCCGCGCCGTGCGCGTCGGCGGCCTGCTGCTCGGTGAGCCCCACCGAGGCGACCTCGGGGCTGCTGTAGGCGACCCGGGGGATGTGCTGCTCGGGCACGGCGACCGGCGACAGGCCGGCGATCTGCTCGGCGACGAAGATGCCCTGGGCGAAGCCGCGGTGGGCGAGCTGCAGGCCCGGCACGATGTCGCCGACCGCCCACACGTGCGCGGCCGTGGTGCGCAGCCGGTCGTCGACGACGACGAAGCCGCGGTCCAGAGAGACGCCGGCATCCTCGAGTCCGGCGTCCGCGGTCGCGGGTCCCCGGCCGACGGCGACCAGCAGGACCTCCGCCTCGTGGACCGTGCCGTCTTCGAGCGTGACGGTCACCCCGGTCTCGGTCTGCGTCGCCGAGGCGAATCGCACGCCGAGAGCCGAGGCGATGCCGCGCTTGCGGAACGCGCGCTCGAGCGCCTTGCTGGAGGTGACGTCCTCGGCCGGGAGCAGATGGTCGAGGGCCTCGATGATCGTGACCTCGGCGCCGAGCGAACGCCAGGCGCTCGCGAACTCGACGCCGATGACTCCGCCGCCGAGGATGAGCGCCCTGCGGGGCACCTCGTCGAGCTCGAGTGCCTGCTCGCTGGCCATGATCCGGCCGCCGATCTCCAGGCCGGGCAGGGAACGACTGTATGAGCCCGTGGCGACGATGACGTCGGCGCCGCGGTACTCGTCGTCGCCGACCGACACCGTGCGATCCGCGGTGAGGGTGCCCCGTGCTTCCACCACCGTGATGCCGCGTGCCTTGACGAGGCCCTGCAGACCTTTGTACTTCTTCGCCACGATGCCCTCGCGGTACGAGCGCAGGCGGGCGCCGTCGACGCCCTCGAGAGTCGCTCGCAGGCCGACCTTCGCGGCATCCCGGGTCGCATCGGCGACTTCGCCGGCGTGCAGCAGGGCCTTGGTCGGGATGCACCCGCGGTGCAGGCACGTGCCGCCCACCTTGTCCTGCTCGATGAGGGCGACGCTCTTGCCCAGCTCGGCGGCGCGCAGCGCGGCCGCGTAGCCGCCGCTGCCGCCGCCGAGGATGACGATGTCGAAGTCGTGCGTGGTCATCGGGATGCCTCTCCTTCGAGGAACGCGAGCAGCGCCCGCACGGATGCGCCGGTCGCGCCCTTGTCGGTGTAACCGTACGGCGCGCCCTTGTGCCAGCCGCTGCCGGCGATGTCCAGATGCACCCACGGGATGCGCGGCGCGTCGCGGTCGCCGCCGGCGCGTGCGACGAAGCGCTGCAGGAAGAGCCCTGCGAACAGCGCGCCGCCCACCGGGTCGCCGATCTTGGCGTTGACGAGATCGGCGATGGGGGAGTCCAGCTCCGATTCCATGTGCTCGGGCAGCGGCATCGGCCAGCCGAGCTCGCCGGTGACGTCGCTGGCGACCAGGTAGCGGGACACGGCGTCGTCGTCGCCCATGACCCCCGTGTGGCGCGCGCCGAGCGCGGTCATGATCGCGCCGGTGAGGGTCGCGACGTCCACGATGACGTCCGGGTTCTCCCGGCCGGCCGCGACCAGTCCGTCGGCGAGCACCAGCCGGCCCTCGGCATCGGTGTTGAGGACCTCGACGGTCTGGCCGTCGGCGATGCGCAGCACGTCGCCCGGTCGGATCGCGCCGCCGGACGGCATGTTGTCGGCGATGCACATCCAGGCGGTGACCCGGAGGGGAAGCTGCAGGCGCGCGGCGGCGCGGACGACGGCGAGCACCGTCGCGGCGCCGCACATGTCGTCCTTCATGCCCACCATGGAGGTCGCGGGTTTCAGGGACAGCCCGCCGGTGTCGAACGTGATGCCCTTGCCCACGAGCGAGACGTGCCGGGACGCGCCGGCGGGTGCGTAGGACAGCTTCACGAGGCGCGGCGGACGATTCGAGCCCTGACCGACGCCGAGGATGCCGCCGAAGCCGCCGGCGGCGAGGGCCGTCTCGTCCAGCACCTCCACGTCGACCGGAAGATCCGCGACGGCATCCGTCGCACGGGCGGCCAGATCCGCCGGACCCATCCACTCGGCCGGGATCGTGGTCAGGTCCTTGACGATGGCCACGGCGTCCGCCACGGCACGCACGCGGTCCAGGTCGGCGTCCTGCAGGTCGTCGCTGTGCACCGTGACCAATTCGACCGCGCCCTTCTTCCCGCCGGACTTGTAGTCGTCGAAGCGGTAGCCGCCGAGCGCTGCGCCCTCGGCCGCGGCGGTCGCCTCGGCGCGTCC
>DATMTQ010000200.1:0-5690 GCA_035564095.1 Microbacterium sp. | reverse complement strand
GCGTCCGCCTCAGGGTTGCGGTCCGCCCAGGCGCGCGGCGGCGGCAGCGCGTCGCCGGGCACGCGCGTGCGCGGCAGATCCTTCGTCGTGCGGCCCGCATCGATCGCGGCCCACCAGCGGTCGAGCTGGCTGCGGCTGGCGCGCCCGTTGAACTCCTTCAGAGCGGCGAGCTCCTGCTTGGTCTGCGGCTCGGCGAGCACGGCGGCCACCAGGGCGCGGTCGGGCACCAGCCGTCCGGGGGCCACGTCCTGCTCGCGGGCGAACTGGTCGCGCGCCTCCCACAGCGACCGAGCGACGGCGAGATTGCGCTGGCCGCGCACGGCGTGCAGGCCGCTGAGGCGGCGCCAGGGATCGTCGCGCGGGGGCTTGGGCTCGCGGGTGCGCACCGCGTCGAACTCCTGCGCCGCGATCTCGGCCTTGTGCTGGTCGGCGAGCTCGGCGGCCAAGGCGTCGCGCACGTCGATGAGGTGCAGCACGTCGAGGGCCGCGTACTCCAGCCACGGCTGCGGCAGGGGACGCGTCGACCAGTCGGCGGCGGAGTGCGCCTTGGCGAGGCTGATGCCCAGGGTCTCCTCGACGACCGCGCCGAGTCCGAAGCGCTCGTGGCCCAGCAGGCGCGAGGCGAGCTCTGTGTCGAACAGGCTCGGCGGCAGGAGATCGAGCTCGCGCAGTGAGGGCAGGTCCTGGCTGGCCGCGTGGAACACCCACTCCTGGTCGCCGATCGCCTGTTGCAGCAGCGTGAAGTTCCGTACCGCCGGGGCGTCGAAGAGGAAGACGCCGGCACCCCGCCGGAACACCTGGATGAGATACGCGCGCTGCGAGTAGCGGAATCCGGATGCCCGCTCGACGTCCACCGCGACCGGGCCCGTGCCGGCGTGCAGGACGTCGGCTGCTGCGGACAGTCCCGCGGCATCCCCGATCACGTCATACTCAGCCACGCGGTGTTCCTCTCGCCCCGAAAACCTGGATGTGCTCGGACCCGGGCGGCAGCCCGGCGAGCATGCAGACGAGTTCGGCCCAGGCTGCCACGTGCTGATCGAACGCGCCCTCCGGGGACCACGATGCCCTCAGTTCGACCTGAGAGCCCTCGCCCTCGGCTGCCAGCGCGCCGAACCCCTTCGACAGTGTCTTCGTGGCGGTTCCGGATGCCTCGGAATACGGGGCATGCCGGGACTCCAGCGCGTCGATCAGCCAAGACCAGGCTACGTCGGCGACGAGGGGATCGGTGCCGATCTCCGGTTCGAGCGGGGCCTGGGCGAAGCACACGACCCGCCAGGGGCCGCCCCAGGCCTCCGGCTCGTCGGAGTCGTGCAGCAGGATGAAGCGCCCCGTGCCGTACCGGGACTCGCCCTCGGCATCGGGCCGCACGTCGCCGGCCAGGGCCAGGGCCTCAGGAGCGAGGCCGGTCGGAGCAGGGATCTCGCGCACGGCGAAGTCGGCGCGGAAGGACACCCCTCGCACCGATGCGGCGGCGACGTCGAAGCTGACCGCAGAACGAGGGTCTGGCACGCCGACAGACTAGAGTGAACGTTCGATGAAGCCCTCCAGGCGCGCCGTGCTGCGCGACGTCGATCCCCGCCTCGCCGCGAGCGTGCGAACCGCCGCGATCGCGCTCGGCGGCGCCCTTGTCGCGGTCGTCGGCGCGATGGCCGTCACGTCGGTCGCGATGGCGCGCCGCGTCGTCACCCCGGCGGTGAGGATGCCCGACACGCGGATCGTCGATCTCGACGTGGCCGCCCAGACGATCACCCTGGGGCGCACGCCGGACACCGAGCTCCCCGGGCGCTACGGCCTGTTCACCTCGGGCACCCAGTCGTACGTGAAGCTCGGCTCGGTGCTGGCGGAGGATGCCGCCACGGTCAAGCGGAAGCTGCTCACCGAGGTCCCCTCGAGCGCGCACCTGGCCGCCGAGGCCGGGTTCAGCGGCTGGTACTACGACAGCCCCGATCAGCTGCATCTTCCGTTCACGGAGGAGCTCGTCGGCACCTCCGCGGGCGTCTGCCCGGCCTGGCTGTTCCCCGCGAAGTCGGACACGTGGGTGATCCAGGTGCACGGCCGCGGCACCACCCGTTCCGAGTGCCTGCGCGCCGTCCCGGTGTTCCACGCCCTCGGGATGCCGGTGCTCGTCACCTCGTACCGCAACGACGGCGAGGGCGCACGCACCCGCGGCGGCCGGTACGCGCTGGGCGCGACGGAGTGGCGCGACATCGACGCGGCGATCGGTTTCGCGCTGCGTGCCGGGGCGCGTCGCGTCGTGCTCATGGGCTGGTCTATGGGCGGGGCCATCGTGCTCCAGACCGCACTGAACGGAGCCCGGCGCGACGCCATCGCCGGGATGGTCCTGGAATCGCCGGTGGTCGACTGGCGCAGTGTCCTGCAGTTCCAGGCGCGGCTGCTGCACCTGCCCGACGTCGTCACGTCGCTGGCACTCGGCACCCTCGAATCGGAGTGGACGTCGCCCCTGACCCGCAGCTCGCCGATCCCGTTCGACCGCCTCGACGTCGTCGCGCGTGCGGAGGAGCTGCGCCATCCCATCCTGCTGCTCCACTCGGACGACGACGGCTACGTCCCCGCCGACGCGTCGTACGCGCTCGCCGCGGCCCGCCCCGACCTCGTCGACATGGAGATCTTCACCGGCGCACGGCACACGAAGCTGTGGAACTACGACCAGAACCGCTGGACGGCGGTCATCGACGCGTGGCTGGAGCGCACTGGGCTCGTGACGCCCGATCAGGCGGCGGACTGAGCGGCGATCTGCCGTTTCGCGCGTCGCAGCATCCCGCTCATCCCGGCGATGCGCAGCGGGGACACGGACTGGGTCAGCCCCAGACTCTGCGGGAACTCGTCGGGCACCCGGAGGGCCTCGGCCGCGGGCAGCCCGGTGAGCGCGCGCACGAGGATGCCGGCGAATCCGCGCGTCGTGGGCGCCTCCGCCGGCGCCTTCGCATGCATCGTCACCACGCCGTCCGCGACCTGCAGCGCGATGAATACCGGCGACTGGCACTCGGCGACGCGCTCGAAGCCGTCGGCGTCGACGTCGTCGGGAACGTCGGGCAGGTCGTCCGCGTACTCGAGCAGCAGTTCGAGCCGCTCCGGCGCGTCGAGCTCGAGGAACTCGTCGCGGATCTCGGCGAGCGGCTGCGGAAGGGCGGCATCCGTCATGACTCCATCGTCGCATCCGCGCGTCGGGGCCGGGCGTCACGGCGGAATAGGCTTGGTCGGTGGACAATCCCGGCATCGTGCAT
Source organism: Microbacterium sp. (assembly GCA_035564095.1). Taxonomy (GTDB): domain Bacteria; phylum Actinomycetota; class Actinomycetes; order Actinomycetales; family Microbacteriaceae; genus Microbacterium. The sequence goes on along the minus strand of DATMTQ010000200.1, from coordinate 2,445 downwards.
CTGGTCGACCGAACACCGCAGGTCACCGGCGACGAGATGGTGGCATCGCTGGTGCCGCCGCCGCAGTTCGACCGGGCCACGTTCGAGACCTATCGTGCGGATGCCGCGTACCCGTCGCAGCAGCACGCCAAGGACCTGCTGAGCTCCTTCGCCCGCGGCCAGGTCGAGCAGCCGCGCGGAGGGCTGTTCCGTCGTGCGAAGAAGGCGGAGCCGCTCAAGCCCGGCGTCTACCTCGACGGCGGCTTCGGCGTCGGCAAGACGCACCTGCTCGCATCGATCTACCATGCGATGCCGGCCCGCAGGAAGTACTTCGGCTCGTTCATCGAGTACACAGCCCTCGTCGGCGCACTCGGCTACCAGAACACCGTGAAGCTGTTCCTCGGCTCCGATCTGCTGTGCATCGACGAGTTCGAGCTCGACGATCCCGGCGACACCATGGTGATGACGCGCCTGCTCGGCGAGCTGGTGGCATCCGGAACCCGCCTCGCGGCGACGTCGAACACGCCCCCGAACGCGCTCGGCGAGGGACGCTTCGCCGCGCAGGACTTCCTGCGCGAGATCCACGCGATGTCGGACAGCTTCCAGACGATCCGCATCGACGGCACCGACTACCGTCAGCGCGCGGTGGACGGCGCCGCCGTCGCGCTCGACGCGAACGCGTACGGGCAGGCGATCGCGGATGCCGCAGTATCGGGAGCCGTCTCGGACGACGCGTTCGGCACCCTGATCGCGCATCTGGCCAAGGTGCATCCGTCGCGGTACATCCGGCTCATCGACGGGGTCCGGATCATCGGCCTGCGCGACGTGGAACAGCTGCAGGACCAGTCCGCCGCACTGCGGTTCGTCGCCTTCGTCGACCGCGCCTACGACGCCCAGGTGCCGATCCGCGCCACCGGGCGCCCGCTCAACGACGTGTTCGGCGAGGAGATGCTCGCCGGCGGCTACCGCAAGAAGTATCTGCGGGCCATCTCGCGACTCATCGCGCTGACCACCGCCGCCTGAAGCCGAAACACGCTCTTCACATCCGGCGCCTTCTCGTAACACGGGGGAAACGTACCGACCCGCGCGGTGAAACGTGGGCTCGGGAAACTCTCATCACCGGCGATCACCCGAGGTCGCCGAATGAGAGAGGCCCCCCATGCACATGCTCACCGCAGCAGCGGCCACACCAGCCGATGTGAACTCGCTCTGGCTGCTCGTCGCGGCCGCCCTGGTTCTGCTGATGACCCCCGGCGTCGCCTTCTTCTACGGCGGCATGGTCAAGGCGAAGAGCGTCGTCTCGATGATGATGATGAGCTTCGGCGCGATCGCCCTGGTCGCGGTGCTGTGGGTGCTGTTCGGCTACGGGATGTCGTTCGGCACCCCGCTCATCCCGAACTGGCTGGGCAACCCGTTCGCCGGCTACATCGGACTGCAGAAGCTGCTAGGCATCGGCGCGAACGGCGCGATGTCGCCCGACATGAACGGCCTCGCGTTCGCCGGCTTCCAGGCCACGTTCGCGATCATCTCGGTGGCCCTGATCTCGGGCGCGATCGCGGACCGCGCGAAGTTCGGCCCCTGGATGGTCTTCGCGGGCGTCTGGGTCACGCTCGTCTACTTCCCGGTGGCCTACTGGGTGTTCAACCTCGGCGACGGCTGGGCACCGCACCTGCTCGGCATCAACGACTTCGCCGGTGGCACCGCCGTGCACATCAACGCGGGTGCGGCCGGTCTCGCCCTGGCGCTCGTGCTCGGCAAGCGCGTCGGATTCCAGAAGGGCATCCAGAAGCCGCACAACGTACCGCTGACCCTCCTCGGAGCGGCGCTCCTCTGGTTCGGCTGGTTCGGGTTCAACTCCGGTTCGGAGGCCGCCGTCGACGGGGTCGCCGCGATCGCCTGGATCAACACGCTGGCCGCCCCGGCCGCCGCGACGATCGGCTGGATGATCGTGGAGAAGCTCAAGGACGGCAAGCCCACGTCGATCGGCGCCGCCTCCGGTGCGGTCGCGGGCCTCGTGGCGATCACCCCGGCCTGCAACATCCTGACTCCGGGCTGGGCGATCGTCCTCGGCATCATCACCGGCGCCGTCTGCGCGTACGCGATCGAGATGAAGTGGAAGCTCGGCTTCGACGACTCCCTCGACGTGGTCGGCATCCACCTCGTCGGCGGTGTCATCGGCACCCTGTACATCGGGATCTTCGGCTCGGGCATCGGACTGATCTACACCGGGTCGCTCAAGCAGCTGGGCGTGCAGGCGATCGGCGCCTTCGGAGTCATGATCTACTCCTTCGCGCTCGCCTACGCGATCGGCTGGGTCATCCAGAAGACGATGGGCTTCCGCGTCACCAACGAAGACGAGATCGCCGGGGTCGACACCGTCGTGCACGGCGAAGAGGGATACCTGCTCGACGCCCGCTGAGACGCACGAGCGGCCGGATGCCACGACGGTAGGGTGACCGTCGTGGC
>DATMTQ010000199.1:0-15342 GCA_035564095.1 Microbacterium sp. | reverse complement strand
CCGCGCCGGCGGTCGCCGGGTCGCCGCCGGCCGCGTGGTACAGCGCGCCGTGCGGCTTGACGTAGCGGATGTCCGCGCCCGCGGCCCGCAGGGCTGCGAACTGCTCCTCGAGCTGCCCCTGCAGGGTCGCGGGGTCGACCTCGACCCGCACGCGGCCGAAGTTCTCCCGGTCGGCGTACGACGGGTGCGCGCCGATGGCGACGCCGGTGCGGGATGCCCGTGCCGCGGCATCCGCCATCGACGCGGCATCCCCCGCGTGCCCCCCGCAGGCGATGCTGGCGCTGGAGATCACCGCGAACATCGCCTCGTCGTCGGCCGTCGGCACCGTGCCGTCCGGGGTGTCGACGGTCTCGCCGAGGTCGGCGTTGAGGTCGATGACGTGCATGGGTTCAACGGTAGCCCCGGCGCAGGACCCGGGTACCGTGGACGGGTGGGCAGACGAGACGCACCCGAACCTCCGCACGTGCGCCTGTCCGGCGGGCAGCTCGCCCGCGTCGTGCCCGCGAAGTACACGTCGGGCTTCGAACTCGAGGTCGACGGCACCCCGCAGTCGCATGTCGACCCGGATGACCCCACCCATCTGAGCTTCGAGTACGTCGCCCGCATGGGCGCGGTCATCGACCGGCTGCGGCTGCCGGGGCAGCCCCTGACCGCGGTGCATCTGGGCGCCGGTGCGATGACGATCCCGCGGTACATCGAGGCGACCCGGCCCGGCTCCCGGCAGCAGGTCGTGGAGCTCGAGCCGGAGCTCGTCGCGCTCGTGCGCGCCGAGCTCCCGCTTCCCCGGGGCGCGGCCGTGCGCGTGCGGATCGGCGACGCCCGCGCCGTGCTCGGCAAGCTGCCGCCCGCCCTGGTCGGCCACGTCGACCTGCTCGTCAGCGACGTGTATTCCGGGACGCAGACTCCCGCGCACCTCACCAGCGTGGAGTTCTACCGCGAGGCCGCGCGGATGCTCGCGCCCGGCGGTGTGCTGCTGGTCAATGTGGCCGACGGGGCCGGGCTGGCGTTCGCGCGACGGCAGGTCGCGACGATCCGGGCGGTGCTGCCCGAGGTCATCGTGCTGGCCGAGGTGCAGGTGCTCAAGGGACGCCGGTTCGGCAACCTGGTCGTCGCGGCATCCTCCGCCCGCCTTCCCACCGAGTGGCTCCCCCGGCTGATGGCGGCGGGACCGCACCCGGCGAAAGTGGCGGAGGGGCGGGAGATCGACGAGTTCGTGCGGGGCGCTGTGCCGGTCACGGACGCGGACGCCGTCGCATCCCCCAAGCCCCGGGAATCGCTCTTCGAGAAGTAGGGGCCGGCCGCAGCTCAGCCGCCGAACGCGAAGCGGACGAACTCCTCAGGGGGCTGCGCCACGACGCCGTCGGTCGCGACGCCGTCGCGCGCGCAGAAGTACGCTCCGCGCAGGCGCCAGTAGCCCGCGTTCCACTGCGCCCGCCGGGCCCGCAGGGAGGACGCGCCGGCTGCTCGCTGCACGAAGGCGACGATCAGTCCGATGATCCAGGTGACGGCGAGTGCGAACGCGAAGGTGACCAGGATCGAGACGGTGATCACCCAGGCCGCGGGCAGGCCGGCCGTCTCGGCCCCCGGGACGAAGCCCGGCCCGGCCAGGACCCCGAGCAGCAGCGCCGGTACCAGCCAGCCGAGCAGGAACCAGGATCCGAACCGGGTGCGAGGACGCGCCGGCATCCGGAATCGGTCGGCCAGCAGCGGGGCGGTGCCCTCGTCGACGAGCGCTCCGACGTTCCGGAGCACGTCGTCGCGCCCGCAGACGGGGCACACGGGGCCCGCGTCGAGGGGCGGAAGGGGGGTCAGCGGCGACGGACGGGCGAATGCCGGCGGATGTCGGTCTCCCGTCCAGATGCGTCCGTCCCAGTATCGACGTGAGCCGGGCGCTTCGGGATCGTCATACCACCCGGCGGAAGGCAGCGCCATAGAACACCCCCAGATCGAGGTCCCCAGTTGGCGCCATGATCCTCCCGCGCCCGTGCCGTGTCAATGGCCGGGATGCCGCGGAAAGCGCGCCGGCGGCGGCCTCAGGCGCGGGTGCGCAGCAGCGGGATCCGGGGCATGAGCCAGTCGACCCACACCACCCGCACGCCCGGTGCCACGGCGAGCGACCAGAAGATCGAGGCGGCCGCGTCGCTCGGGTAGTGCACGGCGTCGATGCTGACCGATACCGCCACGCCGAGCACGAGGACCGCGCCCACCCCGACGCCCACCGGCATCCAGCGCGTGCCGCGCAGCACGAACACGAGCGCCACGACGAAGGCCGTGATGAACACGGTGTGGCCGCTCGGGAACGACGGGTCGACCTGCACGGGTGAGAACGGGTGGGACATCAGCCCGGCCTCGGGCCGGGGCCGGTGCACCAGGATCTTGACGACGTCGGACGGGATCCACGTGATCGCCACCGTGCCCGCGAACGCGGCCGCCACCGGCAGCTGCCGGGTCGACAGCCAGATCACCGCGGTCGCGAGCACCGTGATCGCGATCGCCGATGCCGGCTCGAGGCCGTGGTACACGAGGCTCGTCACCGCGCCCAGGGCTCCGGTGTGCAGGGTGTTCAGCGCCTGCGCGAGGGCGAGGTCGAACGGGTGGGAGCGCAGCGCGAAGCCGGCTCCGGTCACGATCACGACGCCCGCGAGCGCCACGACCACGACGGCGACGGGGTGCTGCGACGGACGGAGGATCCCGTTCAGGGCCCGGCCGGATCGGGACCCGGATCGGGTCGGGGACGGCAGCGTCTGGACGCTCATCGATTCACTTCCTGCAGGGGTGTCACCGCGGGCTCGGATGTGGCGCGCGCGTCGTCGGGGCGGCGGGCGGCGCGGCGTTTGTTGAGCGCCGCGATCCCGACGGGGGCGACGGTCACCACGACGATGCCGACCATGATCCAGTCGATGTTCGAAGTGACCCACGGGATGCTCCCGAGCAGCGACCCGGCGACGCCGAGCACCGCCGCCCACACGATAGCGCTCAGCGCGTTCCAGAAGCTGAAGACCCGGTGGGACATCGACGACGCGCCCGCGGCGGGCGAGATGTACGTGCGCACGATCGGCACGAACCGGGCCAGCACGATCGCGAAGCGCCCCCAGCGGGCGAAGAAGGTCTCTGTCTCGTCGAGGTGGCGCGTCTTGAACACGCGGGCGTCCGGCGTGAACAGCCGTCGCCCGAACCGACGCCCGATCACGAAGCCCACCTCGGCGCCGGCGGTCGCCCCGAGGGCGGCGATCGCCGCGATGAGGTACCAGGGGACGTGCAGCAGCGGCGCCAGCAGGGCGGCGGCGAAGATCAGGCTGTCGCCGGGCAGGAACGGGAACAGCAGGCCGTTCTCGACGAACACCATCGCCGCGATGAGCGCCAGCGCGGCGGGGCCGAGCGCGGCGAGGGACGTGACGAGGTTCATCCGTCCATCCTCGGATGCCCGGACTAAGAACTCTCCGAGAACCGTCGACGGCACGACGGCAGGTCAGGCGCCGGGCGTCTCGGCGGCCGTGCTGTCCACGAACACGTGCACCCGGTTGCCGTCGAGCACGAACCGCAGGCCGGTGCCGTCCGGGTACCGGCTCCGCAGCGCGGCCGGCGAGACCGCGTCCACTCCGACCTGCACGGTCGCCGGCAGCGCACCCCCCGCGCACCCCGTGTACATCGGGCCCTCGAAGCCGCCCGGATCGGAGGACGTCCGGAAGGCCACGAGGCAGACGACGCCCGGACCGCCGAACACGTTCGTCGACTTCACGATCGTGAGCCCGTGGAAGGATGCCCCGAGCGTCGGCTCCGTACCGGTGCCGAACAGATCCTGCGCGACGCCGCCCTCCGTGAGGGTCAGGGTCTTCGCCTCGGTCAGACTGCTGCGCCCGGGCAGGCCCACGAGCACGCCGTACGTCACAACCGCGGTCGCCACGACCGACAACGGCCAGAGCACCGCGATCCGCCGCAGCCGGCGATGCCCGCCGATCCACCGCGACCGGTGATGCCCGCCGGATGCCGCGGCATCCGGCGCGGCGGTCGACTCCGGCGCGTCGGCGAGCGGCGGGTCCGCTGCATCCGGGTCTGCTTCGACCGCGTCCGCCGGGGCCGGGTCTGTGCCGACCGGCGAGACGGGCTGCGGTACGGAGACCGGTGCGAAGCGATCCCGCAGCCCGAGTTCGGGGGCGCGGGCCCCCACCGATGCGCTGACCGGTGCGGGTGCCGGGATCGCCGCGCGCAGGTCGGCTTCGAGTTCGCGCAGCCGCGCGAGGGCGGCGGGGTCCGCGGCGATGTCGGCCGCAGGCCCGTATGCGCGCGCCCGGAGCACCTCGAGTTCGGCGAGCGTCGCATCATCCATCGCGATCCCCCATCCCCATGACGGCATCGTCCCACAGCTGCATCGCACCGGGACGTGGTTTCGCTCTGCATCCTGTCGAGTGCGGCGTGCCCCGGTGGAGCTCCCAGGACCGTCGGTCAGACTGGGACGACAGCACGCCGGATTCAGGGAGGACTCGTGAGCACGATCCGCGGATACGATCCCGAAACGCTGCGGGAGATCGTCGATCAGCGCGAATGCCGCGAGCGTCTCGACGCGCTCGGCGAACAGCGGAGTCTCCCCGCCCTGCTGGAGCGCGTCTGGCTGCTGAAGGTGCTCGGCGACCTCGATGCGGCGCTGTCGTACGCCGAGCTGGCTGTGCGGCAGGCCCGCATGGCCGGAACGCGCAAGGACCTGCTGCGCGCCCGCGTGCTGCACGCGACCGTGCTGCAGGCGCGGCGATCATACGGCGCGGCCATCGCCGAACTCGACACCTGCGCGGACGAGGCCGAGGGACAGAGCTGGCCGAACGTCGCCGCATTCGCGCTGCAGCACCGCGGCAAGGTCTACTACGACATGGGACGCTTCGACGAGGCGCGCGCGGACTTCAAGCGGGCGCTGTTCCTGCGCCAGGAGGCGGGAGCGCCGGAAGAGGCGCTGCAGACGTCGCTGCAGGCCGTGGATGCCGCGGAGCGGCGCCGCGCCAAGGTCGCCGTGTCGGCCTGATCCGCGATGTCGTAGGTTCGTTCTATTGTTCCGGCATGTCTGATCTGCAGGATGTGCGCGACTGGGCCGACGCGCTGATCTCGGCCCATCTCGGTGCGCCATGGACGTTCGGGTTCGACAGCGCGAAGCGCCGCGCGGGGGCTTGCAACTACACGCAGCAGCGCATCACCGTCTCGAAGTACCTCGCCGCGCGCTACGACGACGAGACCAACCGGCAGACCCTGCTGCACGAGGTCGCGCATGCGCTGGCGGGCTCGGATGCCGGGCACGGCCCGCGGTGGAGACGCATCGCCGCCGGGCTCGGCTACCGCGGCGGCGTCACCCATCACGGCGAGACGGCGGTGGAGCTGGCCCCGTGGGTAGGGGTGTGCCCATCCGGCCACACCGTCTACCGGCATCGAAGACCCACCCGGGTCATGTCGTGCGCGCGATGCGCGCGGCGGTTCGACGAGCGGTTCGCCATCCGGTGGGCGCGGCGCGAGATCAGCGCCACCACGCGCCGAGAGGCGATGACGCCGCGCTGAACGGCCGGCGGCGCGAGACCCCTGACACGCACGCTTCGCTGCGGCGTAGCGTTGGCCGAAAGAGGAGGTCGAGATGCGAGCGACAGTGGGAGACCGCATCCGCGTGCACGGCCGGGTGGTCGGAATGGCGGATCATCTGGGCGAGGTGATCGAGATCCGCGGGACGGACGACGATCAGCTGCTCGTGATCCGGTACGACGACGGACACGAGGGGGTGCTCTCCCCCGGCGCGGACTGCGAGGTCGTGCACCGCCCCGGGTGATCGCGCACGCGGAACACGCGAGATACCGTCGGCGCGGCCGGCTGCGCTGGTGCGTCGGCGGCGTGTCAGAGACGGCTGAAGTGGTCGCCGTGCAGTGCGGGCACGGCATCGGTGTCGTCGCTCCGGGTCTGGGCGAGCACGGCGTCGCGCAGACCCTCCTCGACGAGCAGCTGCCCGTTGCCGGCGGCGGTGACCATGTGGCGCACGGCGCCGCGCAGCGCACGGAACCCCTCGCACGCGACGGCCGCCTCGGGTGAGCTGTGGTCGATGCCGCGCGCGGCGAGCCCGTCGATGATCGCGCCGGCGGCCAGCTGATTCTCCACCGCGAACCGGCCGCGCGGAGTCGACGCGACCAGCGCGACGCTCGTGCGCTGCCCCCGCCGTTCCTGCTCCGCCAGGATCGCGGCGGCGACCGCGCGAGCGTTGCGCAGACCGCCGACCAGCACCGAGGACGCCGACGCCGCGGCGACCATCGACCGCACCTCGTCGCCGAGTGCTGCGACGGCCAGCTCGGCGCCCGCGGCGGCGGCATCGATCGCGTGCCGCGAGACGTCCAGCACGTCGACGACCACCACGACGTCGGAGGTGGCGAGGCGCCGCAGGCCGTCGACGCCGTGCTCGAGACGTACCTGGTAGCGGGACTGATCGAACGACGACGGCATCCCATCAGCCTAGGTCGGACTCGGCGTGTCGCGCGTGGGGCGGGATGTCGGAGGTCCGTGCGAGGGTACGGGCATGAGCACCTTCACCTCCATCGAGAACCACCTGACTGTGCTGCACTCACTTCTCGGCGACACATCGGCGGCCGGCGTGCGCACCGTGATGGCGGACATGAGCGACGACGATCTCGCCACGATCCTGACGGAAGCGGCCGGGGTGATCCGCGCCCTCGAGCCTGTCCGCCGGGCCTCCGCGAGCATCGTGACGGAACGATCGCTCGGGCGGTCGCATGCAGGCGCATCCCGCGGACTGCCGCACATCGTGACGTCGTGACGGACCTCGGCGTGTCGCCCGTAGCTTCGAATGTCGGAGGTTGGTGAGAGGCTTCGGTCATGGACATCTTCGGCATCGTGATCGCGCAGCATCTGCGGTCTCTGACCGGGTTGCTCGGTGACGTGCCGGTCGCGAGGTCGGCGGCGGTGCCGGCGGGGATGCCCGATGAAGACGTCGTGGCGGTGATCGAGTCGTCGACCGGCGCGATCCGTGAGCTCGAGGCGCTGCGGGTGGTGGCGACGGGGATCGCGGCGCAGCGGTCGGGGCGGGATGCCCGGCCACGGCGGCCTGGCGCAACGGCTCGGTCATCGCAACGCGGTGTCGCTGGTGCAAGACCTGACGGGCGTGTCGAAAGCGCAAGCCGGCAAAGTGACCCGGCTCGGTCAGTCGCTCGTGGAGGCGGCGCCGCCCGATCTCGAGCGCCCTGAGCCTGTCGAAGCTCAGGACCCCGGCCAGGACCGGCGCCCTGAGCCGGGCCTCCCGCGCCCTGAGCCTGTCGAAGGGCACGACCCCGCACCAGCACGCCCGTGGCATGCCTGTCTCGGCGACGCGTTCACCGCCGGGCGGATCAGTGTGGACCAGCAGTCCGCCATCCGCCGCGGACTCGGCGAACCACCCGCCTGCACCGGCGGGCTCGGACCGGCCGACTCCCCGGAGCCGGCCGGGATGCCCGATCCGGGCACGGTCGCGGCATGGACGCTCGCGGCCGAACAGCTGATCGCCGAGGCGTCCCGCCGGACGGTGGAGGACCTCGCCGCGGCGGCACGGATCATCCGGGACCGGCTCGACCCGGACGGGGCCCGGCGCCGGTACGACGAACAGGTCGAGGCGAGGTCGTTCCGGATGTGGACCAACCCGACGGGGTGCCGTGCGCGCGCATCCAGTTCGAACCCTGCGGCGCCGCGTGGGCGACCGCGATCCTCGACGCCGCGGACCCGCGTACGAACGAGCAGCTCGCGTACGACCTGCTCATCGACGTGCTGCACGCCGGAGCCCTCGCCGACGCCGCCCAGGTGTTCGGCACCCGACAGGCCGGCATCCGGGTCGTGATCACCCAGACCACCCGCGACACCGCGGACGCCGGGGCGCCCGGGATCGCGGTGGTCGAAGACACGCACACCGCGGTGCCGGCCACGTTCGCCGCGCAGCACGCGTGCGACACCGGCAGCATCCAGTGCACCCTCGACCCCGGTGGCAACCCGCTCGACCTCGGCCGGGAAGCCCGCCCGTTCAGCGCCAAACAACGCCTCGTCCTGGCGATCCGGGACGGCGGATGCGGGTGGCCCGGCTGCGGCCGGCCCGCGTCGTACTGCGAAGCGCACCACATCGACCCCTACGCCCACGGCGGGAAGACCGACATGGACCGCGGCATCCTGCTGTGCCGTTTCCACCACCTGACCCTGCACAACAACGACTGGCGGATCACCCGCGACCGTACCGGACCGTTCACACTCGACTCCCCCGACCCGGACACCCCGCCGATCGAACTGCAGGCCCGACTCGAACGCAGATACCTCTGGGGCGACCTGCAACCACCACCCACACGATTCCGACCCGCCGCCTGACACGCCAGCGCCCCGGCGGCGCGGTGACGACGGCGATCCGGGGCGCCGGCGATGTGTCGGCGAACGGGACGTCAGGCGCGCGGAATGACCGTCAGCACCCGCATCGTGAACTCGAGGAACTTCTCCATCACCATCGACAGGAACTCCGCCGTCGATTCCACGGTGACATTGCCGTCGTCGTCGACGAGACCGGGCGTGTACGTGATGTACGCCTCCGGAGACGTCATCTGCCGCGCGTTGAGGAAGCTCAGCGTCGCCCGCAACGACACCTGGCCGACGGCGGTGCCGATGGCGCCCGGCGATGCGCCGACGACGCCGGTCGGCTTGTCCGCCCACGCGTTCTGCCCCCACGGGCGGCTGCCCCAGTCGATCGCGTTCTTCAGCGCTCCGGGCAGCGAGCGGTTGTACTCGGGCGTGACGAAGAGGATGGCATCCGCGCTCTGCACCTGCGCCTTGAACTCGAGGGCCTCCGCCGGGTAGTCGGCGTCGTAGTCCCGGTTGTACAGCGGCAGCCGACTGTAGTCGATCTCGAAGAACTCGAGCTCGGCAGGCGCCAGCTTCTGGAGAGCCGTCGCGATACGCCGGTTGATGGACTCCTTCGAGAGGCTGCCGACGATCACGCCGACGCGGTAGGGCGGCTCATGCTCCAGAATGTCGATCTGCATGTCACACAGCATGCCCCCGTCGGCTTCCGTCCGACAGGGGCATACCGGGCGTGTCAGCCGGCCAGCGCTTCGACCGGCGAGACCCGGGTCGCGAGCCGCGTCGGGACGGCCGCGGCGACGAGGGTCAGGATGCCGGTCGCGCCGGCGACCACGAGCACGGGGACCAGCGGGATCACCGGCGCGACGAGCCCTGCTCCGGCCGTCCCCCCGGCGTGCGCCGACACCGAGCCGAGCAGCGACTGCGCCGCCACCCAGCCGTACAGCGACCCCAGCACCAGGCCGGAGATCAGCGCGGTGACCGTGATGTGCGCGGCCTCCAGCAGCACCATCTGCCGGATCTGCCCCGACGACAGCCCGAGAGCCCGCAGCAGCCCCAGCTCGCGCCGGCGCTGCACGATCCCGATCGTCAGCAGGTTCACCAGCCCGACCGCCGCGATCACCGCGGACACCCCGACCAGCCCCATCATGATGTTCGCGAACGAGTCCATGACGCTCGCCATGGGCGGAGGCATCCGTCCCCCGGCGGCCGCCGCCATGATCGCCTTCATGCACGCCGTCGCGACCGCGAACATGGTCACCAGGGTGACACCCATCACCACGCCGATCGTCATCCGGCTCGACCGCTCCGGATACCGCAGCGCGTTCTGTGACGCCATGGTCGCCGCCGCGGATCCGCCGAACATCCGCCCGACGAGCCGCAACGCCGGCGGCATCACCAGAGTCGACCCGAGCGCCAGGCCGGTGAACGAGAGGATGCCGCCGCCGAACGCCACCACCACCCCGAGCGGCGAGTACAGCCCCACGGCGACGCCCAGGGCGAGCAGCATCCCGCCGACGATGAACAACGCGACCGCGGCGAGATGACGCCCGCGGCGCAGCGCGATCTCGGCTCGGGAGGCCGACACCGAGCCGCCCAGCGCTTCGAGCGGGGTGACCGTCAGCACCGGACGGGACCCGACCCAGGCGGCCGCCCACGTGGTCAGCGTCACGGCGACGGCGGGCAGCAGCAGGAGCGGCTGCACCAGCGCGAACGAGAGCCCGTCGAGGTGCAGCATCCGCTGCGCGACCTGCGTACCGAGGGCCCCCACGCCGGTGCCGGCGAGGAGCCCCGCCACGGCCCCGACCGCCCCGACGATCAGGCCCTGCGACGCGACCTCCCGGCGCTGCGACTGCGCGGTCGCGCCGATGAGGCGCATCAGCGCGATGCGGCGGGTGCGTCCGGCGACGATCGTCGCGAACGTGTTCGCCGTGACGATCGCGCCCACGTACACGGCCACGCCCGCGAGCACGAACCCGATGAAGCTCAGCACGAAGGCGAGGGTGTGGCTGTCTCCGAGGAACGGGTTCGCCCGCAGCATCGCCCCGAGGAACGTGATCGTGATGATGAGCACGGCGCCGAAGGCCGACGAGATCGCGGCCACGACGATGCTCGCCCCCATCCCGCGTTCTCCCAGGAAGCGCCGGTTCACGCCGCCACCCCCGCGGCGTCCGCCGCCAGCATGTGCGCGGAGATCTCCTCCGCGGTCTGGCGCGGCATGTCCGCCGTGAGGCGCCCGTCGCCGAGGAACAGCACCCGGTCGGCGTGGGAGGCCGCCACCGGGTCGTGCGTCACCATCGCGATCGACTGGCCGTGCTCGGCGGATGCCGCACGCAGCAGGGCGAGCACCTCGCGGCCCGAGCGCGAGTCCAGGTTGCCGGTGGGTTCGTCCGCGAACACCAGGTCGGGCGCCGTGGCCAGGGCCCGGGCGATCGCGACGCGCTGCTGCTGTCCGCCGGACAGCTCGTGCGGCCGGTGCCGCAGCCGCGGCGCCAGCCCGAGGGTCTCGATGAGCCGCTCGACACGGGCCTTCTCCAACGCCGACGGCGCGCGACCATCGAGGTCGAACGGCAGCTGGATGTTGCCCATCACGTCGAGGGTCGGCACCAGGTTGAACGCCTGGAAGACGAACCCCACCCGCCGGCGGCGCAGCAGCGTCAGCTCGCGATCGCCGAGCCCGGTGATCTCGGTGTCGCCGATCCACGCGCGGCCCGAGGTGGCGGCATCCAGCCCCGCCATCACGTGCATGAGCGTGGACTTGCCCGATCCGGACGGGCCCATGATCGCGGTGAACTCCCCGCGCCGGATGCCGACCGACACGTCCTCGAGCGCGCGCACCGCCCCGTCGCCCGAGCCGAAGGTCTTGGTGAGCTGCTGCACCCGGGCGGCGAGCCCGAGCCCTGTCGTTGTGATCTCCATGCTTTCGACGTTAGGAACCGGGCCGGGTCCGCCGCGTCGGCCGGGAGCCTGATCCGCGTACATCGCAAGGATGACGTCGCATCCGGCTCACGCCAGTCCGTGCTCGAACGCGAACACCACCAGCTGCACCCGGTCGCGCAGGGCGAGCTTCGTGAGGATGCGGCTGATGTGCGTCTTCACCGTCGCCTCGGACAGGAACTCGCGTGCCGCGATCTCGGCGTTGGAGAGCCCTCGCGCGGCGAGCGCGAAGATCTCCCGCTCCCGCTCGGTGAGCTCCGCGAAGGATGCCGGCACCGGCCGCGTCCGGGGAGTCGTCTGCGCGAACAGCTCCCGCGTGGCGGACGCCGCGATCACCGCCGATCCGGCATGCACGGTGCGGATCGCGGCCAGCAGGAACTCCGGATCGGCGTCCTTGAGCAGGAACCCGGACGCGCCCTGCCGGATCGCCCGCGCGGCCGCCTCGTCGAGGTCGAACGTCGTCAGCATGACGATCCGCGGGGCGGTCACGGCGGCATCCGGCGGATCGCGCAGCAGTTCGGCCGTGGCCGCGAGGCCGTCGAGCACCGGCATCCGGATGTCCATCAGCACCACATCCGGGCTCTCGCGCCGCACCACGTCGACGCCGTCGCGGCCGTTTCCCGCCTCCCCCACCACCCGCAGGTCGGGCTGGGAGTCGATCACCATGCGGATACCTGCCCGGAACAGCGCCTGGTCGTCGACCAGCACGACCCGGATGGGGGTTTCGTCTGACATCACGTCCCGTCTCTTCGCTCGCTCAGACGCCGGAGTCGCCGAGGGGAATGCGGGCCCGCACCACGAACGCGGATCCCTCAGCACCGGCATCCAGCGTTCCGCCGGCCAGCTGCGCGCGTTCGCGCATGCCGATGAGTCCGTGGCCACCGTGCGCGGGGTCGGCATCCGCGGGCAGCGCGTTGCGCACCGTCAGCGCGACGGCCTCCGGGAGCCACGCCAGCCGCACGTCCACCGCGTCGCCGTCGCCGTGACGGATGGCGTTCGTGAGGCCCTCCTGCAGGATCCGGTACACCGCGAGCTGCACGGCGGCCGCCGGTTCCGCGCGCGGCGCCGGATCGACCGCCACGCGCAGCTCCACGCCGGCCGCGCGCACCTGCGCATACAGTCCCTCCAGGTCGGCGAGGGTCGGCTGCGGGCCGTCGCCCTGGCTGTGCCGCAGCTGTCCGAGCAGCAGCCGCACGTCGGCCAGTGCGCTCCGGGCGGTGGTGGAGATGGTGCCGAGGGCGGCGGCCATGCCCTGCGCGGAGGCCGCCGCATCCGGATCCGCGGCCGCCGCATACCGCGCGCCGTCGGCCTGCGCGATCACCACGGCGAGCGAGTGGGCGACGACGTCGTGCATGTCGCGGGCGATGCGCACCCGTTCCTGTTCTGCGGCCGCGTCGGACTCGGCCTGCACCTGCGCGACCCGAGACGCGCGCGACCGCAGCACGGCCCGCACGAGGGCACCCACCGTCCAGGCCAGCAGCAGGGCGAAGGATGCCGCCATCCAGGCGTACCCCGCCGTGACCAGCGCCCCCATGTCGCCGAGCCGGATCATCTCGATGAGGCGCGGGAGCTGCAGGTAGACGGTCGCGACGAGCGCCCCGACCAGCGCGGACGCGAACCCGAGCCAGAAGACCAGCCGCGACCCGTACGCGGCCGTCGCGTACAGCACCCCGAGGATCGCGAGGTCGTACGCCGCCGGCTGCAGTCCGCCGAGCATCTGCGCGACGGCGACGAACCACGCGACCGTAAGCGCGACCGCCGGCGAGTACCGCCGCACGGCGAGGGCCCCGGACAGGACGGCCGACAGGCCGACCGCCAGCACCACCTGACGTCCGCTGGAGTAGAAGGCCGTCTGCAGCCCGAAGTACCCCGCCAGCACCAAGAACAGGACGGCGACGACGGCGTCGAACGTCCACTGGCGGCCGGTCATCGGGCGGAACACGCTGCTCACGCTACGGGAGCCGCGCGGGCGGAGCATCCGTCTGGAGATGTATCCGGCGGCGCTCAGCGCGTGGGGACGATGGGCCGGTGCTCGTAGAAGGTCTGCAGCACCACGGTGGTGCGCGTCGAGACGGATGCCGCCTGCCGGATGTCGCGGATCAATCGCTCCAGCTCGCGCGGGGACGCGACGCGCACGAACAGCATGTAGCTGGCCTCGCCGGCGATCGAGTGGCATCCCTCGATCTCGGTGAGATGCTCCAGCAGTTCAGGGGCGTCGTCGGGCTGGTCGAGACGCAGCGGCGTGATCTCGATGAACGCGGACAGCGGCTTGCCGACTGCCTCGGCGTCGAGGATCAGCCGATAGCCGGCGATGACCCCGCGGGCCTCCAGCCGGCGCAGCCGTGCCTGCACGGCCGAGACCGAGAGCCCGACCGTCTCGGACAGCTGCGACAAGGTGGCGCGGGCATCCTGCGAGATCGCGGCGACGATCCCCAGGTCGGTGTCGTCGAGGGGGGCGGCCGGGGCTGTCGGGGTGGCAAGAGCATCCGTCATACCTGTAAGATTATCCGCATCACAGTCGATACGCCGGAAAATTTCCGGCTGAACTCCAGGATCGGAGGTTTCCCCATGTCCCTTACCTACGCCCACGACGCGAAGGCCATCGTCGGAGAACCCGAGGTCCTCGAGGACGGCACCACCGCCGCGACCGTCGAGCACTCGGCCGCGTGGCTCGCCCTGAAGGACGCCGCCACGGCCCTGCAGCCGCTGCAGGTCAAGGACGGCTCGGTGCCCGAGGGATCCGACCACGCCGCTGCCCGCGCGCACGTCGAGACGATCGTCTCGTCGATCCGCACGCTCGCCCCGCTGTTCCCGCACGACGCGGCGTACCTCGAAGCCCTCCCGGCCGACTTCGCGAAGTGGGTCGCCGGCGGGTTCGGCGTGCCGGACTTCCTCGACTCGCTCCTCGCCTTCCAGCCGCAGCAGCACCGCGTGGACGGCATCCGTCACCTCGTCGTGTTCCCGATGTACACGCAGAACGGGTCGGCAGACCGCCACGTCGAGGCGCTCATCGTCGAGACCATCTGGCCCGAGTTCATCGCCCAGCTCGAGACCCAGTACACGAACAAGCTGTTCGTGAGCCTGCGCCTGGTGGACTTCACCCCCGGGTACGACACCAACTCCGCGGTGCTGTTCCCCGAGACCGTCGCCATGCGCGAGATCCCCTCGTTCACCTGGGGCGCGATCTTCCAGGACCGAGAGGCCGCCCGCTACCGCCGCGTCGTGCGCGCCGCCGCCGAGATCACCAAGCTCGAGCTGCCGGAGGACCTCGCGGGGCTGCTCGACGACCAGGCCCAGGCCGAGCGCATGTTCGTGATGTGGGACATCATCCACGACCGCACGCACATGCGCGGCGACCTGCCGTTCGACCCGTTCATGATCAAGCAGCGGATGCCGTTCTTCCTCTACTCGCTCGAGGAGCTGCGGTGCGACCTGACCGCGTTCCGCGAGTCGGTGAAGATCCAGCGCCGCCTGCAGGCCCGCAAGGACGCCCACACGGCCGGTGAGCCCGTCGAACCGCTCACGCCCGTCGAGGAGCAGCTGCTCGAGTACGGCAAGCTCGTGCAGTACGGCGTGATCTTCGACCGGATCTTCCGGTTCGCGATCACCGGATCGCGCGTGCGCAACTACGACGGGCTCGGCGGGCAGCTGCTGTTCGCGTGGCTGCACCGCAAGCGCGTGCTCGAGTGGCGCGACGTCGCCCTCAGCTTCGAGTGGGACAAGGTGGCCGACGCGGTCGTCGAGCTCGGCGACGCGATCGACCAGCTGTACTGGGAGTCGATCGACCGCCCCAAGACGGTGCACTGGCTGAAGGCGTACGAGCTGGTCAGCTCGGTCGTCACCCCGAACCCGGCCTCGATGTGGGCCGCGGGCCTGCCGCGCGAGATCCTCGCCGGCACCCCCAAGGGCTACACGGACGCGGTGATGGACGACGAGTTCCCGCTGTCGATGTTCTACGAAGCCCTCGACAAGAAGATGAAGGACGTCATCGCGTCCACCGCCGGCATCCGCGGGACTGATGGCTGACGCGTCTCTCGCCGGTCGCACCGTGCTCATCGCCGGTGCGAC
>DATMTQ010000198.1:0-12610 GCA_035564095.1 Microbacterium sp. | reverse complement strand
GGTCGTCCCCGCACGTCACCGATGTGGACAACCGCATCCTCGTCGACGCGTGAGGATGACCGAGGCACGCGCCGCCGACCGGCGGGCGACCCCGCCGCAGCCGACCGAGGGGGCGAGGAGGATGCGAGCAGCCCGGCTCCTGTGGACGCGGCCGGTGATCATCGTGACGGTGGTCGTCCTCGCCGCCTTCCTGGTGCTCGAGGCCGCCGGGCAGCGGGGCACCGCACGGTGGGCGACGGTCGTCTGGGTCGCGGCCGTCGTGGTCTTGACCGTCGCGCGCATGATCCGTGACGTGATCCGCGGGCACGTCGGCCTCGACATCCTCGCCGTGATGGCGATGGTCGCGACCCTCGCGGTCGGCGAGGACGTCGCGGCGCTCATCATCGTGCTGATGCTTTCCGGCGGCGAAGCCCTCGAGGAGTTCGCGGCGCACCGCGCCAAGCGGGACCTGCGGGCTCTGCTGGATCGCTCCCCGCGGACCGCGCATGTCGTCGCGCATCCCGACGACACGCAATCCGAGGACGTCGTCGACGTCCCTGTGGAGGACGTGGTCATCGGGGACGTTCTGCTGGTGCGGCCGTCCGAGGTCGTGCCCGTCGACGGAGTGCTGCTGACCGGCAGTGCGTCCTTCGACGAATCCTCGCTGACCGGGGAGAGCCTGCCCGTGGACCGCGCGGCGGGCGACGAGGTGCTGTCCGGGTCCGTCAACGGCGAGCGCGCGGTGCGGATCCGCGCCGTGCGCCGCAGCGCCGACAGCCAGTTCCAGCAGATCGTCGCGCTCGTGCATGCCGCCGAGCAGTCGCGCGCACCGGTCGTGCGCCTGGCGGACCGCTTCGCGATCCCGTTCACCCTGGTGTCGGTCGTCCTCGCCGGGATCGCCTGGATGCTGTCCGGGGATCCGGTGCGCCTCGCCGAGGTCCTGGTGCTCGCCACTCCGTGCCCGCTGCTGATCGCGGCCCCCGTCGCCTTCCTCGGCGGGCTGTCGCGGGCCGCGAAGGACGGCGTCATCATGAAGGGCGGAGCCGTCATCGAGCAGCTCGCGCGCGTGCGGGTCGCGGCGTTCGACAAGACCGGGACTCTGACCCGCGGCGCCCCCGCGCTCATCGAGATCCGCCCGGAGAGCGGCTTCCGGGCCGACGAGGTGCTGCGGCTCGCGGCATCCGCGGAGCAGTACTCCTCGCACACGCTCGCCGCCGGCATCCGGCAGGCGGCGGTCGATCGCGGTCTGACCCTCGGCCGCTCCGAGGATGCCGGGGAGATCGCCACCAACGGCGTCACCGCGACGGTCGAGCACCGCTCGGTCGCGGTCGGAAAGCCGGCGTACGTCGCGACGCTCGCACCGGAGCTGCGCCGTGTCGCGCTCGCGGCCGGGCAGGCGGCCGCCTACGTCGCCGTGGACGGGCGATTCGCCGGCACCCTCATCCTCGCCGACGCCCCGCGGCCGGAGTCGGCGGCCGTCGTGTCGTGGCTGCGGGGCCACGGGCTGGAGCGCATCGTCATGCTCACCGGCGACGCCCGCCCGACGGCCGAGTCCATCGGCTCCCTCGTCGGGATCGACGAGGTCGAACCCGAGCTCCTCCCCGGCGAGAAGGTCCATCTCGCCGCCGCGCTGCGCCCGCGGCCGCTCATGATGGTCGGCGACGGCGTCAACGACGCGCCGGTCCTCGCGGCATCCGACATCGGCGTGGCGATGGGCGCACGCGGCGCGACCGCCGCGGGAGACGCCGCCGACGTGGTCATCCTCGTCGACTCGCTCCGGCCGCTCGTCGACGCGATCGCGATCGGCCGCCGCACCCTCCGTATCGCCCTCACCGCCATCTGGATCGGCATCGGGCTCAGCATCGGCCTGATGGTCGTCGCCATGACGGGCCTGATCCCCGCCGTGGCCGGCGCGCTCATCCAGGAGCTCGTGGACCTCGCCACAATCCTGTACGCGCTGCGCGCGCTCACGCCCGGCACCCCGAATCCGATCCCCTGAACCGGATCGGTGCGTCAGCGGTGACGAGCGCGCGAGCGCACCCGGGCACGCGGCACGGTCGGAGCCGCGACGGCTGGACCGACCGCACCGGCCAGCTCGCCGATGCCCTCGACCACGAGCCGCACGACGTCGCCCTCGGCCAGCGGCGGCGGCGTCAGCGCGCCGTTGCGGCCCCACAGCTCGCCGAGGCATCCGCCGTTGCCGACGGTCCCCGATCCGAGCACGTCGCCCGGCACCACCCGGGAGTTGCGGGACGCGTAGGCCACGAGCTCCGGCAGCGGCCAGCCCATGTTCGAGACGAGGTCCTCGCCGACCAGCACGTCGTTGATGTACGCCTCGGCCCGCACCGCCAGGAACCCGTCGGCATCCAGGTACGGCTCCAGCTCGTCGGCGGTGACGATCCACGGCCCGACGCTCATCCCGAAGTCCTTGCCCTTGGCAGGACCGAGGCGCACCTTCATCTCGCGGCCCTGCAGGTCGCGGGCGGACCAGTCGTTCATGATCATGTAGCCGAACACCACGGATGCCGCCTCCTCCGCAGTCAGGTTCGACTCCCCCACGCCGGATGCCGCACCCACGACCACCGCGACCTCGAGTTCGAAGTCGAGGCGCTCGGTGACCGGCGGAGCGACCGGCTCATCGGGGCCGAGGATCGTGTGCGGGTTGGTGAAGTAGAAGGTCGGGGCCTCGTACCACTCCGCGGCGACGTCGCTCTTGCCTTCGACCCCCGCGCTGACCCCCTCTACGTGCTCCTCGAAAGCGACGAAGTCGCGCACCGCCGCGGGCACCAGCGGCGCCAGCAAGCGCACGTCCGCGAGCAGGATGCCGGAGGTCTCGCCCTTCGACAGGCTCAGGGCGCGCGCATGCAGCTCGTGCGCCGCGGCGAGGCCCTGTGCGAGCACCTGCGTGACGGTGAGTCCCCCGGGGAACGGCACCACCCGGCTGTCGATGACGAACCCTTCGCCGACGGTTCCGGAATTCTCCCAGCGTGCGATCTTCACGTCAGGCGCCCAGCTCGGCGAAGGTCTCCGCGACCCAGTCCGCCGTCCACTGCGAGACGTACGGCATGTTGTCCAGGCCGATGTGCTCCGCGCCGCCCTCCTCCTGGGTGAAGATGCGCAGCTCGCGCTTGGGCGAGTGCACCGCGGCCTCATACTCCTTGTGCGCGTACTCCACCGGGATCTGCCGGTCGCCGATGCCGTGCGTCACCAGGAACGGCACGGTGATGTTCTCCACGACGCCCTCGAGGCGCATGTTCTTCGTCTTCTCGATGAAGTCGGGCATGTCGCTCGCGCCGAACACCCAGTGCACGTGGTCCCAGTAGTGCGGCACCGGGTTCTCGCCCTCGCGCCGGCGGCGGGCCTCTTGCACGGCGGCCCAGTCGTAGTTCGCGCCCCACGCCACGGCGAGCGCGATGCGCTTCTCGAACGCGGTCGCGCGGGGAACGTAGTAGCCGCCCAGCGACCAGCCGACGAGACCGACCCGGGCGGGGTCGACGCCGAGGCCGGCGGCGTTCTGCTCGACCCAGTCGAGGATGGATGCCGCCCAGACCTCGGTGTCGTACCGCGCACGCAGATCGCGCATGCGCAGCGCCTCGCCGGACCCCGGCGTGTCGATCAGGAGGGTCGAGATGCCGCGCTCGGCCAGCTGCTGCGGGAAACCGGAGGTGTACATCATCTCCTTGGTCGAGTCGAGCCCGTTCCACATCACGACGAGCGGATGCGGCCCGTCGCCGGGTGCCCGGTGGAAGTAGCCGGGCAGGGCCGCGCCTGCCGGAGCATCATCCCCGGTGTAGGGCACGTCGACGACGGTCAGCGGCACCTCGCCGAGCGCGACGTGCTTGAGCAGCAGATCGATCGACTTCTGGTACGCGGCCTTGCGGCCCTCCCACTTCGGCGACTGCAGGCGCTCCGCCTGCGACGTGTACAGGGCCGCCCGGTAGTACTTCTCGGCGGCACCGCGCCGCCAGCCGCGTGCCTCGTCCTCCTCGGCGGATGCCAGGACGCGGTCGGCGACCGCCTGCCACGACCCGTACAGCAGCTCGGTGCCGACGTCGTCCCCGTGCTGGGACGCCTCCAGCACCGGCCGCGAGGCCTTGTCGACGTCGTCGATGAGACCGCCGTTGTTGAGCGTCGCGACGACCGACATGCTCCAGACGTAATTGGTGGGGAAGTACATGTACATGAGGACTCCTCGGGTGGATGCGTTTCGTCTCGCTTCGCTCGCTCAACGACCGAAGATCGGGGTGGATGCGTTTCGTCTCGCTGCGCTCGCTCAACGACCGGAGGGTGGCTGCTCGCTCAACGACCGGAGATGTGGCTGTGCTCGCTCAATGGGCGGCGGTGGCTTGGGGGCGGACGGCGTCGGACAGGAAGGTCGCGACGCCGGATCGGAACTGGCCGCCGTCGACGCCGATCTCGGCGCCGGTGACGAAGGATGCGGCATCCGACAGCAGGAACACGACGACGTCGGCGACCTCGACGGGCTCGCCCGCCCGGTGCAGGGGCGCGATCGCCAGGTTCGCGTCGCGGAACGGCGCCGGGGCGTCCGCCGTCATCTCGGTGCGGATGTAGCCGGGATGCACGATGTTGACACGGATGCCGCGCGGGCCGAGCTCGGTCACGCACGCGTGGGTCAGACCGCGCAGCGCCCACTTGCTGGTGGTGTACGCGGCGGTGTAGTGGCCGGTGAGACCCGCCGCCGACCCGATGTTGACGATCGACGAGCCCGCCGCCATGAGCGGCAGCAGCGCCTGGATGCCCAACATCGCGCCCGTCACGTTGACGGCGAGCACGCGGTCCCAGTCGTCCCGCTCGACGGCGCCGATACGCACCCGGTGGGTGATCCCGGCGT
This sequence comes from Microbacterium sp., assembly GCA_035564095.1. Classification (GTDB taxonomy): domain Bacteria; phylum Actinomycetota; class Actinomycetes; order Actinomycetales; family Microbacteriaceae; genus Microbacterium. The sequence continues at coordinate 7,779 of DATMTQ010000198.1, read as the reverse complement.
TGTTGACGAGACCCTTCACGCGGCGGCCGCCGAGGGTGCCGGCGAGCGCCCGCCAGTCCTGCTCGTCGGTGACGTCGAGACGGCGGTAGACGATCGCGCCGGGCAGGCCGGCGGCGGCATCCGTCAGCTCAGGTGAATCGTCGCGGAGGTCCGCGGCAACCACGTCGGCGCCCTGCGCGGCGAGCCGCAGCGCCTCCTGGGCGCCCTGGCCGCCCGCGGCGCCGGTGACGACGAAGAGGCCGCCGGCGATGCCGGGAAGGACGGGCGCGGTCATGCGGCGCCTCCGGCATCCGGCTCGCGGGGCCCGTGCCGCATGAGTCCGTCGCGGACGTCGCCCGGCAGTACGTCGAGCAGGTCCTGCCCGAACTCGCCGTCGACGAGCACGAACGCGACCCGGGCGACGGCATCCGTGCGGTTCGCCCAGGCATGGGCGGTGCCGCGCTGCACGACGATGTCGCCGGCGCGGGCGACGACCTCGCTGTCGTCGAGGATCAGGGTGATCTCGCCCTCGAGCACGATGCCGTAGTCGATCGACTCCGTGCGGTGCACCGGCGACTGCCGGCCGTGCTCGTCGAGGTGACCGGGCAGGAACTCGTTGATGCGGATGCGGGTGCCGCGCGCGGGCGGCGGCACCGTGAGCGCGCCGGCGGTCGGGTCCTCGGCCCCGGCGCGGATGACGGCGGGCGCCTGGTCGGTGACCCAGACCTCGTGGAATGCGACGCCGTCGTCCGGGAGCTGGCGGCTGACCGGCACCGGCCCGTCGCTGACCACCATGGAGACTCCGGCCGCGTCGTGCCCGGTGACGATGCGACGCGGGATGCGGAGCCCTTCGACAAGCTCAGGGACCGAGGTTGCGGGATCCGGGACCCCTTCGACAAGCTCAGGGACCGAGGGCGCGGGGGCGGACTTCGACACGCTCAGCCCGCGGGCTGCGGTCACGGGGCCGCCACCAGGGCGGCGAGGGCCTGGCCCATCACGCGGCCGGGATCCGCGTCGGGCGTGCCGGGGTGGGTCTCCCACTCGGCGAGCTGCAGGGAGGCATCCACCACGCCCTTGATGCGCGGCACGCGACGGGCGTAGAACGCGGCGAGCTGCTCCTCCAGGTCGCCCTCGGGCGTGATCAGCTCGGCGAGCACGACGGCATCCTCGATGCACATCGCCGCCCCCTGCGCGATCAGCGGAGGCACGGCGTGCACGGCCTCGCCGAGCAGCAGCACGCGGCCGCGGTGCCACGGGGCGTCGACGAAGATCCACTCGATCTGCTGGAAGTTCAGGAACGTCGACTCGTCGATCGACTCGCGCAGGTAGTCGAACTCGCCGTGGAAGTCGGCCATGAGCCGCTTGACCTCCTGCCAGTCGGGCAGGCCGTTGTCGGGACGCTCCGGGCGGCACAGCACGAAGATGTAGCACTGATCCTCGCTGACGGGCGTGTAGCCCACCTTGAGGGCGCCGTCGCCGGTGAATGGGAACGCCATGCCGCCCTTCATCTCGGGCGTGCGGGAGGTCACGGCGCGCCAGATGCCGAGACCGGACGGGGCACGGTCCTCGGTGATGCCGAGCTTCGGGCGCGTCTGCGACTTGATGCCCTCGGCGACGATGATGAGGTCCCACGTCTCGGAGGTGCCGTCGGAGAGCACCGACGTGGCGGTGGCGTCGTCGTTGTTCTCGAACGAGGTCATCTCGAGCCCGAGGCGGATCTCGACGCCGAGCGACTCCGCCTTCGCCACGAGGATCTCGTGCAGGTCCGGGCGCAGCGCACCGATGGTCGGCGGCAGGTCGTCGCCGCCGGTGCGCGGCGTGTGCATCGGGGCCATGACGCGGCCGTCCGCGAAGAACAGGGTGATGCCGTCGTCCTCGGGGTAGCTCTTGGCGAGCACCTCGTGGATGATGCCGAGGTCCTTGAAGGCGCGCAGGGCGTTGCCCTGGATCGTGAGCCCGTGCCCGACGCGCGCCCACGCCGGAGCCTTGTCCACGAGCGTGACCTTCACGTCCCGCTGCGCGAGCGCGATGGCGGCGGTCAGTCCGGTGAATCCGCCGCCGACGACCAGCACGTTGCGAACAGACATCTTCGTCTCCGATCTGGACACGCAGGATGAGGCGCGTCTCCACGATCGACGTTAGATGCAGGCCGGGCGCTTCAGTATGCGCGCGGCGTGATGCCTGTCATCGGGGTTCGGCAGTGCGGGCTTCGATCCACCGCGCGACCACCTGCCGCATCCAGGCGTGCGCGCCGTCGTGCGTATGGGCGGGATGCCACCACAGCCGCTGGATCAGCTCGGTCGCCGGGAACGGGGTCGGCACGGCGACGGTGCCGGTGACCTCCGCGTTGCGCCCCACCAGCCGGCGCGGCACCACGCCGACGAGGTCGGTCCCGCCGACGATGAGCGGGATCGACAGCAGCGTCGAGGTCGTGACGCGCACGTTCGGGAAGATACGCAGCTCGTGCATGCGCCGCTCCGCGGGCGTCATGTGCGCGCGGCCGAAGTCGGTGCGGATGAACGGGCTCGCGGTGAAGTCCGCCAGCGAGATCTCGCCGCCCGCCACGACGGGGTTGGCGCGGTCGGCGATGACGACGTACTCGTCGCGGAACACCTCGACGCTGTCGACGTCGATCCCGATGCCCGGAGCCGCCACCACGAAGTCATGCGCGAGCAGGTCGTGCTCGGCATCCGTCGGCTCGGTCGGAAGCCGCAGGAAGTCGAAGCGCACGCCGGGCGCCTCCGCCTGCGCCAGGTCGAACAGCGGGCCCATCTCGAGGGCGCCGAAGTCGGTGATCTGGAAGGTGAAGGTGCGCGTGCTGGTGCTCGGGTCGAACGACTCCTGCCCGAGCGCCTGCGCCACCAGCGGCAGGGTCAGCTGCACCTGCGGCAGGATCTGCCGGGCCAGCGGCGTCAGCTCGAAATCGCGGCCGACGCGCACCAACAGCTCGTCGTGGAACACCGTGCGCAGCCGGGCGAGCGCCGTCGACATCGTCGACTGCCCGAGGCCGATCCGCGCGCCGGCACGCGTGACGTTCGCTTCCTCGAGCAGCGCGCGCAACGCGACCATCAGATTCAGATCCGTCTCGCCAGCCACCACAGATGCATGGTATCCGGCGGTCGCATGGCCCCCGGGGACGGCCCGCGCCTACTCTCGGGGAGTCGCCATGCGCATCCGTCCGTCTTCCGGCCGCAGCGCGGGGCGCCCCGATGAAAGAAGGCCGATGATGACCGACCGCCTCGTCTCGCACCTGCGATACGCAGCCCTCGCCGTTGCGAACTTCACCGTGGAGCGCGACTTCTTCGTGAAACACTGGGGACTCACCGAGGTGCACTCCGAAGACGGTCTGAGCCACCTCGCCGCCGAGGGATCGGCGGAACCGTTCATCCTGCGCCTGCGCGAGGCCGAGAAGCGCATCGACCTCGCCGCGTTCGCCGTGCGCAGCCGTGCCGACATCCACGCCCTCGCCGACAAGCTCCACGCCGAGGGCGTGCAGTTCGTGCACGAACCCCAGGAGCTCACCGGCTTCAGCGGCGGCTACGGGTTCCGGGTGTTCGACGGCGACGGCCGGGTGCTGGAGTTCTCCACCGGGTACCAGACGCGCACGCCCCGCAAGATCCGCGAGCGCGAGCCGGTGCCCGCCAAGCTTTCGCACATGGTGTTCAACTCCCCCGACCTGAACCGCACCGCGCAGTGGTACGTCGACCACCTCGACTTCACGATCTCCGACTCGCTCGTGCGCCCCGACGGCACCGACATGATGCACTTCATGCGCTGCAACGCCACGCACCACTCCATCGCGATCGCGATGGGACCGCACCACTCGCTGCACCACCTCTCGTTCGAGATGCGCGGCATCGAGGAGTGGATGCGTGGAGCGGGCAAGATCCTGCGCGCCGGCGCCCGCATGATCTGGGGTCCCGGACGGCACAACGCCGGGGACAACACGTTCGCGTACTTCCTCGACCCGGCCGGCAACACGATCGAGTACACCACCGAGCTGTCGATGGTCGACGACGACACCTGGGAGGCGCACCGTCACGACATCAGCCGGCTGTCGACGCAGGACCAGTGGGGCACCGCCCAGGAGATGAGCGAGCTCGTCGCCCGCGAATCGTTCAACGACATCGACAAGGGCCTGTTCGTGGCCCCGCCGGTGTGAGCGGCGACCGCCGCCGGTGCAGCCTCGCGACAAGGAGCAGAACATGACACGGATCCACTTCGCCGCCGACCACGGCGGCTACGAGCTCGGCCGCCGCCTGCAGGCGCGCGCCGCGGCATCCGGCTTCGACGTGGTCTGGCACGGCGCCGACGCGCTCGACCCGGGCGACGACTACCCGGTGTTCGCGATCCGTGTCGGCCGCGCGGTCGTGGAGGACCAGGATGCCGGCGCCGACGCGTTCGGCGTGCTCGTCGTCGACGAGGCGCTCGCCGGCGTGGTGGCCGCGAACAAGGTGAACGGCGCCCGCGCGGTGACGACGACGTCGCCCCGCGCCGCGGCGAACGCGCGCGCGGTCGTCGACGCGAACGTGCTGGTGCTCGAGGGCATCGCGTTCGAGGAGTCCGCCTGGCTGAACCTGTACGCCTTCGTCACCTCCGGCATGGCCCAGACCGTCGAACGCGGCCGCCAGATCCTGCAGATCGAGGAGTACGAGAACGCCGGCACGATCGAGGGCTGGGCCGTGCAGCTCGAGCCGGAGCAGATCCCCGTCCGGCACGCCGTCGCGCCCCAGGCCTGAACCGAAGGAGACCCCATGCGCTTCGTCGACCTGTCCATGCCCCTGGACGACGTCATCCCCGTCGACCCGCCGTTCCTGCGCCCGAAGATCGAGTACAAGGACCACCAGGCGGGCCTCGCAGACATGGACGCCATGTACGGCATCCGGCCCGATCAGCTGCCGGACGGGCAGGGACTCGCCGCTGAGACGGTGACGATCACCACGCACGCCGGCACCCACGTGGACGCCCCGTGGCACTACCACCCCACCATGAACGGCGGCGAGCGTGCCTGGACGATCGACGAGGTGCCGATCGACTGGTTCTTCCGGCCTGGAGTGAAGCTCGACCTGCGGCACCTGCCCAGCGGCCACCTGGTGACCCCCGCCGACATCGACGCGGAACTGGAGCGCATCGGCTACGAGCTGCAGCCGCTGGACATCGTGCTGGCGCACACCGTCGCTGCCGACGCGTACGGCCGCGACGACTACATCGACACCGGTATCGGGTTCGGGCGGGATGCCACCCTGCACCTCACCGGCCAGGGCGTGCGCGTCGTCGGCACGGATGCGTGGGGCTGGGACCTCCCGGTCAGCGTCAACCGGCGCGTGTTCGAGGAGACCGGCGACCCGTCGGTCGTGTGGGAGGGGCACAAGGCCGGTGCCGAGGTCGGCTACTGCCAGATCGAGAAGCTCCAGCACCTCGACCGGCTGCCCGCCACCGGGTTCACCGTCGCGTGCTTCCCCACCAAGGTGCGCGGCGCCTCCGCCGGCTGGACCCGCGCGGTCGCCATCTTCGAGGACTGACCGCCCCGCGCGCTGAGCCTGTCGAAGCGCACGAACCCGACACAGAAAGGACGCATCATGGCTTTCGTCTGCAGCGCCACGTGGACCGCCAAGCACGGGGAGGAGGAGACCGTGCGGGACGCGCTCGCGCAGCTGTCGCCGGCATCCCGCGCCGAGCCCGGCAACCTCTACTACCAGGCGCACCAGGACCCGCAGGAGCCGGGCGTCTTCCGCATCTTCGAGGTGTACGTCGACGAGGATGCCTTCAAAGCGCACGGGACGTACCCGCACTTCGAGAAGTGGGCGCTCGGACAGGCGATCCCGGCCCTCGAGACCCGGCAGCGCGATTTCTCCACGACGCTGGATTTCTGACGTGGTGCAGCTCGCCCGCTACGTCGGTCCGAACGGGATCGTGCACACCGGACGCATCCAGCACGGCGCGATCCAGGACATCCCCGGCGACCCGCAGATCCTCGACCTGCTGACCGGTCCCGAGGAGCGCCGCCGGGATCTGCTGGTGCGCGCGGGCAGGCAGCAGCGGCTGCCGATCGGTCAGGCGACGTTCGCGGTGCCGGTGCAGCCCCGCGCGATGCGCGACTTCCTCGTGTTCGAGGCGCACATCGCCGGGATGAAGAAGAACGAGCCGGGCGACGGCACCGTCCCGCCTCAGTGGTATGAGGAGCCGGCGTTCCTGTTCATGAACCCGTGGTCGGTGCTGCCCACCGGCGCGGACATCCCGATGCCGCCGGGCACCCGCAAGCTCGACTTCGAACTCGAGGTGGCGATGATCGTCAAGCACACGGTGCGCGACGTGCCGCTCGAGGAGGCGCACGAGCACATCGCCGGGTTCGCCATCTTCAACGACTGGAGCGCCCGCGACATCCAGGCCGGCGAGATGCGCATCGGGCTCGGCCCGTCCAAGGGCAAGGACTTCGCCAACACGCTCGGGCCGTGGATCACGACCCCCGACGAGCTCGAGCAGTATCGCGAGGGCGACCGCTACGCCCTGGAGATGTCGGTCGCGGTCAACGGCGAGGTCGTCGGCACCGACAACCTGCGCAACATGTCGTGGTCGTTCGAGGAGCTGCTCGTGCACGCGTCGCGGGATGCCTGGGTGGGCGCGGGCGACGTGCTCGCCACCGGCACCGCCTCCCAGGGCGCGCTGTCCGAGCGCTGGGCGCGCGCGGGCGGCGAGCTCGTCGTCCCGCCGCTGCAGGTCGGCGACGTCGTGACGATGACCGTGCAGGGGCTCGGCACGGTCGAGAACCGGATCGTCGAGACCGCGAGTCCGGGACATCGGGTTCCGCGGGCGCGGCGAACGTACGGTGCCGACCGCCTCTGACCGTCCGCCGCGATCGCGACCGACCGTATGCTGACGGAGACAGCGAAAGGGCCTCGGGTGAACGATCTGCGGGACATCGACCTCAACCTGCTCGTGGTGCTGGATGCCGTGCTCGGCGAACGCAACCTCACCCGGGCGGCGGAGCTGCTCGGCACCACGCAGCCCACCGTGAGCGGCGCCGTCGCGAAGCTGCGGACGCTCCTCGACGACCCGCTGCTGGTGCGCACCGGGCGGGTGTCGCAGCTGACCCCGAAGGCGCTCGCGCTGCAGCCGGTCGTCGCCGCGGCGATGGCTCAGATCGACCGCACGCTGAACCTGCGTCCGCAGTTCGATCCCGCCACCAGCGACCGGCGCTTCCGGCTGTCGGCATCCGACTACGCCCTGTCGATCATGACCGCGCCGCTGCTCGAGGTGCTCGAGCACGAGGCGCCGCACACGTCCGTGGAGTTCAGCCCGCTGTACGAGGTCGAGCCGATCGACCTGCTGCGCGACGACGTGGTGGTCGTCGGGACGAAATCCGGCGTTCCCGGCAAGCACCAGGCGCTGTTCTCGGACTCGATGGTGTGCGTGGTTCGCCGCGATCACCCGCGGCTGGTCGACGGCCGCCTGTCGATGGAGGACCTCGCGACCCTCCCCTACGTGCGGGTGTCGCTCGCGAACGGCGTGTCCCTCTACGCGGACGACGTGCTCGCGGCATCCGGCATCAGCCCGCGCGTGCGCCGCACGGTCCCCGGGTTCCTCCCCGTGCCGTTCACCGTCTCCGGCACGGACATGTTCGGCTTCGCGCCCGCCCGGCTCGCGGAGCTCTACGCCGACCGGCTGGGGCTCACGATCGCACGCATCCCGGTGCCCCTGCCGGCGCTCGTGGAGTCCGCGTACTGGCATCCTTCGCGCAACGACGACCCGGCGCTGCGGTGGCTGATCGCGACGCTCATCCGCGTCGCCGAGAAGGTCGAG
>DATMTQ010000197.1:0-10972 GCA_035564095.1 Microbacterium sp. | reverse complement strand
GACATCATACACGCGGCCCGCGTAGAGTCATATGCCATGAGCACCTTGACGCATGACACGCGACCGCGCGCCGCCGGGATGGGGCTGGTGCTCGCCCTCGTCGCGGCCGGCTCGTTCGGCCTCTCCGGTGCTCTTGCCGACGGACTGCTCGCGACGGGGTGGACCCCGATCACCGTCGTCGTCCTGCGACTCGCCATCGGCGCTCTGTGCCTGCTTCCGTTCGCGTTGCGCGACCTGCGCGGACAGTGGCGCACGCTCGCTCAGGACTGGCGCCTCGTGCTCGCCTACGCTGCCTTCGGCATGGCGCTCGCGCAGCTCGGCTTCTTCAGCGCCGTGCAGCACATGGCGGTGGGTCCGGCGCTGCTCATCGAGTACACCTCCCCCGCCGCCGTCGTGCTCTGGCTGTGGCTGCGCCGCGGCGAGCGACCGACCCGCGTCACGGTGCTCGGCGCGGTGATCGTCGCGGCCGGCCTCGTGCTCGTCCTCGGCCTGCTCACCGGCGCCCGCCTGAGCCTGCCCGGTGTGCTGTGGGCGGCCCTCGCGATGATCGGGGGCTCCGGCTACTACCTGCTGGCCGCCCACCCGAGCCGCGTTCCCTCGACAGCGCTCACCGCGGCCTCGCTGATCATCGGTGCGATCATGCTGCTGGCCGTCGCGCTGACCGGCATGCTGCCGCTCGGCGCGTCGGACGCCTCCGTTCACTTCGCCTTCGCCGACGTACCGTGGTGGGTGCCGATCCTCGCTCTGGGGATCGTCTCCGGCGGGATCGCGTACAGCTCGGGGATCGCGGCGGTGCGCCGGCTCGGCTCGCGGCTGGCGTCGTTCCTCGGCATCCTGGAACTCGTCTTCGCCGTCGGCTTCGCGTGGATGCTGCTCGGACAGACGCCGGCGCCCGTGCAGGTGGTCGGCGGCGGGCTCGTGCTCGCGGGCATCATCGTACTGCGGCTCGGCGAACGCGCACCCCGCGCGGCGGCGTCGACGTCGGGAACGTCCGAGGGGATCATTGCGGAGACCGTCCGCGTCGGCTGACCACGGGTGGCCGGTCGGGGCTCAAGCGAGCTGAGGCACGGTGCCGAGCATCGCGGCACCGACGGCCGCAGCCGGCGTGCCGGCAGGGAGCAGGCACGTGCGACCGGGCAGGTCCAGCGACGCCAGGAACGGGGATGCCGCCGCCCAGTGATGAAACACCTCCCGCAGGGGCGCCTGCAGGCGCTCGCCCAGTCCGCTCAGTCCTCCGCCGATGACGATGGTCTCGACGTCGACCGACAGCACGAGCATCCGCACCGCCTGAGCGACGCCGTCGACGAAGACGCCCCGCACCCGCATCGCCGCGGCTTCTCCGGCATCCGCCCGATCGAAGAGGTCGACGGCGGGGAGGGCGGCACCCGTCCGCCACAGGCGCGCGATCGCCGAACCCGACGCCAGGGTCTCGAGGCATCCGGTCTGACCGCACGAGCACGCGACTCCCGCGGGATCGACCGGCGCGTGCCCGATCTCGCCCGCAGTGCCGCGCGGTCCGCGCCACACCCGCCCGCCGACGACGATGCCCGCCGACAGTCCGGTGCCGACGTTCAGCAGCGCGGCGGAGCCGGTCAGCCGCAGCAGGTGCCAGGCTCCGAGGGCCGCGGCCTTGACGTCGTTCTCGACGATGACCGCGGCGCCCAATCGCTTCGACAGCAGGTCAGCCAGCGGCACCTCCGCCACGCCGAGGTTGACGGCATGGCGCACGCGCCCCGTCGCGGCATCGACGACGCCGGGGATCCCGACGCCGACGCCGGTGACGTCGGTCAGTCGTCCGCCCGTCCGGCGCACGACTTCGCGCACCGCCTCCTCGGCGCAGCCGACGACCTGGTCGGCGCCGAACCCGGAGACGCGGCGCACCCGCGCGAGCTCCCGTCCGTCGGCACCGATCGCGACCGCGTCCGTCTTGGTGCCGCCGATGTCGAGACCGATCCGCATCGTCCGCCCTCCGTTGAAGCATGCCCGGCCGTCGAACATGCGAGTTAGTAAACCTTACAAACATGCCGTGGGCAAGTCCTGCCCGTCTCCGCGGCGTCGCCTCCGCGGAGAGACCCGGCCGTTACCGATCAGTTATGGACGGGGACTTGACAAATGATTCGGCAGGATACTGTACTAACTAATTACGGGAGCACGGCCGCTCCCGGCTGCAACGACGCACAACGGATCGAGGTGAGATGTCCACCGCCCAGCTTCGCGTGACCACCAAGGCGCTGCCCGAGCACAACCGGCGCCAGAACCGGTCGCTGCTGCTGCAGCTGCTGTTCCACACCGACGAGCTGAGCCGGGCCGATCTCGCCCGGCAATCCGGACTCACCCGCGCCACCGTGTCGGACGTCATCGCCGAGCTCACCGCGGACGGCCTCATCGTCGAGCACGGCCAGCGCACCGACTCCCGCGTCGGCAAGCCCGCGCAGCTCATCGGGCTCGACGATCACGCCTACCACGTCATCTCACTCGACCTCTCCGCCGACGACGTGTTCGTCGGCGCCATCACCACGCTCCGGGGCGAGATCGTGCATCGCACGGCTCAGCCGATCGCCGGCGCGCGCGGCGAAGACGCGGTCGCCCTCGCCGCGACGATCATCCGCGACCTCGTCCGGCGCTCCACCGTGCGCGTACTGGGCGTCGGCGTCGCCTCCCCCGGCATCATCGACCACGCCGGCGTCGTACGCGAGGCGCCGAACCTCGGGTGGCACGACCTCGATCTCGGCGCACGGCTGCGGCGCGCGATCGACGTGCCGGTGCACATCGCCAACGACGCGAACGCCGCGGCCCTCGCGGTGCACACCGAGCGCCGCGCGCCGGGACAGAGCCTGCTCACGATCGCCATCGAGCACGGCGTCGGCGCCGGGCTCATCGTCGGCGACGCCCTCGTCGAGGGCGACGGGTTCAGTGCCGGGGAGATCGGCCACGTGATCGTCGACGACGACGGCGAACTGTGCGCGTGCGGCCGCCGCGGCTGCCTCGAAGTCGCCATCGCCGTGCCGTCGCTGCGCCGTCGCCTGGCGGCCGCCCCCGACGACCGGGAACAGGTGCTGCGGGATGCCGGGCGCTCGCTGGGTGTCGCGCTGGCGCCGGTCGTCGCCATCCTCAACCTGAACGCGATCGTGCTCGCCGGCCCGGCCGACCTCATCGAGGGGCCGTTCCTCGACACCGCGCTCGCGACGATCCGCACGCGCACGCTGCCCGACGTGAGCAGCGGGCTGCAGATGAGCATCGCCCCTCACCCGGACCAACTGGCCCTGCGCGGCGCGACCGCGCTCGTGCTGGCAGCGGAGCTGAGGATCTCATGACCACGTCCATCACAAGCGACGCGCACCCGCGCGTCCGACCTCTAGGAGATACATTGCGCACTTCACGCATCGTCGCTGTCGGCGCCGTCGGCGTCGCCGCCGCCCTGGCGCTGAGCGCCTGCTCCGGCGGCAGCGGAGGCTCGTCCGGCGGCAGCACCACCCTGAAGCTCGTCGTCGCGGACTACGGCACCGGCCCGTCGAACGCGTCCGCCACCTACTGGAAGGGAATCGCGGACGCCTTCCACAAGAAGAATCCCGACATCAGCGTCAAGATCACCTCCATCCCGTGGACGGGCTTCGACCAGCAGGTGCAGACGATGGTGCAGAACAAGCAGTACCCCGACATCACCGAGGGCGACTACTTCTCGAACTACGCCCAGGACGGCCTGCTCTACTCCGCCGACGAGGTGCTGACGAACCCCGGCAACCTGCTCTCCACCTTCAAGGCGCAGGGCACCTACAACGGCAAGCAGTACGGCATGCCGTTCACCACGAGCTCGCGGACGCTCTTCTACAACAAGAAGCTGTTCCGGGAGGCCGGCATCACCGCGCCGCCCTCCACGTGGGCCGACGTCAAGGCGGACGCCGCCAAGATCAAGGCGAAGGGAGCCACCGGCTTCGGCCTGCCGCTCGGTCCGGAAGAGGCTCAGGCGGAATCGCTGCTGTGGATGCTCGGCAACGGCGGCGGTTACCAGACGAACGGCAAGTACACGATCGACAGCGCCGCGAACGTCGAGACGTTCCGGTTCCTGACGGGCCTCGTCGACGCCGGTCTGACCGAGCCCAACCCGGGCACCGTCAACCGCACCGATCTGTGGCAGAAGTTCGCGCAGGGTCAGGTCGGGATGGTCAACGGCTCCCCCGCGCTCATCCCGATCATCCAGTCGGCAGGCAAGCTCGGCACGAGCGACTGGGCGTCCGTGCCGATCCCCGGCAAGACCGGGGCGCTGGACACCACGCTCGGCGTGTGCGACAACGTCGCGGCCTTCAAGCCGAACGGGCACCAGGCGCAGATCAAGAAGTTCCTCGACTTCGCCTACCAGGACACCTACCAGCTGCAGTTCGACAAGGAGTACGACCTGCTCCCGGCGACCACCTCGGCCGTGCAGGCGCTGGCATCCGACCCCGTCTTCGGTCCGTTCCTGACCGCCCTGCCGAAGTCGGTGCAGTACCCGAGCGACACCGCCTGGGCGAACACCAAGACCAAGATCCAGCAGACCATCGGCACCGCCGTGACGCAGGACCCGAAGTCGGTGCTCGGCCAGCTGCAGCACGTCGCGACCTCCGGCCAGTAACGACGACCCGCGTCCCGGGGTCGTGACACGACCCCGGGACGCCCACACACCCCCGAGGACACCATGAAGTCTCTCCGTCAGACCGCCGCACCCGTGCTGTGGGTCGGGCCCGCCGTCGCCCTCATCGCCGTCGTGGTGCTGTGGCCGGTGGTCGTGATGCTCGAATCGTCCATCCAGCACATCGGCGGCGAAGGATTCGTCGCCGGCTACAACGGCGTGGCCAACTACCTGAAGCTGTTCGCCGAGCCGGCCTTCCTCGGCGTGCTCGGCCGCACCGTGCTGTGGACCGTGGGCGTCGTCGCCGTCACGATGCTGCTCTCGCTCGGTCTCGCGCAGCTGTTCGACCAGGCGTTTCCGCTGCGCCGCGTCGCCCGCTGGGCTCTCATCCTGCCGTGGGCGTGCTCGGTGATGATGACCGCCCTCATCTTCCGCTGGATGCTCGACCCGCACTCCGGCGCCATCAACGTGGTGCTCCACGACCTGGGACTGCTCGACCGGTTCGACTCGCCCGAGGCATCCTGGCTCGGCAACCCCGCCACCGCGTTCGTGTGGATGATGGTCGTCGCCGTGTTCGTCTCGCTGCCGTTCTCGACGTACGCCCTGCTCGCCGGTCTGCAGTCGATCCCCGGCGACATCTACGAGGCCGCGGCCCTCGACGGCGCCAACGGCTGGCGCCGCTACGCGACCATCACCCTGCCGCTGCTGCGCCCGGCGATCCTCGTCGCGACCCTCATCAACGTCATCAACGTCTTCAACTCGTTCCCCATCATCTGGGAGATGACCGGCGGCGGCCCCGGATACGCCACCAGCACCACCACCACGTTCATGGTCGCCCTGAAGCAGGGCGACGTCGGGGAATCCGCGGCGATGTCGGTCATCAACTTCGCGCTCGTCATCGTCATCGTGCTCGTCTATCTGCGTGTCACCCGCTGGAAGGAACAGGTGGACTGACATGACCGCCGTCACCGCGTCCCCCCGCACCGCCGCTCGCGAAACCGGGCGCCCGGAACTCCCGCCGCGCTCCCGGCGGTCGCGGTCGCGCACCGTCAAGACCGCGATCGTCGCGATCGTCGCCTATCTCGTCGCGATCGTGTTCGTGCTGCCGTACGCCGAGATGTTCATCGTCGCGGGACGAACGCCGGCCGAGCTGCTCGACCAGAACCTGCTGCCGAAGTCGTTCACCTTCTCGAACTTCGTCTCGATCTGGGCGACCGGCTTCGGCGGCAACCTGCAGACCTCGCTCATGGTCGCCGGCGGGGCCACCGTGCTGGTTTTCCTCGTCGCCCTGCCGGCCGCGTACTACTCGGCACGGCAGCGCTTCCGCGGACGCACCCTGTTCCTGCTGCTGGTGCTGGCCACGCAGATGTTCCAGCCCGCCGCGATGCTCGTGGGCCTGCAGCGCGAGTTCATCGACCTCGGCCTGCCCACGATCGTGAGCCTCATCCTCATCAACGCCGGGTTCAACCTCGCCTTCTCGGTGTGGATCCTCAACGCCTTCTTCTCGTCGATCCCGGTCGAGCTCGAGGAGGCGGCGATGGTGGACGGGCTCAGCCGGTTCGGTGCACTCATGCGGATCACGATCCCGCTCGCGATGCCCGGCATCGTCACGGCGCTCATCTTCACGTTCATCAGCGCGTGGAACGAGTTCCTGGTGGCGCTGACGCTGAGCCTGGCATCCGACCCCGACCAGCGCCCGCTGACCGTCGCCATCAACGGCTACATCGGCCAGTACTCGGTCGACTGGGGGCACCTGTTCGCCGGATCTCTCATCGCGACCGTCCCGGTGATCATCCTGTTCGCCCTCATCGAGGGGCGCGTGGTGTCGGGACTCACGGCGGGCGCCATCAAGTAGGCGTCTTTCCGGTGGCGCGCGCTCGTGCAGAGAGCACGCGTCACCGGAAGTCCCGTGAGGTGTGCGCGACCCCGACCCGCAGGTCGACGGCGGCATCCGCGAGGACATTGACCACCCCCTCGACCGACCGCTCCAGCACGCCCCGCACGATGAGGGCCGGAGCATCCCGCAGCACCCGCCGGTACCGCGACCACATGCCCTGCGAGCAGATCACGTTCACGAGCCCGGCCTCGTCTTCGAGGTTGAGGAACGTGATGCCGGATGCCGTCGCCGGCCGCTGCCGGTGCGTGACGAGTCCGGCCACTTCGACGCGACGCCCGGACTCGTGGTCCTGCAGCTGCGTCGAGACCAGCACCCCGCGCTCGTCGAGGCGCTCCCGCACATGCGCGAGGGGATGGTCGTCGGTGGACACCCCGGTCGCCCACAGATCCGAGGCCAGCCGTTCGTAGTCGGTGGGGTCGGCGAACAGCGGCGGCTGCACCGACACCACCGAATCCGGCAGGTACCGGGCCCGGTCCTGGGCGGCGGAACCGGCCAGCCAGATGCCCTCGCGCCGGCTGAGCCCGAGACACTCGAACGCCCCCGCGGTGGCGAGGGACTCGAGCTGCGCGGCCGTGGCATCCGTGCGCCGCACGAGGTCCCGCAGGTCCCGGTACGGCCCGTGCGCCTCGCGCTCGGCCACCAAGCGCTGCGCCATCGGCAGGCCGATGCCGGTGACGGATGCCAGCCCCAGCCGCACCGCGAACGCGCCGTCGCGCCGGTGTGCGGCGGTGGAGTCGGGGGCATCCCGGTCGAACTCGCCGGGAGCGGGCTGGACGCGCTCGGTGCAGGCATCCCGCCCGGTCGGCGGGCGCTGCCCCGGCCCCGGTGCCGGCTCGAGCGGTTCGAGCCCGGCATCCGCCCCGGAGGCGTGCAGGTCGGGCCGGCGCACCTCCACCCCGTGCCGGCGCGCATCGGCGACGAGGGATGCCGGCGAGTAGAAACCCATCGGCTGGGCGCGCAGCAGGCCCGCCAGGAACGCCGCGGGATAGTGCAGCTTCAGCCATGTGCTCGCATAGACGAGCAGCGCGAACGACAGCGAGTGCGATTCCGCGAACCCGAAGTTCGCGAAGGCCTGGATCTGCGCGTAGATGCCGGCCGCGACGTCGTCCGGGATGCCGTTGCGCGCCATCCCGGCGAACAGCTTCCCGCGCAGAGAGTCGATCCGCTCCACTCCGCGCTTGGAGCCCATGGCGCGGCGCAGCAGGTCGGCGTCCGCCGCGGTGAGGTCGCCGATCGCCATGCCCATCTGCATGAGTTGCTCCTGGAACACCGGGATGCCGAGGGTGCGCTCCAGCACCGGCTCCAGCTTCTCGTGAGGGTAGGTGACCTCCTCCTGCTTGCGCCGGCGCCGCACGTAGGGATGCACCGCCCCGCCCTGGATGGGACCCGGACGGATGAGGGCGATCTCGATGGCGAGGTCGTAGAACTCCCGGGGCTGCAGACGCGGCAGCAGCCCCATCTGCGCCCGGGACTCCACCTGGAACACCCCGATGGCGTCGGCTCGGCACAGCATGTCGTACACCGCGGGCTCCTCTTTGGGGATGGTCGACAGCTCCCATCGCTCCCCCGTGGATGCGGCGGCCAGGTCGAAGCAGTGCTGCAGGGCGGCGAGCATCCCGAGCCCCAGCAGATCGAACTTCACGAGGCCCATCCAGGCGGCATCCTCTTTGTCCCACTGGATGACCGTTCGGTTCTCCATGCGCGCGTGCTCGATCGGCACCACCTCGCCGACCGGTCGCTCGGTGAGCACCATGCCACCGGAATGGATGCCGAGGTGCCGCGGCGCCTTCAGCAGCTCGCCCGCGTACTCGAGCACCTGGTCGGGGATGTCGTGCCCGCCCGCCGTGGAGAGGGATGCGCCCCACCGCTCCACCTGCTTGGACCAGGCATCCTGCTGCCCCGGCGAGAAGCCGAGGGCGCGCGCCATGTCGCGCACCGCGTTCTTCGGGCGGTACTGGATGACGTTGGCCACCTGCGCCGCCCGCTCGCGTCCGTACTCGCCGTACACCCACTGGATGATCTCCTCGCGGCGGTCGGAGTCGAAGTCGACGTCGATGTCGGGCTCCTCGTCGCGCAGCGCCGACAGGAAGCGCTCGAACGGCAGGTTGTAGCGGATGGCGTCGACGGCGGTGATGTCCAGCAGATAGCAGACCGCGCTGCTGGCGGCCGAGCCGCGGCCCTGGCACAGGATGCCGAGCTCCCGCGCCTTCTGCACGATGCCGTGCACGATGAGGAAGTAGCCGGGGAAGTCCTTCGACTCGATGACGGCGAGCTCGTTCTCGATGCGCTTCAGGTGCTCGGGCGGGGCGTCGGGGTACTTGCGCGGCACGGCCTCCCATACGAGTCTGCGCAGATGCTCCATCGGCGTGCTGCCGTCGGGGATGGTGAGAGTGGGCAGTGCCGGGCGGGCGTTGCGCAGCGGGAAGGCCAGTTCGTCGGCCAGCCGCACGGTCTCGGCGACGACCCCCGGATACCGGGCGAAGCGGGCCTGCATCTCGGCGCCGGAGCGCAGGTGCGCGCCGGCGTGCGCGGGCAGCCACCCGTCGAGATCGTCGAGGCTGCGGTTCGCCCGCACCGCCGACACCGCCGCCGCGAGGTGCCGCCGCTGCGGTGTGGCGTAGTGCACGTTGTTCGTCGCCAGGGCCGGCAGGCCACGATCACGGGCCAGCTGCCACAGCACGTCGTTGCGGCTGGTGTCGAGCGGGTCGCCGTGGTCGGTGAGCTCGACGTACACGTTCTGCCGCCCGAACAGCGCGACGAGGTGGTCGAGTTCCGCGGCTGCCGCATCCGGGCCCGCGATGAGTCCGCGGCTCTCGAGGGCCTGCCGCACCGCGCCCTTGCGGCATCCGGTGAGCACTGCCCAGTGCCCGCCGTCCGGCCCTCCCGCCGCCTCGGCCAGCTGCTCCAGGTCGTAGCGGGGGCGGCCCTTCTCGCCCCCGGCGAGCTGCGCGTGCGTGATGGCCGCGGCCAAGCGGTGGTAGCCCTCCTCGCCGCGGGCGAGCACGAGCAGGTGGGCGCCGGCGGGATCGGGCTGGCCCTGGCGCTGCGTGGGCATGCTCAGCGACAGCTCGGATCCGAACACCGTCTTCACCTGGCGGGGCTGCGCCGCCTCCGCGAAGCGGACGATGCCGTAGAAGCCGTCGTGGTCGGTGACGGCGAGCGCGGAAAGGCCGAGGCGCTCCGCCTCCTCGACGAGCTCCTCGGGAGAGGACGCCCCGTCGAGGAACGAGTACGACGAATGCGCGTGCAGCTCCGCGTACGGCAGCGCGTCGGCGGGACGCTCGATCGGCGGCGGCACATACGGTCCTCGCTTGTGCGACCAGGCCGGGCTGTCGCCGCCGTCGGCGTCGGCGGGGATGTTCTGCGGACGGCGCCGGTCGCTCAGGGTGCGCTCCAGCTCCGACCACGAGATCGAGGGGTTGTCGAAGCCCATCTAGCGCCCCCGCTCAGTCATAGCGCGCCTCCGCCGACCACACGCCGCCTTCGCACACGAGCAGCCAGGCGGTGAGCTCGTCGTCGACCACCTGGAACCGGTGCGCCACCCGGCGGCGCTCGGCATCCCACCCCCGTTCGTCGACCGGCCACGGCCCCGCCCACGACACGATCGCGCGCCGCCCGGGCGGCCCTGCACGCCCGGGGACGGTGAGCAGCTCCGGTTGTCCGCTCAGGACGCCTCGCTCCGACACCTCGATCGCAGCCCCCGTGCGGGTGACCACGTCGACCGGCAGCGCCTGCGGGAACACCGTCGTCGGAAGCGGCGGCGGGAGGCTCCCCGGCCACGGGCGGGCGGCATCCGGACCCGCTTCGGCGCGGTCGCCCCACGGCACCAGGGCCTGCCGCTCCCCCAGCCACCGCCCGCCCTCGATCACCGGGGTGAGCACGCCGCGATGCCCGAGCATCGCCTGCACGCGCGAGAGCACGTGGTGCACCTTCTCGTCGGCACCCGACCCGAAGATGGCCGGCTGATGGTGGGAGGCGGCATCCACCGCGGCCGGCTCCAGCCGTACGAGCACGACGCCGCTGCGCAGATCGGCCGCCTCGGCCAGCTGCCAGCGCACCCGATCGACCACGGCGGCCGCGTCGAACGAGCCCGGATGCAGCCACACCCGGTCGGAGCGTTCCCCGAGCTCGGTGAGGATGCCCACCCGCAGCTCGGTGCACACGAGCCCGTGCCCGCCGAGCCGGGCGAGGAACTCGTCGGCCGCGATCCGCATGCCGAACGCGACCTGCGAGGCGTCTTCGAGCGGCGGCTCGAAGACCACCTCGCGATGCAGCTCGGGCGGCGGCGTGCGCGGCTGCACCGGTCGCGAGTCGGCACCGGCGGCCAGGTCGTGCAGGCGGACGCCCCGCTCGCCGAACCTCTCGCGCACCCGGTCGGGCTCGAGGGCGGCGAACGCACCCAGCGTGTGCACGCCGAGCCGGGCGAGCAGGTGGGTGAGCTCCGGGTCGCCGACGGCGGCCACCGACAG
>DATMTQ010000196.1:0-11243 GCA_035564095.1 Microbacterium sp. | reverse complement strand
GGCTGGCAGGCGCAGTCCGGGGGGCTGCGCCGGCGGCCGGCCGGTGGCGGAGGTCGCCGGCGCCCGCGTCAGGGTGTCAGCGCCGGACATCGCGCATCTCCCGGATCGCGACCGCATCGTTCCACGTCGCCTGCAGGTCGCGGTCGGTGCCGATGTCGATGGCGCGCCAGCCGGCATCCGCGGCCGCCTGCAGTGCCTCCGGGGTCGCCGCCACGGCCAGCAGCGCGGGCAGTTCGGTGTGGGCCGGCAGGTGCGCGAGCGTCGCCAGAGCCGCCTCGTCGAGCCGGCCCGTCACCACGATGACGGGACCGGTGAGCGCGCCGCCCAGGGCCTCCGTCGCCCCGTCGAAGGGGTGCGGGCGGGTGCTCGGCCGGGCGCGGGAGGTGAGCGTCGCCGTCTGCGCCAGCAGCCGGTCGACCGCGGGACCGTCGAAGCCGGCGAGCTGGTCGCACAGCGGCACGCCGTCGTCGTCGAGCACGTCGACCGCATACCCGTCGCGCACGAGCCGGGCGACGGCCGACATCGCCGCGGTCACCGCGCGCTCGAAATCCTCGTCGGCCCCCGGCCGCGCCGCCGCCGGCAGCCACCGTCCGGCGGCACGGTCGATGACGACGGTGGCCTCAGGCGTGGCATCCTGCTCCTCCTGCCGCACCATCAGCATGTCGCGGTGGGCGGTCGCCCGCCAATGGATGCGCCGCATGGAGTCGCCCGGTACATACCGCCGCGGCGTGAGGTTGTCGCTGCCCTGACCGAGCCGGCTCGCGCTCGCATGCTGGACTCCGCCGACGTCCAGCGCCGCACCGGCCACCGGGCCGAGATCGACGATCGCCGGGGCGACCACGATGCGGGTGGGATCGCCGGCGGTCGCCCGGCGCCGTGCCATGCCGTACGGGTCGGTGACATCGAAGACGAGGGGGCCGATGTAGTGGATGCCGCGCTCGTTCGCGGTGACCTCGTACGGCAGTGTGAGGGTCTGCGCGGCGCCCCGCAGCCCGGAGCCGAGGCCGCGCAGCGGGCCGGTTGGGCGCCCGGCGATGCCCGGGGGCAGCGTGTCGACCCAGGTGCCGGCCGCGGTCGGCAGAGTCGTGCGCACGGTCGCGTACACCGTCACCCGCACCGGCATCCCGACGCGGGCGACCTCGGGTTCGAGCGATCGGGCCACGTGCTCGGCGCGCCGGGCAGGCAGCACGTACACCGCGCACACCACGGGCAGGGCGATCAGCAGCATCCCGAACCAGAGGAGCGCGTCCAGGCCCACCTCGGCGGCCGCGACGAAGCAGCCCAGCCCGAGAACCAGCATGCCGGTGCCCCGCAGTGTAAGAGGCCACCAGCGGGACATGTCAGCTCACCAGCCGGCGACCGGCACGGGCACCGCGTCGGCGATTCCCGAGAGGATGCCGGCGACGGCATCGCCGCCGGTGCGGGATGCCCCGGCGGCGCGCACCGGGATGAGCCGGTGCGCGAACACGGGGGCGAGCATGGCGCGCACATCGTCGGGGATGACGAACGCGCGGCCGTCGAGAGCGGCCCACACCTTGGCGGCGCGCACGAGCTGCAGCGTGGCACGGGGGCTCGCGCCCAGCCGCAGGTCGGGGTGCTCGCGGGTGGCGCGGGCGAGGGCCACGGCGTAGTGCTCCATGGCGGGGGAGACGTGGATGCTCCGGGCCCACGCGATGAGGTGGGCGACGTTCGCGGACGTCGCCACCGGCACGAGCGAGTCGAGGGGGCTGGCGGTCTGCCGCTGACGCAGCATGAGCGCCTCGCTCGCGGCATCCGGATATCCCATCGAGATGCGCATCATGAACCGGTCGCGCTGCGCCTCGGGCAGGGGGTAGGTGCCCTCCATCTCGAACGGGTTCTGCGTCGCGACGACGAGGAACGGATTCGGCAGCGGATGCGTCGTGCCGTCGACGGTCACGTGCCGCTCCTCCATCGCCTCCAGCAGCGCCGACTGCGTCTTGGGGGAGGAGCGGTTGATCTCGTCCGCGATCACGAGGTTCGCGAACACCGCTCCCGGCTTGAACTCGAAGTCACGGCTGCCCGGGTCGAACACGCTGACGCCGGTGATGTCGCCCGGCAGCAGATCGGGCGTGAACTGGATGCGCCGCACGGTCGCGTCGACGGATGCCGCGATCGCGCGCGCGAGCATGGTCTTGCCCACGCCCGGCACATCCTCGATGAGCAGGTGTCCCTCGGCGAGCAGGCACACCAGCGCCGCCCGCACGGCATCCGGCTTCCCGTCGATCACGCGCCCGACCGTGTCGGTGATCGCCCTGGTCAGCTCGGCGAACGACTCGGCCGTGAGCGCACCGATGGACGAGGCGGAGGCGACGTCGGTGCTCACGAGTCCGATCGTAACGCCAGACGACATGCCTTAGACTGGACACAGCTCTCCGCGAGGCGGCATCCAGGCCAACTCCCCCAGGACGGAAACGTAGCAAGGGTAACCAGGCTCTGCCGGGTTCGCGGAGAGTCTTCCTTTTCCCCCGGGCGGGTCTGCGCTTCGACGGGCTCAGCGCGCAGGGACTGCGCACGTCCCGCGCACAGGCTCGCCGCTCTAGGCTGAGCACGTGGCGCAGAGCATCTACATCACGTCCGCGGAAGGCCACTCGGGAAAGTCGAGCATCGCCCTGGGCGTGCTCGACTCGCTGAGTCATGCGGCATCCCGCGTGGGCGTCTTCCGGCCGATCGCACGCTCGACCGTGGAACCCGACTACGTGCTCCAGATGCTGCTCGCGCACGACGCGGTGGTCCTGGACTACGACGAGTGCGTCGGCGTCACCTACGACGACGTGCACCGCGACGCCGAGGCGTCGCTGGCGACCATCGTGGAGCGCTACAAGGCGGTCGAGGCGAAATGCGATGCGGTGGTGATCCTCGGCAGCGACTTCACCGACGTCGCGAGCCCCGCCGAACTCGGCTACAATGCCCGGATCGCGGCGAACCTCGGCTCGCCGGTGCTGCTGGTGCTCGGCGGCCGCAACGCGCCGGGCGACAGCCAGGCCCTCGGCACCTCGGGTCCGCGCACGCCGGAGGAGATGGGGCAGATCGCCCGGCTCGCCGTCGCCGAGCTCGGGAACCTCCGCGCCGAGCTGCTGGCCGTGATCGCCAACCGATCCGACCCGGACAGCCTCGATGAGATCATCGCGGCGATCCGCCCGGCCGTGCGCGATGTGCCGGTGTGGGCGCTGCCGGAGGACCGCTTCCTCGTGGCTCCGTCGATGCGCTCGGTGATGCGCACCCTCGGCGCGACCCTCATCAAGGGCGATCCGGAGCTGCTCACCCGCGAGGTGCTCTCGATCGTGGTGGCGGCCATGTCCATGGAGAACGTGCTGCCCCGCCTCGCCGAGAGCGCGGTCGTGGTGATCCCCGCCGACCGCACCGAAGTGCTGCTTGCCGTGATGCTCGCCCATCGGTCGGGCACGTTCCCGTCGCTGGCGGGCATCGTGCTCAACGGCCCGTTCCCGCTTCCGGACGCGGTGGAACGGCTCATCTCGGGGCTCGGCTCCAGCCTGCCGATCCTCACCACCGACAGCGGCACGTACGAGACCGCGGTGCGCATCATGAGTGCCCGCGGGCGCCTCGCCGCTGATTCCCGACGCCGCTACGACACCGCGCTGGCCCTGTTCGAGCAGCATGTGGATGCCGACGAGCTCGCCCACGCCCTGGGGCTGTCGCGCCCGTCCGTGGTCACGCCGCTCATGTTCGAGTACCAGCTGCTCGAGCGCGCGCGCCGCAACCGCAAGCACATCGTGCTGCCCGAGGGCGACGACGACCGCATCCTGCACGCCGCTGCCACCGTGCTCGCCCGCGGCATCGCCGACATCACCCTCCTCGGCGAGGAGTTCGAGGTGCGGTCCCGGGCGATCGAGCTCGGCATCGACATCCGCGGCGCCGAGGTGCTGTCGCCGTTCGACGCCGTGTACGTCGACAAGTTCGCCCGCGAGTACGAGAGGCTGCGCGCGCACAAGGGCGTCACCTATGCGCGGGCCGCCGACACGGTGACGGATGCCTCCTACTTCGGCACGCTCATGGTGCACCTCGGCTACGCCGACGGCATGGTGTCCGGGGCATCCCACACCACCGCGCACACCATCCGGCCGGCGTTCGAGATCATCAAGACCCGGCCCGGCACCTCGGTGGTGTCGTCGGTGTTCCTGATGGCGCTCGCCGACCGCGTGCTCGTGTACGGCGACTGCGCGGTCATCCCGGACCCCACCGCGACCCAGCTGGCCGACATCGCCGTCTCGTCCTCCGAGACGGCCCGGCAGTTCGGCATCGAGCCGAAGGTCGCGATGCTGTCGTACTCGACCGGGGAGTCCGGCTCCGGAGCCGACGTGGAGAAGGTGCGCGAGGCGACCGCGTTCGTGCGGGAGCGTGCGCCCGAACTGCTCGTCGAGGGGCCGATCCAGTACGACGCCGCGGCCGACGCGGCGGTGGCGCAGGCCAAGATGCCGGGGTCGACGGTCGCCGGCCGTGCCACGGTGTTCGTGTTCCCCGACCTGAACACCGGCAACAACACCTACAAGGCGGTGCAGCGCTCGGCGGGCGCCGTCGCGATCGGCCCCGTGCTGCAGGGCCTCAACCGGCCGATCAACGACCTCTCCCGCGGCGCGACCGTGGAGGACATCGTCAACACCATCGCGATCACCGCGATCCAGGCGCAGGAGGATGCCCGGTGACCGCGGTCCTCGTGGTCAACAGCGGCTCCTCCTCCCTGAAGTACCGGCTCGTCGACACCGGCACCGGGCGGGCGCTCGCCGGCGGCATCGTGGAGCGCATCGGCGAGGACGGCCTCGACCACACCGCTGCGGTGACGCTCATGCTCGAGGCCATCGGCGGCGTGCTCGCGGAGCATCCCCCGGTCGCGGTCGGCCACCGCGTGGTGCACGGAGGTGACCTGTTCATCGCCCCGACGCTCATCACCGACGCGGTCGAGGCCGACATCGACGCGCTCGCCGACCTCGCGCCGCTGCACAATCCGGGCGCCCTGCTCGGCATCCGCGCGGCACGCCGGGCGTTTCCCGCCCTGCCGCACGTCGCGGTGTTCGACACCGCCTTCCACCAGACGCTGCCGCCCGAGGCGTACACCTACGCGATCGACCGGGAGGTCGCGCGCGAGCACCGCATCCGGCGGTACGGATTCCACGGCACGTCGCACCAGTACGTCAGCGAGCGGGCGGCCGCGTTCGTCGGACGGGACGTGCGCGACCTGAAGCAGATCGTGTTCCATCTCGGCAACGGGGCATCCGTCACCGCCGTCGACGGCGGACGTTCCGTCGAGACGTCCATGGGGATGACGCCGCTCGAGGGACTCGTGATGGGCACGCGGTCCGGCGACCTCGACCCGGCCATCCTGCTGTACCTCGCCCGCACCGCCGGCCTGTCGGTCGACGACCTCGACGTGCTGCTGAACCGCCGCAGCGGGATGCTCGGGCTGGCCGGCGTGTCCGACATGCGCGACGTCGGCGAGCGCCGGGATGCCGGCGACCCGGCGGCATCCCTCGCCTTCGACGTGTACGTGCATCGGCTGCGCGCGTACGCCGGGGCGTACCTCGCGCAGCTCGGGGGCGTGGACGTCATCTCGTTCACCGCCGGCGTCGGCGAGAACGCGCCCCGCGTGCGCGCCGCGGCGATGGCCACGCTGGGCTTCGCCGGGGTCGAGATCGACGAGGAGCGCAACCAGGCGCGCAGCGGCGACGTGCGCGCGATCTCCACGGATGCCTCCGCCGTCACGGTGCTCGTCGTTCCCACCGACGAGGAGCTCGCCATCGCCCGCCTGACGCGCGAATTCGCAGGCTGACCGCGGGGCGGCCCACCGCGGCGGGCCCGGCGACTACGCTTGTGAGCCGTGTCTGAGACCCCCGACCTCCGCGCATACCAGGGTGTGCTGTTCGACCTCGACGGCGTCATCACGCCCACCGCCGAGGTGCATATGCATGCGTGGGCGACGATGTTCACCGAGCTGTTCGCAGCATGGAACGTCACGCCCCCGTACACCGAATCCGACTACTTCGAGCACCTCGACGGCAAGAAACGCTACGACGGCGTCGCCAGCGTGCTGCGCAGCCGTGCCGTCGAAGTGCCGTGGGGCGAACCGGCCGATCCGGTGACCGCCGACACCGTCTGCGGCATCGGCAACCGCAAGAACGTCTTCTTCGAGCGGGCGCTGCGGGCCGACGGCATCGCGGCGTATCCCGGGTCGCTGCGGCTGCTGGACGCGCTGGAGGCATCCGGCACGCCCGTCGCGGTGGTGTCCAGCTCGAAGAACGCCGAGCAGGTGCTCGCGACGGCCGGCATCCGCGACCGCTTCCCGGTGGTGATGGACGGCCTGGTCGCCGAGCGCGAGCACCTGGCATCCAAACCCGCGCCCGATGTGTTCGCGCGCGCCGCCGAGATGCTCGGCGTGGATCCCGCGCACAGCGTCGCGGTGGAGGATGCCACCTCCGGCGTCGCCTCGGCCGCCGCGGCCGGATACGGCCTCGTGGTCGGCGTCGACCGCGGGGCGGGGGCGTCCGCCCTGCGCGCCGCCGGCGCCCACCTCATCGTCACCGACCTCGAGGAGCTCGTCCCATGATCGATCGCGACCGTTTCCCCGTCGACCCGTGGCACCTCATCGAGCGCGGGTACCGGCATGAGGATGCCGGAGTCACCGAGACGCTGTTCGCCGTCGGCAACGGCTATCTCGGGTTGCGCGGCAACCACGTCGAGGGGCGTCACGCGCACGAGCACGGCACGTTCCTGAACGGCCTGCACGAGACGTTCCCGATCCGGCACGCGGAGCGGGCCTACGGGTTCGCCGAAGTGGGCCAGACCATCATCAACGCCCCGGACGCCAAGGTCATGCGCGTCTACGTCGACGACGAGCCGCTGCAGCTGGACACCGCCGACCTGCACGACTACGAGCGCAGCCTCGACATGCGCGACGGCGTGCTGCGGCGGCGCCTCGTCTGGGCGACGCCGTCGGGCAAGCGGGTGCGCATCGAGGACGAGCGCATGGTGTCGTTCACCGAGCGTCACCTCGCGGTGCTGCGCCTGACGGTGACGGTGCTGGATTCCGACGCCCCGGTGACGGTGAGCTGCCAGCTCATCAACCGGCAGGACGGCGAGGACGTGTACGGCGGCAGCATGCACACGGCCCGGGGCTTCGACCCGCGCAAGGCGGAGGCGCTCGAGCAGCGCGTGCTGCAGCCGGTCGAGTACTGGCAGGATCGCCTGCGCACCGCCCTCAGCTACCGCGTCACCGAATCCGGGATGACGCTGGCCCTGGTCGCCGACCACGTCGTGCAGACCGAGAACGGGTACACGACCCGGGGACTGATCGAGGCGGACATCGCCAAGAACGTGTTCCGCGTCCAGGCGCACGCCGGGGTGCCGATCACCGTCACCAAGCTCGTCAGCTACCACACGTCCAGCGGCGTGCCCGCCCCCGAGCTCATCGACCGCTGCCGGCGCACGCTCGACCGGGCCGGGGCCCTCGGCGCCGATGCCTTGTTCGCCCAGCAACGGGAATGGATGGACGACTTCTGGAAGCGCTCCGACGTCGTCATCGGCGGCCAGCCCGAACTGCAGCAGGCCACTCGCTGGTGCCTGTTCCAGCTGGCGCAGGCGGCCGCGCGTGCGGACAGCCTCGGCGTGCCCGCGAAGGGCGTCACCGGGTCGGGCTACAGCGGCCACTACTTCTGGGACACCGAGATCTACGTGCTGCCGTTCCTGGCGTACACGTCGCCGCTGTGGGCGCGCAACGCCCTGCGGATGCGGTCGATGATGCTGCCTGCCGCTCGCCGCCGGGCCGGGCAGCTCAACGAGGCCGGGGCGCTGTTCCCGTGGCGCACGATCAACGGCGAGGAGGCATCCGCCTACTACGCCGCCGGCACCGCGCAGTACCACATCAACGCCGACGTGTGCTACGCGCTGGCCAAGTACGTGCGCGCCACCGGCGACAACGACTTCCTGTACCGGGAGGGCGTGGACATCGCGGTCGAGACCGCGCGCCTGTGGCGCACGCTCGGGTTCTGGCGCGTGTCCGACGGGGTCGAGTCGTTCCACATCCACGGCGTCACCGGCCCGGACGAGTACACCACGGTCGTCAACGACAACCTGTTCACGAACGTCATGGCACGGTTCAACCTGCGCTACGCGGCGCGCACGGTGCGCGAGATGGCCGAGCTCAACGGCGAGGTGTACCGCTCGCTTGTGGCCCGGCTCGATCTCGAAGAGGACGAGCCGGATGCCTGGGACCGGGCCGCCGCCGCGCTGCACATCCCGTACAGCGCCGCGCTCGGCATACACCCGCAGGACGAGGTGTTCCTCGAGCGCGAGGTGTGGGACCTCGAGTCCACGCCGCCCGAGCAGCGGCCGCTGCTGCTGCACTTCCACCCGCTCGTGATCTACCGCTACCAGGTGCTCAAGCAGGCGGACGTCGTGCTGGCCCTCTTCCTGCAGGGCAGCCACTTCTCGATGGACGAGAAGCTCGCCGACTTCGAGTACTACGACCCGCTCACGACCGGCGACTCCACGCTGTCGGCGGTCGTGCAGGCGATCCTCGCCGCCGAGGTGGGCTATCAGGACCTGGCCCTGGAGTACTTCCAGCAGTCGATCTTCGTCGACCTCGCCGACTTGCACCACAACGCGGCCGACGGCGTGCACGTGGCATCCGCGGGCGGCGTGTGGACCGCGCTGGTGGCCGGATTCGGCGGCATGCGCGACCACTCCGGCGAGCTCGCGTTCGATCCGCGCCTGCCGGCCGGCTGGGACCACCTGTCGTACGCGCTGCAGTGGCACGGCACCCCGGTGACCGTCACGGTGCGGGCGAACGAGATCGCGTTCGAGATCGGCGAGGGCCGCGACGTGCCGCTCAGCGTGCGCGGGGTGCCGTACTTCGCCGCGTCCGGCCAGACGCTGCGGGTGCCGCTGCGCGGGCAGGGACCGCGGTTCCCGGGCCGGCCGACGCGCGGGCACCTGGCCGGGGCGCGCCGCGAGGACGGCACGCTGCTGTCGGCATCCGTCCCGACCGTTACCGCGACCATCCCGATCATCGTGGACGCCGAGGAGCTCGCGTAGCGCGATCCGCCGCGTCCGGCGAGACGGGTTGTTCCCGACGAGATGGGCCGGCGGCGGCCTCGTTTCGTCGGGAACGACCTGTCTCGGCGGGACGCCGGGCGGCGCGTGAGGGGGACGGGCGTCAGCGCACGGTGCGCATGTCGACGTTGCGGCCCTCCGGCGTGACCAGGACGGCCACGGCGCTCGCGGCCAGCACGACGATCCACAGGACGGCGACCGGCCAGGTGGCGCCGGCCGCGAGGGTGAGCGCGGTGGCGATCATCGGCGAGAAGCCGGCGCCCACGGTGGAGGCCGTCTGGTAGGAGGCGGATGCCCCCGTGAAGCGCCGCGAGGTGGGGAACTGCTCGGTGACGAACGCGGCGATCGGTCCGTAGACGATGCCCTGCACGATGCCGTTGCCGAGCAGGATCGCGACGCCGAATCCGAGCACGGTGCCGGTGCCCAGCAGCCACAGGATGGGGAACGCGAGCGCTGCTCCGAGGGCGCACCCGAACACGATCACGGCGCGGCGGCCGAACCGGTCGCTCGCCTTGCCGGCGAGCAATGCGACGACGATGGTGACGACGGCGGCGAACGCCTTCGTGTCGAGCACGCCGGTGGGGTCCGCACCGTGGCCGACCGCCTGGGACACGCCCCAGACCGTCATCAGACCCTGGCTCGTGGTGAAGGCCAGCACCGCGATCATCGAGAGGACGACCTGGCGCCAGTTGTGGCGCAGCACGTCGACGATGGGCACGCGCTTCTTCTCGCTCAACCTCTGCAGCGTGGCGAACATCGGGGTCTCGGCGACCTTGAGACGCACCATCAGCCCGACGGCCAGCAGCACGACGCTGAGGAGGAACGGCACGCGCCAGCCCCACGCCAGGAACTGGTCGTGCGGCAGCAGCGTGAACAGTGCGAGCATGAGGGTCGCCACCACGGCGCCGACCGGGCCGCCCGCGTTGACGATGCTCGACGCGGTGCCGCGACTGCGCTGCGGCGCGTGCTCGAGCGCGACGAGCATCGCCCCGCCCCAGTCGCCGCCGACGGCGACGCCCTGCACGACGCGCAGCAGCACGAGCGCGGTCGGGGCGGCGATGCCGATGGCCGCCGTTGACGGCAGCAGTCCGATGAGCGTGGATGCCGCCCCCATCAGCACGATCGACAGGATGAACACGTTCTTGCGACCGCGGGTGTCGCCGAAGTGGCCGAACAGGATGCCGCCGAGCGGGCGGGCGAGATAGCCGACGGCGAAGGTCGCGAACGAGGCGAACAGGCCGAAGCCCGGACCGAGTCCGGCGAAGAAGACGTGCTCGAAGACGATGCTCGCGCACGTGGCGTAGAGGATGAAGTCGTAGAACTCGATCATGTTGCCCATGAAGCTCGACGTGAGCACGCGCCGCATGTCGCGGGTGGTGAGGGTCAGCTGCGTGCCGTCGGTGGCGGTCGTGGACTCGGTGGAGGGCATGGGTTCGTTCTTCATGGTGGCGGTCATCATCGACCTTTCTGCGTGGTGGACGGGTGCCGGTCTGTCAGGCGGTCAGGCGGGCGGTGGAGCGGGCGAACGAGAGACGTTCGAGGTCGTCGGGCACGAGCACGGGGGAGCCGGTGATCGCGGTCGCACGGGCGGCGGCCCGGCGCCATGCCGCGGTGTCGAGGCTGCCGGGGACGAGGTGGTGGATGCCCAGGGTGCGAGCCCCCGCCTCTGCGGCGATCTCGGCCGCTTCGAGCACGCTGGTGTGCGACCTGTGGTGGTGGTCGTAGGAGGCCCGGGCGGTCTCGTTCTGCGGATCCCCGTAGGCCTCCTGGACCCAGTCGAAGCTGATCGACTCGTGCAGCAGCAGGTCGACGTCCTCGGCCAGCCGCACCATGTTCGCGGTCTTGGCGGTGTCCCCCGAGATGGCGACCGATCCCTCGTCGGTCGTGAACCGGAAGCCGAAGGCGGGCGCGATCGGCGGATGCTCGACGAGGATGGCGTCCACGCGGACCCGATCGTCCTCGAACACCGTGAACGGCGCCATGTCCGGTGTCGGCGCGAGGTTCGGGTGGTAGCCGGACAGTCTCGGCACGTCGATGTCGCGGGCGTCGAACAGATCGAACGGAGACGGCCGCAGTGCATCGAGCACGCGGTCGTTCAGGTCCGTGGCGTGCGCCTCCATGAGGAGGCGGAAGACGTCCCGCGTTCCGGGGGTCGGCAGGTG
>DATMTQ010000195.1:0-13212 GCA_035564095.1 Microbacterium sp. | reverse complement strand
GGCAGCTGTGCGATGCGGGCGAAGACCCGCATGTTGATGCCCGCGCGGGCGTCGGCGGCCGTGCGCTCGCGCAGCTGCGCGATGTCGGCGCCGGACGCGAAGACGCCGCCGGCGCCGGTGAGGATGAGCACCCGCGGGTCGGCTTCGAGCTGCGCGCACAGCGCGTGCAACTCGGCCACCAGCTCGAGGCCGATCGCGTTGCGCACCTCGGGCCGGTCGAGCGTCGCCACCACGCGGTCCGCGCGCGCGTCGACGCGCAAGTTGGGCTGGGGCATCCTCGCCTCCCGATTACCTACCGATCGTTCAGTAATCATCGCAGACATCGCGCGTCCACGCCAACAAAGCTCCCGAGCGGTGTCAAACTGGCCGGGTGACCGACGCTCCCGATCCCGTCCCGGCCCGCCGCGGACGCCCCGGCTACGACCGCGAGCAGATGCTGTTCAGCGCCGTGCGCGTCTTCAACGAACTGGGCTACGACGCCACGTCGGTCGCGGCGCTGACCGAGCGACTCGGGCTCAGCAAGGCCGCCCTGTACCACCACTTCGATTCCAAGGAGCAGGTGCTGGATGCCTCGCTCGAGCGGGCGCTCGGGTCGCTGGAGGCCGTGCTCGACGCCGACGAGGCCATGTCGGGCAGCGCGATCGACCGGCTCGCGGCCGTGCTGCGCGGTGCCGTCGCGGTGCTGGTGGCGGAGCTTCCGCACGTGACCCTGCTGCTGCGGGTGCGCGGCAACAGCGAGGTGGAACGGCGCGCCCTCACCCGTCGCCGCGCCTTCGACCAGCGCATCGCCGCACTCGTGCGTCACGCCCAGCGCGAGGGTTCGGTGCGCAGCGACATCGAGGCGTCCGTCGCCGCCCGCCTGCTGTTCGGCACCGTCAACTCGATCGTCGAGTGGTACCGGCCCGGCGGCCCGGAGGGCGCCGATCGCCTCGCGGACGACGTGGTCGCCGTGGCGCTCGACGGCCTGCGCACTTAGCCGGCCTGCGCCTCCTCCGGGGGCGCGAGATCCGGGGTGAGCGCTTCCCGCTCGTCGAACACGAAGCACTCGCCGTTCCAGTGCGCGCCGCCGACCTGCGCGAAGTAGCCCAGGATGCCGCCGTCCAGCTGATACGCGTCGACGCCGATCTCGCGCAGGTGGATCGCAGCCTTCTCGCAGCGGATACCGCCGGTGCAATAGCTCACCACGGTCTTGCCCTGCAGCTGCGCGGCGGCCTCGGCGGCGGCATCCGGAAACTGCGTGAAGCGCTCGATGCGCCAGTCGACCGCACCGGCGAACGCACCGCGGTCGACCTCGAATGCGTTGCGGGCGTCGAGCAGCACGACCTCACGGCCGGCGTCGTCCACGCCGTCGTCGAGCCAGCGACGCAGGGTCGCCGGGTCGACGGCCGGGGCCCGGCCCGCCTCGGGACGGATCGTCGGGTGGTCCATGCGGATGATCTCGCGCTTCACCTTGACGAGCATCCGGCCGAACGGCTGCTGCTGCGACCAGCTCTCCTTCGTCGTCAGGGCACCGAAGCGGGGGTCGCCCCGAAGCGCGTCGACGAACCCGCGGACGGCGTCGGCATCACCGGCAAGGAACAGGTTGATGCCCTCCTCGGCGAGCAGGATGGTGCCCTTCAGCCCCGCCGCGACCGCGCGCTCGCGCAGCACGGGCCGGAGCGCCGGCGCGTCGTCGAGGCGCGTGAACAGATACGCCGAGATGTTGAGGACCGAAGGCACGGATCCACCCTACGGACATCGCGACGGCACTGCGTTTCGTCTCGGGCGCCTGCGGCGGCCGCGCCCAAGACCGGGGTCAGCCCATCCACGACGAGCGGCCGAACCGCGACCACCGCTCGACCACGTGCGGCGTGCCGTCCTCCCCCGGCTCGTACACGGCGCGCCCCTCGATGAACACGCGTTGCACGCGCGAGTCCACCGCGAGCGGGTCGCCCGACCAGACGACGAGGTCCCCGTCGCGACCCGGCTCGATCGCCCCGACACGATCCCAGAGCCGGAGGATGTCCGCCGGGTTCGCGGTGAGCGCCTCGAGCGCGGTGGATGCCGGCAGCCCTTCGCGCACGGCGAGGATCGCCTGCAGGCGCAGCTGGTCGATCGGCACGACGGGGTGGTCGGTGGTGATCGCGACCTTCACACCGGCCGCGGCGATGAGGGCGAGGTTGCCGATGGCGCGGTCGCGCAGCTCCACCTTCGAGCGCGACGTCAGCAGCGGCCCGAAGATGACGGGGATGCCCTTCTCCGCGAGCACGTCGGCGATCTTGTGCGCCTCGGTGCCGTGGTTGACGACGAGGGTGTAGCCGAACTCCTCCGCGATCCGGACGGCGGTCGCGATGTCGTCGTGGCGGTGGCAGTGCTGGTCCCACAGCAGGTCGCCCGTCAGCACCGCGGCGAGGGTCTCCTTGCCGAGGTCGCGCTCGAACGGGTCGCCCTTCTCGGCCGCCGCGGCGCGCTTGTCCGCATAGTTCTGGGCCGCGACGAACGCGTCGCGCAGCACGGATGCCACGCCCAGGCGGGTCGCAGGCGTCTTGCCCTTGTCGCCCCAGACGCGCTTCGGGTTCTCGCCGAGCGCGGACTTGACCGACACATCCAGCGCGAGCACCTGCTCGTCCACGGTGCGACCGCCCCAGGTCTTGAGGGCGACCGTGCGTCCGCCGATCGGGTTGCCGGAGCCGGGCTTGACGACCACGGTCGTCACCCCGCCCCGCAGCGCGTCGCGGAAGCCGACCTCCTCGATGTCGATGCCGTCGATCGCGCGGAAACGCGATCCGTTCGGGTCGGTCATCTCGTTGGTGTCGTTGCCCGACCAGCCTTCGCCGTCCTCGTGCACCCCGAGGTGTCCGTGCGCCTCGACGAAGCCCGGCACGACCCAGCTGCCGGAGGCATCCACCACCTCGGCGCCGGCGGGAACCGGGGTGTCCGACCCGCCGACCGCGGAGACGACGCCGTCGGTCACGATGACCGTGCCGTTCGGGATCGGGTCGGAGCTGACGGGGACGACGTGACCGCCGGTGACGGCGAGGATGTGTGCCATCCCTCCAACCTACGCCGGGCCCGGGACCGCCCTTCGACAGGCTCAGGGACCGGCGGAGCTCAGGGCGCGGGCACGGGGCCCTTCGACAGGCTCAGGGGCTCGAGGGCTCAGGACCCGGCGCTCAGGAGGCGGGGTCCTCGGGCAGGGGGAAGAGCTCGTCGATCACCACCAGGTCCTCGGCCGTGGGCGTCCACGCGCTGGCCGCCTCGGCGTTCGCGTGCACCTGTTCCGGCTTCGTCGCGCCGGCGATCACCGACGAAAGCTCCGGGTGCGAGAGCAGCCAGCCGAACGTCGCCTGCAGCATCGTGATGCCGCGCGCGTCGCAGAAGGACTGGTACGCCTCGAGAGCGTCCCACGGAGCGGTCTCCCACAGGTGGGACCGCTGCCGCATGATGCGGCTGTCCTCCGGGCCGCCGTCGCGGGTGAACTTGCCCGTGAGCAGGCCGTTGTACAGCGGGAAGAAGGGAAAGAACCCGAGTCCGAACCGGCGCACCGCGGGCAGCACCTCGCGCTCGGCGCCGCGCGCGAGCAGGCTGTAGTGGTTCTGCGCCGACACGAACCGGGTCCGGCGGCGGCCCCGGCCGACGTAGTGAGCCTCGGCGATCTGCCACCCGGCGAAGTTCGAGTGGCCGAAGTAGCGGATCTTGCCCTCGCGGACGAGATCGTCCAGGGCGTCGAGCGTCTCGTCGACGGGCGTGGCGGGATCGGGCGTGTGCAGCTGGTACAGGTCGATCCAATCGGTCCGAAGTCGGGTGAGGGATGCCTCGACCGCGCGCCGGATGGAGATGCGGGATGCCGCCGAACCGCCGAGCTGGGCCGCTGCGAACGCGTTGTGCCCGAACTTCGTGGCGAGCACCACCTCGTCACGGCGACCCTGCAGAGCCTCGCCCATGAGCGTCTCACTGGTGCCCGCCGGCACGCCGTAGATGTCGGCGGTGTCGAGGAAGGTGACGCCGGCGTCGACGGCGGCATCCAGCACCGCCCGCGTGCCCTCCAGCGTCTCGGTGGCCGTGCCTTTGCGTCCGAAGTTGTTGCAGCCGAGGCCGACGGCGGACACGAGAAGACCCGACGCTCCGACGCGCCGCACGGGAGGAGTGCTCATGACCTCCACGCTACGCCGCGCCACGGACGCATCAGCAGACAAAAGAGCCTGGGACCCGCCACAATGGTGCCTATGAGTCAGCCCTCCGCTGCAGCGCAGCCTCTGTCCCCTGAATCCGACAAGCAAGCCGCGATGTGGTCGCACATCGGCGGCATCGTCGGCTTCCTGCCGTCCCTGATCATCTGGCTGGTGCTCAAGGACCGCGCCCCGCGCACGAACGTCGAGGCCAAGGAAGCCCTGAACTGGCAGATCACCTTCACGATCATCTACATCGCGCTGCTGATCGTCCTCAGCATCCTGACGAGCCTCCTCTTCTTCCTCGCCCTGTTCACGTGGCTGCTCCCGCTCGCGTGGTGGGTGCTGAACGTGGTCTGGTCGATCATGGGCGGTGTCGCCGTGAACAACGGCGGCGGCTACCGGTACCCGCTGAACTTCCGCTTCATCAAGTAGCGGGAACGACCAGCAGCCCGTCCTCGCGGCGCGGGATGCCGGCCGGGTTGCCGTCGCGCAGCTCGGCCGGCAGCACGTGCTGCGGGGCATCCTGGTACGCGATCGGCGCGAGGAACCGCCGCACGGCGCTCGCCCCCACCGAGGTGTGCCCGGACGCCGTCGACGACGGCCAGGGTCCGCCGTGGTGCTGCCCCCACGCGATCGCGACCCCGGTCGGCCACCCGTTGAACAGCACGCGCCCGGCGACGCGGCCGAGGGCCTCCGTCGCCTGCGCGACCAGGGCGTCGTCATCGGATGCCGCGGTGCGCACGGTGCCGGTGAGGCTGCCCTCGAGCACGGCGAGTGCCTCGGTGAGCTGGTCGCGGTCGCCGTAGCGCACGAGCAGGGTCAGCGGCCCGAAGTGCTCCTGCTGGAACAGCTCCGGATCGGCGAGGAACGCCGCGGTGTCGGTGGCGACGACGACCGGCGCAGAGCCGTCGGCGTCCGTGATCGCGACCACGTCGACGTCGGACCGCCCGGCGAGCCCCGCGGAACCGTCCGCGAATGCGCCCGTCATCCCCTCGGTCAGCAGTTGCTGCCCGGGGGCGGATGCCACGGCCGCGGCGAGTTCGCTCTCGAACGCGGTGCCGGCGGGCACGAACACGAGCCCGGGCTTGGTGCAGTACTGGCCGCCGTCGCGCGTGAACGAGCCGACGAGCCCCGCCGCGAGTCCCGCAACGTCCTCGGCCACGGCCGCGGGCGTCACGACCACCGGGTTCACCGAGCCGAGCTCGCCGTAGAACGGGATGGGGTCGGGCCGTGACACCGCGAGGTCGAACAGCGCGCGGCCGCCGCGGGTCGAGCCGGTGAAGCCCACCGCGGCGACGAGCGGATGCCGCACCAGCGCGAGACCCTCCGCCATGCCCTCGACGAGCACGAGCGCATCGGCCGGTCCCCCGGCATCCCGGATCGCGTCCCGAACAACGACCGCGACGTGGCGGGACAGCTCGGGGTGCCCCGGGTGGGCCTTGACGACGACGGGGCAGCCGGCGGCGAGCGCCGAGGCGGTGTCGTTGCCGGCGACCGAGAACGCGAACGGGAAGTTGGATGCCGCGAACACGCCGACGACGCCCAGCGGCCGCAGGACGCGGCGCAGGTCGGGGCGCGGCGGGATCAGCGAGGCATCCGGCGCGTCGACCGTGGCCTCGAGGTACGAGCCCTCCTCGATGACGTCGGCGAAGAAGCGCAGCTGCGTGGCGGTGCGCACCACCTCGCCGGCCAGCCGCGCCTCGGACAGGTGCGTCTCCCGCTGCGCGAGCGGCACGAGTTCCGCGCTCGCGGCCTGCAGCGCGTCGGCCGCGGCGCGCAGCCAGCGGGCGCGGTCGGCCCGGGTCGTGGTGGTGAGGCCGGATGCCGCGGCGGCGCGGACCGCCTGGTCGACGGTGGTGTCGGCGGTGTTCATCCCCCGACCCCTCAGAACGCGGAAAGGCCCGTGAGGGCGCGGCCGATGACGAGCTGATGGATCTCGTCGGTGCCCTCGTAGGTGCGCACCGACTCGAGGTTGTTCGCGTGGCGCATCACCGGGAACGCGTTGGTGATGCCGTCTCCGGCCAGGATCGAGCGGGTCTGGTGTGCGATCTCCAGCGCCTCGCGCACGCTGTTCAGCTTGCCGACCGAGATCTGCGCCGGGGTGAGGGCGCCCTTCTCCTTGAGCCGGCCGAGGTGCAGGGCCAGCAGGAGACCCTTCTCGACCTCGACGAACATGTCCGCGAGCTTGGCCTGGGTGAGCTGGTTCGCGCCGATAGGCTTGCCGAACACCTCGCGGGTCAGCGACCGCTCGATGCCGGCCTCGAGGCAGCTGCGCGCGGCGCCCATGGCGCCCCAGATGATTCCGTAGCGGGCCTCGTTGAGGCATCCGAACGGGCCGGACAGCCCCGACGCGCCCGGCAGGATCGCGTCGCCCGGCAGGCGCACGTCGGAAAGCTCGATGTCGCACTGCACGGAGGCGCGCATCGAGAGCTTGCCCGGGATCGGGGTGGCGGTGAAGCCCGGGGTGCTGGTCGGCACGAGGAAGCCGCGCACGGCGCGCCCGCCCTGCCCCGGCTCGAGGTGGTCGAACTCCGGGTCGTCGACCTTGGCCCAGATGACCGCGACGTCGGCGAGGGAGGCGAGGCCGATCCAGCGCTTCGCTCCGGAGAGCACCCAGCCGTCGCCGTCTCGGCGCGCGGTCGTGGTCATGCCCGCCGGGTCGCTGCCCCCCTGCGGCTCGGTGAGACCGAAGCATCCCACCAGCTCGCCCGTGGCCATCCGGGGCAGCCACTGCTGCTTCTGGTCCTCGGAGCCGTACTTGGCGATCGCGCTCATCGCGAGCGATCCCTGCACCGACACGAAGGTGCGCCAGCCGCTGTCGGCCGCCTCGAGCTCGAGGCACACGAGCCCGTACGCGACCGCGCCCGCACCGGCGCAGCCGTAACCGGTGATGTGCATGCCGAGGAAGCCCGCGGCGCCGAGCTCGGGGATGAGCTCGGTGCGGAAGTGCGCGTTCTCGAAGTCCTCCTCGATGACGGGCGCGATCTTCTCCTGGGCGAAGGCGCGGGCGCGCTTCTGCCAGTCTCGTTCGGAATCGGTGAGCAGGGCGTCGAAGTCGAAGACGGCGTCGATGCTCGGCGCCTTCGGGGTGGACGGTGCGGTCGTCATGGGTCGCTCCTTTGCGGAAGGGATCGTGGCGGGGATCAGTGCCACACGGCGCCGCGGTCGGCGTCGAATGCGGGCGGCGGGGTGTGCGGGGCGGCGGGCGTGGCGGACAGGCCGATGGGGCTCGAGACGGTGCGGGTGGCGCCGAGGCTCACGACCGGGTCGAGCCCCAGGGATGCCGCGAAGTCGATGGCTTCGGCCACGTCGTTGACGAGCCCGGCGGGCACCCCGGCGACGGTCAGGCGCTGCGCCCAGTCGGCGGCCGTCGCCGTGGACAGCCCGTGCTCCAGGTCGGCGGCGAGCTGCTCACGGTGCACCACCCGGTCGGCGTTGGTCGCGTACCGCGGGTCGGCCGCGAGCTGCGGCATCCCGAGCACGGCGCACAGGGCGGCGAACTGACGGTCGTTGCCGACGGCGATGACCAGGTCGCGGTCGGCGGCGCGGAACACCGCGTAGGGCGCGATCGACGGGTGCGCGTTGCCGAGCCGGCGTGGCGCGGCGCCGGTCTGCAGGGTCGAGGAGGCCTGGTTGGTGAGGGCGGACAGCAGGCTGTGCAGCAGGTTCACCTCGACCCGCTGCCCGGTGCCGGTGCGCTCGCGCTCGCGCAGGGCGAGCAGGATGCCGGCCACCGCGTTCAGCCCGCACAGCACGTCGACGAGCGCGACACCCGCCTTGGCCGGCTCGCCGTCCGGGGCGCCGGTGATCGACATGAGCCCGCCGACGGCCTGCACGAGCAGGTCGTAGCCGGCCAGTGCCGCGCCCTCGCCGGCGCCGAATCCGGTGATCGAGCAGTACACGGCCCCGGGGTTCTGCGCCCGCACGCTGTCGTAGTCCAGCCCGAAGCGGGCCATCACGCCGGGGCGGAAGTTCTCGACGACCACGTCGGCGGACGCGGCGAGCACCTGCGCCTGCAGCCGTCCCTCGTCGGTGCCGAGGTCGACCGCGATCGACCGCTTGCCGCGGTTGACGCTGTTGAAGTACGTGGCCTGGCCGTCGGCGTCCACAGGCGGGCGCCAGTGCCGGGTGTCGTCGCCCGCCGGCGGCTCGACCTTGATGACGTCGGCGCCGAAGTCGGCGAGCGTCATGGTGGCGTAGGGCCCGGCGAGCACGCGCGAGAAATCGGCGACGCGGATGCCCGAGAGCACTCCGACGGGTGGAGCTTCAGCCATCGTTCCTCCTCCTGCGCAGGTGGCTCGACGCGGCGGCCGACCGTCCGCGCCGAATTCATCCTATTCCGAATCTTTATAGCCGCGAAACCCGCTGACGCCCCGGACGCTCGGCTATCGTGTTCGTGTGGCATCCAAAGTCGGTCCCGGCGCGCGCGAAGCGGTGTTCGCGCAGCTGTCCGACGCCGGACGCGCCCAGCAGGTCGCGCAGCGCCTCGCCGACGGCATCGCCCTCGGCGTGCTGGCCCCCGGCGAGCGGCTGCCGAGCGAGCCGGAGCTCGCGCGCAGGTTCGGCGTCGCCGTGATCACCGTGCGCGAGGGTCTCGGCATCCTGCGCGACGCGGGCCTGCTGCGCACCCGTCGCGGCCGCGACGGCGGCAGCTTCGTCGCCACCGACGAAGACGACGACGAGCGCCACGGCATCCTGACCGCACGTCTGCACGCCCTCAGCCAGGTGGAGATCGACGACATCGGCGTGTACTTCGCGGCGATCGTCACCGCCGCGGCGGAGCGCTCCGCCGACCGCGCGGCACCCCACGATGCGCCCCGGCTGTCCGCGTGGCTCGCCGACGCCGGATTCGACGACCCGGCATCCGCCCGCACCACCCAGAGCGGGTTCTTCCTGGAGCTCGCCGTGCTCAGCCAGTCCCCGCGCCTCGTGCGCGAGCAGATCCGGCTGCAGGCCGACCTCGGCCCGGTGCTGCTGCTCGGCCTCACGTCCGCCGAGGTGCGCCGCGACGCGCTGACCCAGAACCGCCGCATCGTGCGGGCGATCGCGGAGCGCTGCCCCGCCCACGCCCGGGACGCCGCCGCCGAACTCGTCGCGATGCTCACCGCCTGCGTGCTGGCCGCCAAGGGGCGCCTCGAGAGGGGAACCGGACGCGATGAGCCGCTCAGTGCCTGACCTCGTCCAACTCGTCGACGAGACGATGCGGGGCGTGTTCGCGCAGCTGGACACCTGGCGCACGGGCATCGAGGCCGCCCTGGCCGCGGAGCCCCGGGCCGCCGCGGTCGACGACGCGGTCGCGAAGCTCGTGCTGCCGGTGCTCGCCGACGAGGACTCGCTGCTGGTCGGCGCCGGCTTCATCGCGGATGCCGATGTGCTCGGCACGCGCGGGGTGCACTTCGCCTGGTGGCTCGGTCCGCTCGAGGACAACCCCGTGCTGGGCGCGACGACCGGCCCGACGCGGCTCGATCTGTCCACCCGCGGCTACACGGAGTACCTGAGCGACTTCCGCTCGCTGGAGTGGTTCCGGGTTCCGACGACGACGTTCCAGGCGCATGTGACCGGCCCGTACGTCGACCACCTGTGCACGTGCGACTACATCCTCACCTTCACCTCCCCCGTCCGCCTGCCGGGCGACGGGGCGGTCGCGGGCGTCGTCGGCGCGGACGTCGCGGTGAAGCGGCTGGAACGCGAGGTGCTGCCTGCCCTGCTGCGGGCGGAGCGGCCGACCGCGATCATCGGCGAGTACGGTCGCGTCATCGTCTCCACGGCGCCCGGGATGCCGGTCGCCTCGATCGTGCCGGACGACGCGAAGCGATTCGAATGTGCGACGGCCCCGTTCGCGGTCGTCCCCTCGCCCTGAATCATTCGGTGGTATATGTTTTAAGAGAGTTCGCAGTGTGGCGGTGCCGCGCTGCGTGGATCCCGAAGGAGCAACCATGAACTACGCGGTGGTCAACCCCGCAACCGGCGAGACCCTCAAGACCTACGTGGGGCTCACCGACGAAGGCCTGCAGGACGCGATCGCGGCGGCCTCCGAGGCGCACCGCGGCTGGTCCAAGTCGTCGACCGTCGCCGAGCGCGCCGCCCTCATCCGCCGCGTCGGCGAGCTGCACGACGAGCGCGTCGACGAGCTCGCCGCGATCATCGTGCGCGAGATGGGCAAGCCGCTCGAGCAGGCCGTCGGCGAGGTCGAGTTCTCCGCCGCGATCTACGAGTACTACGCCGACAACGCCGAGAAGCTGCTGGCCGACGAGCCGATCGAGCTGCTCGCGGGCGAGGGCTCCGCGTTCATCCGCCGGTCGTCGCTGGGCGTGCTGCTGGGCATCATGCCCTGGAACTTCCCGTACTATCAGGTCGCCCGCTTCGCCGGCCCGAACCTGATCATCGGCAACACGATCCTGCTCAAGCACGCCGAGCAGTGCCCCGAGTCGGCCGCCGCGATCGAGCAGATCTTCCGGGATGCCGGCTTCCCCGAGGGCGCGTACGTCAACATCTACGCGTCGCACGACCAGATCGCCACGGTCATCGCCGACCCGCGCGTGCAGGGCGTGTCGCTGACGGGATCCGAGCGCGCCGGCGCCGCCGTCGCCGAGATCGCCGGCCGCAACCTCAAGAAGGTCGTGCTCGAGCTCGGCGGCTCGGACCCCTTCATCCTGCTCTCCACCGACGACCTCGACGCCACCGTCCAGGCCGCCGTCGTCGGGCGCTTCGACAACAACGGGCAGGCCTG
Organism: Microbacterium sp.; assembly: GCA_035564095.1. GTDB lineage: Bacteria > Actinomycetota > Actinomycetes > Actinomycetales > Microbacteriaceae > Microbacterium. The sequence continues at coordinate 2,331 of DATMTQ010000195.1, read as the reverse complement.
CAACGCCGCGAAGCGGTTCATCGTCGCCGACGACCTGTACGACGCGTTCCTGGAGAAGTTCCGCGCCGCCGTCGACGACATCAGCTTCGGCGACCCGTCGCAGCCGGGCGCTGAGCTCGGCCCGCTGTCGAGCCTGAAGGCCGCCGACATCCTCACCGACCAGGTCGACCGCGCGGTCGCCCAGGGCGCCACGGCGCACACCGCCGGCAGCCGCGACGGCGCCTGGTACCCCGCCACGATCCTCACCGACGTGAAGCCCGGATCGGACGCCTTCCACGAGGAGTTCTTCGGCCCGGTCGCCCAGGTGTTCCGCGTCAAGGACGAGGACGAGGCCGTCGCCCTCGCCAACGACACGCCCTTCGGCCTCGGCTCGTACGTCTTCACGACGGATGCCGACCAGGCGCTGCGCGTCGCGGACGCGATCGACGCCGGCATGGTCTTCGTCAACCTGGTCGGCGCCGACGGCGCCGAGCTGCCCTTCGGCGGCGTGAAGCGCAGCGGCTCGGGCCGCGAGCTCGGCCGCTTCGGCGCCGACGAGTTCGTCAACAAGAAGATGATCCGCATCGGCTGACGCCGAGGCATCCGCTTCGTCCTCCGCGGGCGGGACGGCCGGGTTCGCCCTGCGCCGCCCCGTCCCGACCCTCGTCGCGCTCGTCGCGCCTCGTCGCGTCCGTCGCGCCGGGAAACCCCGCCGCACGACCCCGCTGCATCCCCCTCACCCGTTGACTTGCCCCGGATGCACGCTCCGCACGGCGTGTCGCGTACATCCAGGGCAAGTCAACATCAGCGAAAGGGACATCGATGTCCGCCGAACCCGCAACGCCCGCGTCGACGCATCTCGACGACAGCGCGCACCTGGAAGTCCTCGGCTACCAGGAGAACTTCAACCGCTCGATGAGCCTGTGGGCGAACTTCGCCCTCGGCTTCACCTACCTCTCCCCGCTCGTGGGCGTCTACTCGCTGTTCGCCACGGCGCTCGCGGTGGGCGGCCCGCCGTCGATCTTCTGGATCTTCATCGTCGGCGGCGGCCAGCTGCTGGTCTCGCTGGTGTTCGGCGAGGTCGTCTCGCAGTACCCGATCCACGGCGGCATCTACCCGTGGACGCGACGCCTCTGGGGCCGCCGGTACGCCTGGATGGCCGCCTGGGTCTACATCTGGGCGATGATCGTCACGATCACCGCGGTGGCGCAGTACGGATCCGGATTCCTCGGCAGCCTGTTCTCGATCCCGTCGACGCCGCTGACGACGCTGCTGCTGACCCTCGCACTGCTGCTTCTCGCGCTCGTGCTGAACTTCACCGGCACCAAGACGATGGCGCGGGTCGCGCAGGTCGGCCTCGCAGCCGAGCTCGTCGGCGTCATCGGCGTGGGTCTGTACCTGCTGATCTTCCAGCGCAAACACCCGTTCAGCGTCTTCTTCGACACCATGAACGTGCAGGGCGACGGCAGCTACGTGAGCGCGTTCCTGGGCGCGGCCCTGGCGGGTCTGTTCCTGTTCTACGGGTTCGAGGCCTGCGGCGACGTGGCCGAGGAGGTCGCCCGCCCCGCCGTGCGCATCCCGCGCGCCATGACGATGACGATCTTCATCGGCGGCGTCTCGGCGCTGTTCTCATTCGGCGGCTACGTGCTCGCCGCGCCCGACCTGTCCGCCATCGTGGCCGGCAAGGATGCGGATCCGATCCCGCACATCCTCGATTCCACCCTCGGCCCGGTCGGCGCGAAGATCTTCCTCATCGTCGCTGTCACGGCGTTCATCTCGTGCGTGCTGAGCCTGCAGGCCGCCGCGAGCCGCCTGCTCTACTCCTTCGCCCGCGACGGGATGGTGCCGGGTCACCGCTGGCTGTCGAAGGTCACCCCACGCACGAAGGTGCCGGCCAACGCGCTCATCGTCGTCTGCACCGTGCCGGTGCTGCTGTCGCTGCTCGTGTACCTCAACGAGTCGATCCTCAACTCGATCACGGCGTTCGCGGTGCTCGGCATCTACGTGGCGTTCCAGATGGTGGTGCTCGCCGCGCTGCGTCAGCGGCTCAAGGGCTGGAAGCCCGCAGGACCGTTCTCGCTCGGCAAGGCAGGCATCGTCGTCAACGTCCTGGCGCTCGCCTACGGCGTCTTCGCGATGTACCTGCTCGTGCAGCCCGGCGCCACCGGCAACGTCTTCGCCGACTGGATCGTGCTGATCGGCCTCGGCATCGTGCTGGTGGTCGGCTTGCTGTACCTGTTCCTCGCCCGGCCGGACCGCCTGTCGCATGCCCCCGCCGGCGACGCTGTCGCGGTGGCCGCCGCCATCCGGTCGCACACCGCCGCCGGCGCCGTCGAGGCGCAGCCGGCCGAC
>DATMTQ010000194.1:0-12051 GCA_035564095.1 Microbacterium sp. | reverse complement strand
CCGGCGGCGAGATCTGCCCCGCGATCCGCCCGGCCGCCTCGGCGAACTCGCTCGGGATGATCCAGAGCTTGTTCGACTCGCCCTCGCTGATCTTCGGCAGCATCTGCAGATACTGATAGGCGAGCAGCTTCTCGTCGGCGTTGCCGACGTGGATGGCGTTGAACACGATCTGGATCGCCTGACCCTCGCCGTCCGCGCGCAGCACCTGCGCCTGCTTCTCGCCCTCGGCCTGCAGGATGAGGGCTTGCTTGTTGCCCTCGGCCTGCAGGATCGCGGCCTGCCGGTGGCCTTCGGCCTCCAGGATCTGCGACTGCTTGGACCCCTCGGCGGTGAGGATGGTGGCGCGTCGCTCGCGCTCCGCGCGCATCTGCTTCTCCATCGAGTCCTGGATGGATGCCGGCGGGTCGATCGACTTCAGCTCCACGCGGGAGACGCGGATGCCCCACTTGCCAGTGGCCTCGTCGAGCACCACGCGCAGCTGGCCGTTGATGTTGTCGCGGCTGGTGAGGGCCTGTTCGAGGTTCAGTCCGCCGACCACGTTGCGGAGGGTCGTGATCGTCAGCTGCTCGACCGCGCCGAGGTAGTTCGCGATCTCGTAGGTCGCGGCGCGGGCGTCCGTCACCTGGAAGTACACGACGGTGTCGATGGAGACGACGAGGTTGTCCTCGGTGATCACCGGCTGCGGCGCGAACGAGACGACCTGCTCGCGCATGTCGATGAGCGGCCGGAGGCGATCCACGAACGGGACGAGCAGGTTCAGCCCGGGCGCCAGGGTCTTGTGATAGCGGCCGAGCCGCTGGACGATCCCGGCCGACGCCTGAGGGATGATCCGGACGGATCGCGTGATCACGATCACCACGAAGATGAAGACCGCGAGGGCCAGCACCCACCCGATGGTCGTGGGGACGATGTCGTTCATGACTGCTCCTCGAGCTTGTGGACGTAGGCGGTGGCGCCGTCGATGCGGAGGACCCGCACTGTCTGACCCGGGCCGAGGGGAGCCTCGGAAACGACGCGGGCGGTCCAGGTCTCGCCGTTGGCGAGCTTGACGAGCCCCGTCGTGTCGGTGACGGTGTCCACCACCTTGCCGGTCAGGCCGATGAGCGCCGGGACGTTCGTCTGCGCGGCATCCTCACCACGGCGCAGGCGCCGCAGCAGGGGCGGCCGCAGCAGGAAGATGAGCAGCACGCTGACGATGGCGGCGATGATCACCTGCAGCCAGATGGGCGCCCCGAACAGGTCGGAGGCGAGGCCCGCGAGGCCGCCGATGCCGAGCATCAGGAAGGTGAAGTCGAGCGTCAGCATCTCGATGACCAGGAAAACCGCCATGAGAACAAGCCAGGCGATCCATGCGAACTCGGCGATGGTCGGCATGAGCAGATCCTTCCCCTTTGGTTGAACCTAGCACGCGCGAAAGCACGCGGCGGTAGTGTCGAAGGGTCTCTCACTCCGACATTCTCAGGAGCTTTCTGTGTCTCAGATCCTTCCCGCCGGCGTCCTCGCCGGAAAGACCGCGCTCGTCACCGGATCGTCGCGCGGCATCGGCGCCGACACCGTCCGCTACTTCGCCGAAGCCGGCGCGAACGTGGTCATCAACTACCGCAACAAGGCCCCGCGAGCGAACAAGCTCGCAGCCGAGCTGCGCGAGCTCGGGGTCGAGGCGCTGGTCGTGGGAGCGGACCTCACCGACGCGGATTCGGTGAACGCCATGTTCGCCGAGGTCGAGAAGGCGTTCGGGGGCCTCGACGTGCTGGTGCTCAACGCCTCCGGCGGCATGGAATCCGGCATGGCGGAGGACTACGCCCTGCAGCTGAACCGCGATGCCCAGGTGCGCGTGCTGGATGCCGCCACTCCGCTCCTGCGCGAGGGGTCGCGCGTGGTCTTCGTCACGAGCCACCAGGCGCACTTCATCCACACCACACCGACGATGCCCGAGTACGAGCCGGTCGCGCTGTCCAAGCGCGCGGGCGAGGACGCGCTGCGCGAGAAGATCCCGGCGCTCGCCGCCAAGGGCATCGAGTTCGTCGTGGTGTCCGGCGACATGATCGAGGGCACCATCACGGCCACGCTGCTCGAGCGCGCCAACCCGGGCGCCATCTCGCAGCGCCGCGAGGACGCCGGCAAGCTGTACAACGTCGCGGAGTTCGCGGCCGAGGTCGCGCAGGCGGCCGTGGAGCCCGTCCCGGCGAACAACGAGCGCCTCGTCGGCGACATCACGTCGTTCGCCACGGAGTGACATGCACGCATCCGACATCGGAATGCTGATCTCCGTCGGGCGCCCGCAGCTGGCGCCCGACGGGTCGTTCGCCGTCGTCGCGACCTCGCGGCCCGACCTCACCGCGAACCGCAACGTCGGTCAGCTGTGGCGGATCGAGCTCCCGTCCGGGCGACGCCGCCGACTCACCCGCGGGGTCTCGGACGCCATGCCGCGGCTGTCGCCGGACGGCGACCGCATCGCGTTCCTGCGCGGCGACGTGCGCAAGCGCGCCCAGGTATGGGTGGTGGCGTCGGTCGGCGGCGAGCCGGTGCAGGCGACCGACGCGCCGATCGGCGTGACCGAGTTCGCGTGGTCGCCGGACGGCGCCCGGCTCGCGTACGTGGCCTCCGTCGCCGAGCCGGGCCGCTACGGCACCGTCGAAGGGCTGGATGCCGCCTCCGAGCCGCCGCGTCGCGTCACCGGCATCCGCTGGCACGCGAACGGTTCGGGATACATCGTCGATCGCGTCTCCGAGGTGTTCGCGGTCGACGCGCCCGACCTCGATGCAGAGCCGTTCTACGACCCGGCTCCGTCGCCGACCGACGAGTCCGCGCCCAAGCGCCCGGTCGTCGCGACCGCCGCCCAGCGACTGACCGAGGGCACGACGTCGCACAGCCTCCCGGTGTTCACCGCCGAGGGGACCGAGGTGCTGGCGGTGGCGAGCGACATCGAGCCGCGGCATCCGGACCTGCGGTCCCGGCTGGTGGCGGTGGCCGTGGACGGCAGCGGCAGCCGGGTGGTGGTCGACCGGGATGCGGGCCTCATGATCGACGAGGTCGCCGTCGCCGCGGACGGGACGATCGCGCTGCTGGCGACGGCGACCGGGCCCACGGGGCTCGACTTCATCGCGCCGCCCGTGGCCCTGTACGTCGTCGAGGACGGCATCCCGCGCGCCCTCACCGACCCCGAGTCGCTGGACCTCGGCGAAGGCGGCAGCCACGTCACCTTCGACGGAACGGACTTCCTGGTGCAGCACCGCACACGCGGGCGCGTGCACCTGAAGCGCATCGGTCGCGACGGCACGGTCGCCACGGTGCTCGACGGCGACCTGGACGTCTCCGGGCACGCCGCCGCGGCGGGGATGATCGTGGTGGCGGCGGCGACGACGGATTCCTCCGGGGAGCTGCTGGTCGCCGGCACCGGCGCCGTCACCGACTTCGGCGCGGCGGCGCGCGGCGCGGGAACAGTGACGCCGCATGAACTCGAGGTGGCGGGCCGTGACGGGTATCCGGTGCACGGGTGGGTCGCGACCCCTGAGGGCGACGGTCCGTTCCCGGTGATCCTGCAGATCCACGGCGGACCGTACGCCGCCTACGGCATCCACCTGTTCGACGAGACGCAGGTGCTCGTGGACGCGGGCTATGCGGTCGTCTACTGCAACCCGCGCGGCTCCGCGGGCTACGGGCGTGCGCACGGCCGGGCGATCCGCCGGGCGATGGGCACCGTCGACCTCACCGACGTGCTCGATTTCCTCGACGGGGCGGTGGCGTCCGATGGCCGCCTCGACGGCTCGCGCGTCGGCGTGCAGGGCGGGTCGTACGGCGGCTACCTCACCGCCTGGACGATCGCGCACGACCACCGGTTCGCGGGCGCCATCGTGGAGCGCGGATTCCTCGACCCGGCGTCGTTCCAGGGAACGAGCGACATCGGCACCTTCTTCGGCGACGAGTACGTGGGCACCGATGCGGCCGACATCGCACGCCAGAGCCCGATGGCCGTGGTCTCGCAGGTGACGACGCCGACGCTCGTGATCCACTCCGAGCTGGACTTCCGGTGCCCGCTGGAGCAGGCCACCCGCTACTATTCGGCGCTCAAGCGCTCCGGGGTGGAGGCCGAGATGCTCATCTTCCCGGGCGAGAACCACGAGCTCAGCCGGGGAGGGCAGCCCCGGCACCGGATCGAGCGGTTCGCCGCGATCCTGGACTGGTGGAACCGCCATCTGCCCATCGAACAGGGAGGCGCGCAATGACCTCGATCCCCCCGGGTTGGTACCCCGATCAGCAGGGGGTGACGCGCTGGTGGGACGGCACGCAGTGGACCGCCGCGACCCAGCCCGCGCCGTCCCCGTATCCGGCACAGCCTCAGTACCCGGCACACGCGCAGTACCCGTCCTATCCTCAGGGCGTCTACGCGCAGCCCGAGGCGTATCCGCAGGTGGCACCCGGCACCTCGGGGACGACGATCTGGGCGTGGCTGCTCGCCTTCCTGCCGTTGGTCACCCTGATCATGTCGATCGCGTACGCGTCAGCTCTGGGCGGCGTCTTCGGCCACCTGTCCAGTGAACTGTCGCAGCTCTCTTCCGGCTCGCCCGGCGACACCACGCGGATGACGGCGGACATCGACGCCGCGATCTTCAACGGCTGGTATTTCGCGGTCCTCGGAGTCGGCCTGCTCACGTTCGCCGCGACCATCGTCTTCGCCTATCTCGACCACCGGGAACTCGCCGGTCGCGGCTTCGTGAATCCGTTCCACTGGGCCTGGGCGTTCGTGCCGACGTACCTCGTCTACATGATCGGACGCACCGTGGTCGTCCACCGGCGTGGAGGCAAGTCCCTCGGTCCGTTGTGGGCGATGATCGGAGTCACCGTCGGGTCGTGGATCGTCGGCTCCATTGTGAGTACCACCATCGTCGCGCAGCTGCTCCATGTGATGAGCACGGTGATGTCGTCGATCGGGACCGGCGGCTACTGAATCCCGGAACGAGCGGCCGGGGACGCATCCGGGCCGCTCTTCGCGCCGCGCCCTACCGAGTGACCGGGCGGAAGGCGAACGCACGCACGATCTGGACGATGCCGAGCACGATCAGCGAGACGCCGAACATCCACCACAGCACCACCCCGCTCCACAGCGGGGAGGACAGCGCGATGACGCCGGCGGCGTTGCTCAGGACCGCGAACAGGACCGCGAAAGCCTTCGATCCGCCGCCGCCGACCGTGGTCAGCGCGACGACGCCCTCGACGATCCACATGATGCCGATGAAGACGCCGAGGAACACGGCGAACCAGACGGTCGACGCCCGCAGGTTCGCGAGCGCGATGACGCCCCCGATCACGAACAGCACGCCCAGCACGATGTGACCGAGACGCGACCAGCCGTTCATGCTGCGCGCGAAGATGCCGAGTCCGGCGTAGACGAGTCCGACCACGATCGCGTACAGCGCGATGATCGCGGTGATGACCGACGCGACGTGGCCGGGCCAGACGAGGATCAGGATGCCGACCACGAGGGCGAGGACGCCGCCGGCCCCGAAGGCCGAGCGGATGCCGTTGACAGCGGTCTTCTCAGCAGGGGACTCCGAAGCCATGGCGCGACCTTTCTGAGGATTGCCTGTTGACGGGGCGTCCACACCCTAGCGCCGACGGGTGACCCTGTGGTCGCCGACACGGCGTCGCCGTGGCCCGCGTCCCGGCTAGGATCGGATGCCGGACCCGACGGGAAGAGGCAGGACAGACGTGGTGGACAGCGACCGGTACATCGTGGCGACGGACGGCGCCTGCCAGGGCAATCCGGGTCCCGCCGGGTGGGCGTGGGTCGGCGCGGACGGCCAGTGGGCGGCGGGGTCGCTGGCATCCGGCACGAACAACATCGGCGAACTGCTGGGTCTGCTCAACGCCATCCGCGATCATCGGGACGTGCGCGAACTCATCGTGCAGGCGGATTCGAAGTACGCCATCGACACCTACGCGAAGTGGATGGACGGGCACGCCCGCCGCAACTGGAAGACCAGCACCGGTGCGCCGACCAAGAACGTGGACATCCTCAAGCAGCTCATCGTCGAGCGGGACGCCCGCCGCGAGCACGGTCTGCCGGATGTCGTGCTCGAGCACGTGCGCGGCCACGCCGGGCATCGCCTGAACAGCTGGGCCGACGAGCGGGCGGTGCGTGCCGCGACCCACGGGGCGAAGGGCACCGAGGGCCGGTGGTCGTCACTGGACGGGCAGAGCGCGATCGACGTGAGCGTCGACCCGCCGCGGTCGGCGCAGGACCGCAAGCGGTAAGGGTCCCTGAGCCTGTCGAAGGGTGGTCCCTGAGCCTGTCGAAGGGTCAGGCGTCGAGGTCGTCGACGCCGGGCATCCAGGACTGCCCGGGCCGTCCCCACCCGCGCTTGCGCGCGATCTTCTGCACGGTGCGCCAGTCGCCGTCGTCGAGGCGGTCGACGTAGAGGATGCCGTCGAGGTGGTCGAACTCGTGCTGCATGATGCGTGCCCGCCATCCGCTCACCTCGATGCGCACCGGTGCGCCGTCGAGGTCGATGCCGGTCACCATCACCTCCTCGGAGCGGCGCAGCGGGAACCGCTCACCCGGGAAAGACAGGCATCCCTCCGACTCCTCGTCGGGATCCGGTCCGCCGGGGACCAGCGGGCGCTGCCACAGCGTCGGGTTGATGACGACTCCCCGCCACGGGTCGCCGTCGTCGTCCTGATACGTGTACGTGTACAGCCGGAGCGGCACGCCGACCTGCGGGGCGGCGAGTCCCACGCCGGGGGCGGCATCCATCGTCTCGAACATGTCCGCGACGAGCGTGCGGATCTCGTCCGTGATCTCGTCCACTTCGGCGGCGGGGGCGTGCAGCACAGGGTCGCCCATGATGCGGATCGGAAGTACGGCCACGTCAAGAGCCTACCGGCGCCCCACGGTCGCGTAGGGTCGAAGCGTGGCCTTCGCCGGGGTGTACACAGGGGACGTGACCGATCATCTGGTCGGCGTCTTCCGCGACCCCGCGATCCTGATCGGCATCCCGCTGGCGCTGCTCGGGGCGGTGTTCATGTCGCTCGGCGCCCAGTATCAGCACCGCGGCGTCGTCAAGGTCGAACGTCTCACCGGGGCATCCGGCAGCAGCGGTCTGACCCTGCGCCACTTCCTCAATCTTCTGCGCAGGCCGTCGTGGGTGTTCGGCACGGTCATGCTGGGTACGGCCGTGGTCTGCCAGCTCACCGCACTCGCGTTCGCCCCGCTGATCCTGGTGCAGCCGCTCGGCGCGATCTCGCTCGTCATCACGACTCTCCTCAACGCGCGCGTGACGGGCCACAAGCCGACCGGCAAATCGGTCACCGCGATCGTCGCGTGCGTCGGAGGCATCTTCGTCTTCGTCACGATCGCCGCGCTCGTCGCAACGGATACGCCCGTCAGCGACCTGCAGCTGCTCGTCATCCTCGGCCTTCTCGTGGTCGTGCTGGCGACGCTCGTGACCGTGTGGCTGCTCGTGCGCAAGAACACCCATCCGCTCTTCTACGTCGTGGCGTCCGGCGTGCTGTACGGATTCGTCGCGACGCTCGCGAAGACCGTGATCACGCGCCTGCAGTCGCAGGACGTCAACTGGCTGACGGTGCTGTGCGTCGTCGGCCTCATCGCGGCCCTCGCCGTCGGCGCCTACTTCGTGCAGACCGCCTACGCCGTCGGTCCGCCGGATCTCGTGATCGCCGGTCTCACCGTGATCGATCCGATGGTCGCCGTGCTCATCGGACTGACGATCCTGCGCGAAGCGGCGACGGCGCCTTGGCCGGCTCTGGTGGGGTTCGCGGTGGCCGGACTCGTCGCCGTATACGGCGTGTTCTCGCTCGCGCGCCATCACCCCCAGGTGATCAGCGACAGTCGGCAGCTGCCGATCAACCGCGGCGGCGGGGATCATCCCGCGTGACGGCGGTGTCCGGATGTCGGACGCCGGTGGCATGATCTGATCCATGCCCGAGTCACCGGAGGTGCAGGCCTTCACCGAGGTCGTCGCGGACCGCATCGCGGGCCGCCGCATCGCGGCGTTCACGGTCCGCGACTTCCGCGCCTACAAGACGCGCGGGGTCGATCCCGCCGTGCTCACCGGTGCCGAGGTGACGAAGGTGCGTCGCCACGGGAAGTACGTCGACGTGGTGGCCGGCGTACGGCACCTCGTAGTGAGCTTCGGCCGGCACGGGTGGGGTGTCTGGCGGGATTCCGACGCCGTCGGGGTACCGTCCGATCCATCGGTCATCGCGACGCTCGCGCTCGATGACGGCACGATGCTCGACCTCACCGACGCCGGCTCCTTCCGCAGCGCGGCGATATGGGTGGTCGCCGACCAGGCCGACGTGCCCGCCATCACCGGACTCGGTCCCGATCCGGCGGATCCCGCGTTCTCCCAGGCAGACGTGGATGCCGCGACCATCGGGCGGCGCAAGCAGCTCAAAGCGGTGCTGCAGGAGCAGACGTCGTTCGCGGGCATCGGCAACGCCTATTCCGACGAGATCCTGTTCGCCGCGCGGCTGGCCCCGACCGTCCATGCGGCGGCGCTCGCCGACGACGAGCGGGCGCGGCTGTTCGAGGCCATGACCGGCGAGATCCGGGGCGCGATCGCCGCCCGCCGTGGCATCCCGATCGCCGAGCTGAAGGCGGCGAAGGTCGCCGGGATGCGCGTGCACGGGCGTGCGGGGGAGGCCTGCCCGGGGTGCGGGGGCGAGATCGCGGACTTCACGTTCGCGGGAGCCTCAGCGCAATGGTGCCCGTCCTGTCAGTCCGGGGATGACGAACACGGGCGCCCGGTCGGCGACGAGTAGGGCGGGTGGGACTTGAACCCACGATCGTCGGGTTATGAGCCCGCTGCCTTGACCAGCTTGGCCACCGCCCCGCGGGGCCCTCGGGCCCCGACTTTCGAGCCTACGGCACCGCGCCGCACCGTCGGCTCGCAGCGCTACGCGTCGTGGTGCTCGTGCTGGTGCGGATCCTTCGCGGTACCGCCGGTCGCTGGGTCGGATGCCGGCGGGGCTCCCACCTCGTCGAGCACGTTGCCGCGCGAGTGCACGACGCGGCCGCCGACGATCGTCGTCTCTGCGAACTCGCCGAGCAGGCCCTGCGGGTCGCGCTCGTGCGCGTGCAGGTCACCGGACCACACCACGAGGTCGGCGAGCATCCCCTCGGCGAGCGTGCCGACCTCGTGCTCCCGGTGGAAGGCGCGCGCGCCGGCGCGCGTGTAGGCCTCGAGAGACCGGTCGATGCCGACCCGCTCCGCCGTCGTCCATGCGTCGGCTCCGGCGAGCGTGGCGCGGGTGGCGGCGGAGAAGACGCCGATCAGCGGATCCATCTCGCCCACCTGCCAGTCGCTCGAGAACGAGACCGTCGCCCCGGAATCGATGAGGCTCTTGAAGCGCCAGGCGCGGTCCCAGCGCTCCTCCCCGACGTTCTCCATCCACGTGCCGGCGACGAGGTCGGGGGACGCGTGTCGCGGTTGCATGGCGGCGACGACGCCGAGCTGCGCGAACCGGGGCAGGTCGTCGGGATGCAGGCACTCGACGTGCACGATGCCGTGGCGCCGGTCGCCGGTGCCGTTCGCGCGCCGAGCGTTCTCGATGGCATCGAGGGCGAGGCGGATGCCGGCGTCTCCGGTGGCGTGCGTGTGCGTCTGGAATCCGAGCCGATCGAGTTCCATGATCACCTCGACGAGCTCCCGCCCGCCGTTTCCGGCATAGCTCGGGCGCCCGCGGCGGCCCGGCCGGTTCGCGTAGTCGTCGAGCATGAATGCGGTGTGCGGCTCGATGACGTCGTCCGAGTACAGCTTCAGCGGGCCGACCGCCAGCAGCGGGTCGGGCGTGAACGAATCGACCGTCTCGCGCAGGGTCCGCCGGAAGGCGCCGTCCGCGCCCACCGGGTGGAACAGCTGGGCGATGACCCGGGAGGTGAGCAGTCCCGCCTGCAGCGCACGCTGGAACAGGGGGAGTTCTGCGAGGGGCACCTGGGGCTCGACGGCGGTCGTGATGCCCACGGCGGTCGCCATCCGCATGCTCGCCAGGATCTTCTTGTAGCGGCGGTCGGGGGAGTACATGGGGATGTCGCGCTGCAGCTCCGCGAGCCCGCGCACGGTCATCGCGCTCGTGTAGAAGTCAGTCACCCAGCCGGTCGGCTCGCCGTCGTCGTCGCGCTCGGGGCGACCCCACGCGATGTCGCCGCCGTCGTGGATGCCGAGAACCCGCAGCGCCGCGTCGTTCAGCCACACCGAGTGCTGGTCGTAGGTGGTCACGAAGATCGGCCGGTCCGCGGCATCCAGCCCGCGCAGGTCGGCAGCGTCAGGGCGACGGTTCTCGACGATCGAGTAGACCGCGTTCTCGGCGCAGATCCAGCGGAGATCGGGGCGGGATGCCGCGAACTCGGCGATGCGGCGGCGCACCTCCTCGAGGGTGTGCGCGCCCTCGAGGCTGACGGCATCCTCGTCGAAGCCGAGCAGCAGATGGTTGTGGGTGTCGATGACTCCCGGCGTGATCGTGCGGCCCTCGGCATTCACGACGTGCTGTGCGCTCGGCGCGTCGGCGGCGGGTCCGACGAATGCGATGCGGTCGCCGGAGATGCCGATGGCGTCGGCCCACGGCCGGGCGGGGTCGAAGGTGCGCACCTTGGCGCCGGTGACGAGGGTGTCGATCATTCGGGTCTCCTGGGAGTTTATTGACTCATGTGTCAAAGAATGCTTCAACCGTGACACGCGTCTGAGCTACTGTCAAGGAGTGGCGAGACCGAAGCGGCAGGAAGAGAGGCGTGCAGCGCTGATCGAGGCGACCATCGCCGCGGGCGCAGAGCGCGGGCTGCGGTCGCTGTCGCTGACAGACGTCGCGACCCAGGCGGGGTTGACGCGAGGCGCGGTGCTCTACTACTACGACGACCTCGACGCTCTGCTCGTGGAGACGCATTCGGCCGGCGTCGCCCGCTTCTGCGACGAGCGGGATGTCATGGTGGGCACGCTCGAAGACCCGCGCGAACAGTTGGCCGTCGCGATCGAACGAGGCCTTCCGCATGGCCCCGACGACGACCTGATGCGCCTCCTCTACGAGTTCGACGTGCTCGCCGGGGCATCCGCGCTGCACGACGAGCAGGTGCAGCTCATGTACGTGCGACAGCTGGCGACCTATCGGCGGGTGTTCGCCGCGGGCCGGGCGGCCGGCGTCTTCCGGGCCGCATTGGACGACGACGAACTCGCGATGACCTTCGTCGCTTTGGAGGATGCGTACGGCCTCCATATCGTGGGCGGCAATGCGCTCATGACGGTGGATGCCGCCCGGGCGGCCATGCGGCGACTCGCCGAAGCGCTGGGCTGCGCCCCCGCGTAGGCGCCCTGGTCGTCATTCCGGCGCGCGGTGGAGTGACACGCTTGTGATTCGTCGCATCGGTGGGCCATAATAGGCCCGACACAGCAGAACAGCCGCGGATGATCCGGTTCAGGTCGTAGGGGAAGACGTACCTGAAGAAACGGAGAGACCATGGCTTCCACACAGGCGCGTGGAGTGGTTTACATCCACTCCGCGCCACGAGCGTTGTGCCCCCACCTCGAGTGGGCGGTAGGACGCGCCCTCGGTCGTGCCGTCAACTTCGACTGGTCCGACCAGCCCGTGCTGCAGGGATGCCGCCGCGCCGAGTTCTACTGGGAGGGTGGCGTCGGCACGGGCGCCGCGCTCGCGACGGCCATCCGCGGCTGGGAGCACCTGCGGTTCGAGATCACCGAGGATCCCTCCGCGCGCAGCGACGGCGGCCGCTGGATGCACACGCCGGACCTCGGCATCCACTTCGCGCAGACCGACACCGCCGGCAACGTCGTGGTGGGCGAGGAGCGCATCCGCTACGCGGTGGAGGTCTCGGCGGGGGATCCGGTCGAGCTGCTGCGTGAGCTCGAGGTCGCCCTGGGGGCGGCCTGGGACGAGGAGCTCGAGCCGTTCCGGCACGCGTCCGACGACGCCCCCGTGGTGTGGTTGCACAAGGTCGGATGAGCCGTGACCGGCTGATACAGGACTCAGACGGACAGAGGCGCAATTACCGCGTCCTCGGTGGGTTGTCCCGGGGGAGGG
>DATMTQ010000193.1:0-1793 GCA_035564095.1 Microbacterium sp. | reverse complement strand
GTCACGACGAGGTCATCCCGTCGCTGCGTGCGGTCGCGGTCGCGCTGCCCCTGCGCGGGCGTCCCCCGGCGGCGCTCGCGGTCGTCTACCTCGCGAGCGATCTGGCGGTCGGCGACATCGCCGCGCGGCTCGCCGCGGCATCCGACTCGATCCGCGGCGCCCTCGGCGGCTGAGTGGCGGCACCGCAGCTCCGCATCCCGGGTCGTTGAGCGAGTGCAGCTCCGCATCCCCGGTCGTTGAGCGAGCGAAGCGAGACGAAACCCCTCGCCCCCGCCTCACCCCTTCGGCAGCGGGCCGGTGAGATACCCCTGCACGGTGGGCGCGATGTGGGCGACCACCCACTCCGGGTCGGCCGAGGCGAGGGGCTCCCACCGCAGGATGTAGCGGGTGAGCATCAGCCCGGTGATCTGGCTGGCCAGCAGCGCTGCGCGGACCTCGATCTCGTCGTCGGGGCTGAACCGCGTGACGACCGGGCGCACCGCCCGCTCCAGCACGAAGGTGCGCACCTGCGCCGCGAGGGTCTTGTTGCGCGTGGCACCGCGCAACACGGCGCTGAGCACTGCGGCATGCGCGTCCCACGTGCGCACGAGCACCGTCAGCAGCTCGCGGGCGACATCTGCGGTGCCGGCCTGCAGCACCGGCGCGATCACGTCCGCCGGATCGACCTGCAGCGCGGTGACGGCCTCGAACAGTCCGCCCTTCGATCCGAAGTAGTGCGCGATCATGGCCGGATCGACCCCGGCCCGCTGGGCGATCTCGCGCGTCGTGCCGTCCACGCCCCGGTCGGCGAAGACCTCGCGGGCGGCATCCAGGATCTCCTGCCGCGTGGTCGAGGGACCGCGGCGACGCCCGCTCATGCGGCCGCCTCGACCTGCGCAGTGTCGCCGTCGAGCAGCACCACGGTCTCCTCGAGGGTCGCCGGCACCGGCTGCACCTCGGCGGCGATGCCCCCGAGCTCGGCGAGCACGCGTTCCCGCAGGGCCTGCGCATCCGACCGCGCAGCGACGCGGATGTCCCGTCCGCTCAGCATGATCGGCAGGTCGGAGCGGTCCAGCGCCGCGAACGCGCCCTGCCAGTCCTCGCTGCGCACCAGCACCGCGGCGGCTCCTCCGATGAGGTCTGCCACCGTCCCCTGCCCGACGACGCGGCCCTGGGCGAGCAGCACGAGGCTCGTGCACTGCTCGGCCTCCTGCAGGTAGTGGGTCGTCACGATGACGGCGCGGCCGGCATCCGCCTGCGCGTGGATGGTGTCCCACAGCCGCGCGCGCCCGAGCGGGTCGACCCCCGAGGTCGGTTCGTCGAGCACGAGCAGCTCGGGGCTGTGGCTGAGCGCCAGCGCGAACGCCAGCTGGCGTTCGCGGCCGAGGCCGATGTCGGCGACGACGCTCGAGCGCACCTCGCGCAGCGCCGGCGGCAGGTGGGGCGCCGGCACCCCGTACACGCGCGCGAGGAATGCGGCGTTCTCCCGGATGCTCAGGGTCGTGTACAGGCCGAGGCCCTGCGGCACGTACCCGAGCCGGCGCCGCGACGCGTTGTCCGGTGCCCGGCCGAACAGCGTCACCTCGCCGCCGTCGGCGTGCTCGAGCCCGAGCATGATCCGCAGCAGCGTCGTCTTGCCCGCGCCGTTCGCGCCGATGAGCCCGACGATCTCGCCGGGATGCACGTCCAGGCTGACGTCGTCGACGGCGGTCGCGTGCCCGAAGCGTTTGACCACGGCGCGCGCGGATGCCGTCGCAGATGCCCGGGCTCCTGGTGCGGATGCCCCGGCGCCCGTCGCGGATGCCCCCGGCTTC
>DATMTQ010000192.1:0-6870 GCA_035564095.1 Microbacterium sp. | reverse complement strand
TGCAGCTCCGCGGTGGCGGCGGTCAGGTCGGATCTCGTGGCGGGGGAGACGTCGGTGGCCTGGCCCGTGAACTGCATCTGCACGATCGCGGCGGAGTCGTCGCCCGAGACGAGGCCGGTGACGTCCTTGCTGTACGGGTCGGTGACGCCGAGCACGCCGTCGAGGCTGCGGAGATGGCGGATCGTGCCGGCGATGTCGGTCGTGTACGGGGCCTCCTCCACGCTGTCGCCGGGCGCGGCGACCACGATGAACTGCGCGTTCGTTCCGGCGGCCTGCGGGAAGGTGCGGTTCAGCTGCTCGATGCCCTCCTGCGATTCGGTGCCCGGGATCGAGAAGGAGTTGTCGGTGCCCTTCGCGAACAGGGCGACCCCGCCGCCGGCGAGGGCGAGCAGCAGCAGCCATGCGACGAGCACGCGCCAGGGGTGCCGGTACGACCAGCGGCCGAGGGAGTACAACAGGGTGGACACGGTGCCTCCGGTGAGCGCGGGATCGGCCTTTCGATACGACACTGTATCGGATACAAGTGTGTATCGTAGAGCCGGAGCGCACCCCGAGTCTGAACGGCAGGTGTGAGCACCGCCCGGGTCGAGGAGGCGATGGAGTGAGCGACGTCAAAGCGCCCACGCGCAGTCGTGAGAACACGCGTCAGCGACTGCTGGATGCCGCCATGGCGGTGTTCGCCGAGGTGGGTCTGGATGCGGCATCCGTCGAGGCCATCTGCGAGCGGGCCGGTTTCACTCGCGGGGCGTTCTACTCCAACTTCGCCTCGAAGGACGAGCTGTTCCTGCAGCTGGCCGCGCGCGTGGCGTCCGACCGCGTCGCCGCCGTGCAGGCGCGCGTCGGCGGACTCGTCGCCGCCGGTCCCGGCGGATTCGACGAGGGCGAGATCTCGGCCATCCTCGAGCAGGTGCTCGACGTCGGCGCCGACGACCGGATGGGCGTGCTGCTGATGAGCGAGATCCGCATCCGGGCCCTGCGCGACCCCGACGTGGCGCGCGCGTTCCTCGCGCAGGACGCCGAGATGCAGCGCAACGTCGCGCAGATCATCACCGACATCGGCGCGCTGAAGGGCATCGAATTCCGGGTGGATGCCGCGCAGGCGGCGCACCTCATGCTCACCGTGTGGGAGACCGCCGCCGTGCGCGCGGTCATCCGGGGCGTCGCGGACGAGTCCGAGCGCGGTGAGGCGGCACTGCGCGCCGCGACCGGCGCCCACCTCGCCGAGGCCGCCCACCTCATCCTCTGCTGAGCCGCGCCCCCGGTCGTCGAGCGCCCTTCGACAGGCTCAGGGACCGAGCGAGACGAAACGCACGGCCTCTGGCGGGATCCGCGTTTCGTCTCGGGCGCCTTCGGCGGCCTCGCGGGGCGACCGGGAGGGTGTCACAGCAGGGCGTGGCAGCGGGCGACGCGTTCGCGCCACCAGGCGGTGCGGTGCGCGGGGGCGGCGAGCTCGTCGAGCAGTCGCGGATCCGGTGCGACCCGGCCGACCGGAATTGAGCCGGCGACGGGGGCCAGCGCGGGCGAGGCGACGTCGGCGCGGAACAGCGACGACGTGCCCAGCCCGCAGTCGTAGTCGAGCTCGGGCAGGGACGCCGCCAGGGCCGTGCCCATCGCGAGCCCCACCGAGGTGTCGAGGGCGCTCGAGACGACGGCGGGCAGCCCCGCCTCGGCGACGAGCTGCAGCGCCCGGCGCACGCCGCCCAGCGGCTGCGCCTTGACGATCAGGATGTCGGCGGCCCCCGACCGGGCCACCTCGAGCGGGTCGGACGCCTTGCGCACGCTCTCGTCGGCGGCGATGAGCACGTCGAGATTGCGCACCCGCTGCCGCACCTCGGCGAGCTCCGGCACGGTCTCGCACGGCTGCTCGACGTACTCCAGGTCGTACGGCTCCAGCATCCGGATCGCGTGCTCGGCCTCATCGACGTTCCAGCCGGCGTTGGCATCCACGCGGATGCGGCCCTCCGGCCCGAGCATGCCGCGCACGGCGGCGACCCGGGCCACGTCGTCGGCGAGCACCTGGCCGCGCTCGGCGACCTTCACCTTGGCGGTGCGGCATCCGTCGAAGCGGGCGAGCACGTCCGCCACGGCCGCCGCGGGCACCGCCGGCACGGTCGCGTTCACCGGGATGCGTTCGCGCAGCGGCGCGGGCTGCGGCTGCCAGGCGAAATCGATCGCGGCCGCGAGCCACGCCGCCGACTCCACGTCGCCGTACTCGGTGAACGGGGAGAACTCGGCCCACCCCTCGGGGCCCTGGAACAGCAACGCCTCGCGCACGTCCACCCGCCGGAAGCGGGTGGCCATCGGCAGCGCGACGACCCGGGCCGTGGAGAGGATGTCGTCGAGCGAGGGGAGCGGCAGCGGCATCCTCCCATCTTGCTCGCTCGCGCGGGGGATCTGTGGTGCGCAGGCCGGATGCCGCAGACTCCCGCGGTCACACAGGTCACCGGATCCGCCGCCGCCCGTAGGCTGGACGCATGCCGCTTCTCGACACTCCCGTGCGCCTCGGCGTGCAGATCCAGCCGCAGCACGTGCCTTACGACGGCATCCGCGACGCCGTCCGACGCCTCGAGGATCTGGGTGTCGACATCATCTTCAACTGGGACCACTTCTTCCCATTGCACGGCGAGCCGGACGGGCTGCATTTCGAGTCGTGGACGATGCTCGGCGCGTGGGCGGAGCAGACCGAGCGGGTCGAGTTCGGTGCACTGGTCAACTGCAACAGCTACCGCAACGCCGACCTGCAGGCAGATATGGCCCGCACCATCGACCACATCAGCGCCCAGGGCGGCGACACCGGCCGGTTCATCTTCGGCACCGGCGCCGGCTGGTTCGAGCGCGACTACGACGAGTACGGGTACGAGTTCGGCACCCCCGGCACGCGCCTGGACGACCTCGCACGGGGGCTGGGCCGCATCGAGGCGCGCTGGGCGCAGCTCAACCCGGCACCCACGCGCCGCATCCCGGTGCTGATCGGCGGCAAGGGCGAGCAGAAGACGCTGCGGCTGGTCGCACGGCACGCCGACATCTGGCACAGCTTCGTGCGTCCCGAGGACATCCCGCACAAGGTGTCGGTGATCGAGCGCTGGGCCGAGACCGACGGGGTGGAGGCCTCGGACCTCATCATCTCCAGCGAAGCGCACCGGCAGAGCCTCGAGTTCGCCGACCCGCTGTACGAGGCGGGCGCGCGGCTCATCACGATCGCCTTCATGGGGCCCGACTTCGACTACGACCTCGTGCGCGGCTGGCTGCGCTGGCGCGACGCGAAGAACGGCTGACAGATGGCCGAACCCCGCTTCCCTCTCGACGTCGAGGCGTTCGCCCGTCCCGCCCGCGCCCAGGCCCTGCTGGATGCCGTGCACTCGCGGGTCGTCATCGCGGACGGCGCCATGGGCACCATGCTCCAGCGGCACGACCTGTCGATCGAGACCGACTTCCAGGGCCTCGAGGGCTGCAACGAGATCCTCAACGTCACGCGGCCGGACGTCATCGCCGGCATCCACGACGCGTACTTCGCGGTCGGCATCGACGCCGTCGAGACCAACACGTTCGGTGCGAACTGGTCGAACCTGTCGGACTACGGCATCGACGACCGCATCGCCGAGCTCGCCGAGGTGGGCGCCCGCATCGCCCGCGAGCGCGCCGAGGCCGCCGAACAGGCCGACGGCCGCATGCGCTGGGTGCTCGGCTCGATGGGCCCGGGCACCAAGCTGCCGAGCCTCGGCCACACCACGTACGAGCACCTGAAGCAGACGTTCGCGCTGCAGGCCCAGGGGCTCATCGACGGGGGAGCGGACGCCTTCCTCGTCGAGACCAGCCAGGACCTCCTGCAGACGAAGGCCGCCGTGAACGGATGCCGCCAGGCGATCGTCGAGCGCGGCATCCGGCTGCCGATCTTCGTCGAGGTGACCGTCGAGACGACCGGCACCATGCTCATGGGCTCCGAGATCGGGGCGGCGCTCACCGCCCTCGAGCCGCTCGGCGTCGATGCCATCGGGCTGAACTGCGCCACCGGCCCGACCGAGATGAGCGAGCACCTGCGGCATCTGTCGAAGCACTCCACGGTGCCGATCGCGTGCATGCCCAACGCCGGGCTGCCGGTGCTGGGCGCCGACGGCGCGCACTATCCGCTCACTCCCGCCGAGCTCGCCACGGCGCACGAGCAGTTCGTGCGGGAGTTCGGCCTCGGCCTCATCGGCGGATGCTGCGGCACGACCCCCGAGCACCTCGCCGCCGTCGTCGAGCGGCTGGATGCCGCCGGCGTGCGCACCCCCCACCGGTCGCCCCGCGAGGAGCGCAGCGACGAGACGAAACGCAGTGAACCTTCGGACGGGGAATCGCGTTTCGACTCGCTGCGCTCGCTCAACGACCGGGTCATCGAGATCGAGCCGGGGGTGGCATCCCTCTACCAGCACGTGTCGTTCGATCAGGATGCCTCGTACCTCGCGATCGGCGAGCGCACCAACGCGAACGGCTCCAAGGCGTTCCGCGAGGCCATGCTGGAGGAGCGCTGGGACGACTGCGTCGAGATCGCGCGCAACCAGATCCGGGTCGGGGCGCACCTGCTGGACGTGTGCATCGACTACGTGGGCCGGGACGGCGTCGCCGACATCCGCGAGGTCGTGTCCCGGTTCGCGTCGCAGTCGACGCTGCCACTCGTCATCGACTCCACCGAGCCGCCCGTCGTGCAGGCGGGGCTCGAGCTCATCGGCGGGCGTCCGGTCGTCAACTCGGTCAATTACGAGGACGGCGCCGGAGCGGACTCCCGCTTCGGGCGCATCATGCCGCTCGTCAAGGAGCACGGCACCGCGGTCGTCGCCCTCACCATCGACGAGCACGGTCAGGCGCGCACCACCGAGGGCAAGGTCGCGATCGCGTCGCGCCTCATCGACGCGCTCGTCGGCGAGTGGGACATGAAGGTCTCGGACATCATCGTCGACTGCCTGACGTTCCCGATCGCGACCGGCCAGGAGGAGACCCGCCGCGACGGCATCGAGACCATCGAGGCCATCCGGCAGATCACGCAGAAGTACCCGGGTATCCACACCACCCTCGGCGTCTCGAACGTGTCGTTCGGCCTCAACCCCGCGGCGCGCATGGTGCTGAACTCGGTGTTCCTGCACGAGGCGGTCGAGGCCGGGCTCAGCTCCGGGATCATCGACGCGGCCAAGATCGTGCCGCTGGCATCCCTGCCCGACGAGCAGCGCCAGGTCGCCCTCGACCTCGTGTGGGACCGCCGCGAGTACGACGCCGACGGCACGGTCACGTACGATCCGCTGCAGCGGATGCTGGAGATCTTCGCCGGCGTCGACACCAAGGCGCTGCGCGATCAGCGCGCCGCCGAGCTGGCCGCCCTGCCGGTGGGCGAGCGCCTGGAGCGCCGCATCATCGACGGCGAGGGCAAGGGGCTCGAGGCGGACCTCGATCTCGCCCGCAGTGAGGGCATGACCGCGCTCGGCATCATCAACGACCACCTGCTCGAGGGAATGAAGGTGGTCGGCGAGAGGTTCGGCGCCGGCGAGATGCAGCTGCCGTTCGTGCTGCAGTCGGCCGAGGTCATGAAGACCGCGGTCGCCCTCCTCGAGCCGTACATGGAGAAGTCGGACGATGCCGGCAAGGGCCGCATCGTGCTGGGTACGGTGCGCGGCGACGTGCACGACATCGGCAAGAACCTCGTCGACATCATCCTCACCAACAACGGCTACGAGGTCATCAACCTCGGCATCAAGCAGCCGATCGCCGACATCATCGCCGCCGCCGAGGAGCACAACGCCGACGTCATCGGCATGTCCGGCCTGCTCGTGAAGTCCACGGTCGTGATGAAGGAGAACCTCGAGGAGCTGCAGTCGCGCGGCCTCGCCAGGAAATGGCCGGTGATCCTCGGCGGCGCCGCCCTGACCCGCGCGTACGTCGAGGACGACCTCGCGGGACTCTTCGAGGGCGAGGTGCGGTATGCGAAGGACGCCTTCGAAGGCCTCGCGCTCATGGAGCCGCTCGTGCGCATCGCGCGCGGCGAGGCGCCGGACGCCGTGGGCCTTCCGCCGCTGAAGAAGCGCATCCACAAGCGCGGGGCGCAGCTGACGCTCACCGAGCCGGAAGACCTGCCGGCCCGGTCGGACGTGGCATCCGACAACCCGGTTCCGGCACCCCCGTTCTGGGGCACCCGCATCGTGCGCGGCATCGCCCTGGCCGACTACGCCGCCTACCTCGACGAGCGCGCCACGTTCATGGGCCAGTGGGGTCTCAAGCCGGGCCGTGGCGAAGACGGGCTCTCGTACGAGCAGCTCGTCGAGACCGAGGGGCGACCGCGCCTGCGGTACTGGCTGGATCGCATCCTCGCCGAGGGGATGCTGGATGCCTCCGTGGCGTACGGCTACTTCCCGGTGGTGTCGGACGGCGACGACGTCGTCGTGCTGCACCACGGCGACGATCCCGCCGGCGTGCTGGGGGTTCCCGGCCTGCTCGCCCCCGACGGCGGGTCGGGCGGACCGATCGGCTCCGACCGGTTGCGGTTCACGTTCCCGCGGCAGCGACGAGACCGGCACCTCGACCTCGCCGACTTCGTGCGCTCCCGTGAATCGGGTCAGATCGACGTGCTGCCCGTGCAGCTGGTCACGGCGGGCGCCGCCATCGACCAGGTCACCGCGAAGCTGTTCGCCGAAGACAAGTACCGCGACTACTACGAGCTCAACGGACTCGTGATGCAGCTGACCGAGTCGCTCGCCGAGTTCTGGCATGCCCGCATCCGGTCAGAGCTCGGGTTCGCCGGCGAAGACCCGACCGACACCGCGGGCCTGTTCAAGCTCGAGTACCGCGGTGCGCGCTTCTCGCTCGGCTACCCGGCCTGCCCCGACATGGAGGACCGCCGCAAGG
>DATMTQ010000191.1:0-13769 GCA_035564095.1 Microbacterium sp. | reverse complement strand
GACACGCCGTCGACCACCCGGCGGCCGTCGATGTCGATGCGCAGATCGCGCACCACGAGGCTCACGAGACCACCTCGGGCTGCGGCATGCGGGCGCGACGGGCGCTGCCGCGGTGCGCGGACAGGGTCGGGTCGGTGGCGTCGCGCAGCGCGTCGCCGAGCAGGTTCAGGCCCAGCACCGCGAAGAGGATCGCGAGGCCCGGCCACAGTACCGACAGCGGATGCACCGCGAGGTACTGCTGCAGCTGCTGCAGCAGCTGGCCCCAGCTGGGCTGCGTGACCGGCGCTCCGAGCCCGAGGAACGACAGTCCGGCCTCGGCGAGGATCGCGACCGCCATGCCCCACGACAGCTGCACGAGGAACACCGGCATCACGTTCGGGACCAGATGCCGGCGCAGGTTCTGCGCGCCGGTCAGTCCGGATGCCCGGCCGGCCAGCACGAAGTCGGCGTGCAGCACGCGGCGCAGCTCCGGCCGGGCCACCCGGGCGATCCCCACCCCGAAGCCGATGCCCACCGACCACACCACGACCCACAGCGACCCGCCCCAGATCGCGGCGAGCATCATCGCGATGATGAGCACCGGGAATGCGATGAGGATGTCGACGAACACCGCGACCGATTCGCGCAGCCAGCGGGCGGTCAGCGCGCCCAGCAGCGCCAGCGCCATCCCGATCACCGTCGCGATGAGCCCGGCGCCCACGGCGACGAGCACCGTCGTGCGGGCGCCGGCCATGAGCATCGACAGGATGTCGTGCCCGAGTGCGTCGGTGCCGAGAAGATGCGGCCACGACGGCCCCGTCCAAGCCGCGGCGATGTCGGTCTGCAGCGGCGGGAACGGCGTCCACACGAGCGAGACCGCCGCCGTCAGCACCACGACGGTCACGACGACCAGCCCGAACCTGCCGGTGCCGAGGCTCCACAGCCGGCGCAGGGTCCCGGCCGGATGCCGCGCGCTCATCCCGCCTCCCGCAGACGCGGGTCGAGGATGCGGTGGACCAGATCGACGACGAACCCGATGAGCAGCACGATGCCGGTGAGCACCAGCAGCTCGCCCTGCACCTTCGGCAGGTCCCGCGCGGTCACGTCGGACACCAGCATCCGCCCGATCCCGGGCAGCGCGAACAGCTGCTCCACGACGACGGCGCCCACGATGATGCCCGCCACCTGCAGGCCGAGCACGGTGATCACGGACAGGCCGACGTTCGGCAGGCCGTGCCGCAGCAGGGCCTGCGTGCGGGTGAGGCCCTTGGCAGCCGCGGTGCGCACGTAGTCCTGCCCGACGGCCTGCAGCGTCGCGCTGCGCACGAACCGCATGAGCATCGCACCCTCGACCACCCCGATCGTCACCGCGGGCAGCACCAGCGACGAGAACGCGAGGCCGGGATCATCCCACCCGCCGCGCGGAAAGCCCTGCGCCGGCAGCCAGCCGAGCCAGACCGCGAACACGACGACGAGCATCATGCCGGCCCACACCACAGGGACCGCGGCGACGGTCTGGGCGCCGGCGCTCAGCAGCGTGCCTGCGGCGCGCCCGCGCCGCAGTGCCGACAGCACGCCGAACGGCAGGGCGACCAGCAGCGCGATCAGCATCGACAGGATGCCGAGCGGCACGGTGACCTGCGCCTTCTGCGCGAGCTCGTCGAGCACCGGGGTGCCGGTGATGAGCGAGCGCCCGAAGTCGCCGTGCAGGATGCCGCCCACCCAGTCCAGATACTGCACCGGGAGCGGCCGGTGCAGCCCGAGCTGCTGCTCGAGCGCCGCCACCTCGGCGGGGGAGCCGTTCGTTCCGACGATCATCTGCGCGACGTTGCCGGGCAGGACGCGCAGGGAGACGAAGATCAGCACGCTGGCGACGACCAGCCCCACCGCCAGCAGGGCCAGTCGGGTCAGCGCGTACCGGATCACCCCGTGCTCTTGGCGAGATTCGCCAGGTTGATGCGCGCGTTCACGTTGTCGACCGGCATCCCGGTGACGCCCGGCGCGACGGCGACCGGCGGGGTCCAGTTGTACAGCCAGTCCGCCGCCATGTCCTCCGACACGATGCGCGCGGCCTGCTGGAGCAGCCCGTTCGCAGTCTGCTCGCTCGTGGATCGGATGGCCTGCGTGTACAGCGACTGCACCTGCGGGT
This sequence comes from Microbacterium sp., assembly GCA_035564095.1. Taxonomy (GTDB): domain Bacteria; phylum Actinomycetota; class Actinomycetes; order Actinomycetales; family Microbacteriaceae; genus Microbacterium. The sequence continues at coordinate 11,641 of DATMTQ010000191.1, read as the reverse complement.
TGTCGTACGTGTAGTAGTAGTCCGGGTTCGCCCACGTGTCGAAGTCGCGCGCCTCGACGTGATCGACGATGCTCAGGTCGTAGTCCTTGTTCGTGAACACCTGGGTGAGCCACGTGGGGAAGTCGACCTGGTCGACCTTGAGTGTGACGCCGACGGCGTTGAAATCCGATACCAGGATCTGCGGGATCGTCGTGCCGTATACCGACGGGATCGTGAGGGTCAGCGTGATGTCGCCGGCGCCCGCCGCGCGCAGCAGCTGCTTCGCCTTGGCCGGATCGTAGGGCGCGACGCCGGAGAGGTCTTCGTAGCCGGGGTCGAGCTCCGGGATCGGCCCGAAGAGCGGCTTGCCGGCCCCGCCGATCGCCTTGATGATCGCGCTGTGGTCGATCGCCACTCTCAGCGCCTCGCGCACCCGCTTGTCGGAGAGGTACTTGTTGTGGCTGTTCATGGCGAGCACGAACTTGTCGGTCGCCTTGCCGTCGGTGACGGCGAAGCCCGCCTTCTTCAGCTGGCCGTCGAGCGTGGCGTCGTAGCCGGTGACGACGTCGAGCTCACCGGCCTGCGCTGCGCTGATCGCGGCCTGGTTCTCGGCGATGATGTCGAACGTGACGTCCTTCACCTTCGGCTGGGCGCCCCAGTACCGGGCGTAGCGGTCCAGGGTGATGCTCGCCCCCTGGTTCCAGGAGCCGAGGCGGAACGGCCCCGTGCCGTTCTCCTTCGTCTTGTAGTCGACGGTGTCGTCCTGCTTGAGGATCGTGCCGGCGCGGCCGGCGAGGCTGAAGAGCAGATTCGTGTCGGGATGCGCGAGCGTCAGCGTGATGGTCTGGCCGGATGCCGAGATCGACGTCACCGACGCGAGGTCGGCGGCCGAGGCCCAGCCCTGGTTCTTCTGGTGCTGTTGCAGCGACCAGACGACGTCCGCCGGAGTCAGCTTCTGCCCGTCGTGGAACGTCACTCCGGTGCGCAGGTCGAACGTGTACGTGAGGCCGTCCGCAGACACCGTCCACTTGGTGGCGAGGGCCGGCACGATCTGCTGGTCGGGGGTCAGCGACACGAGGCCCTGGTAGACGTTGTCCAGCAGGATCTGGTCGAGCGGGGCGCCCGCCGTCTGGCGGATGTCGAGGTTGCTCGGTCCGAGCGCGAGCCGGATGACGACGCCCGCGTTCCGGTCGGGCGTGCCGGTGCTCCCGGTGGCTCCCGAGCCGGTGCAGGCGGTGAGCGCGAGGGCGGAGGCGGTCAGCAGGGCGGCGGCCGCGACGACGATGCGACGGGAGACGGGTCGGCGGGACATTCACCCAGCCTAGCTTCGGTCCGGCGTCCCGCTCGGAGCGTCCGCGATCGTGCGCAGGCGCTCGCCGAGCGACACCGGCAGCTGCTCCTGTACGTTGTGGGTGCTCGGGACCGTCACGACGGATGCCGCGGGCAGACGGCGCGCGAAATCGGCGGCGTCCTGCTCGGTGACGAACCCGCGGTCGCCGCGGATCAGCAGCACCGGGGCGCATACGGCGGCGAGGTCGTCCCAGCCCGACGCGGCGAGCACGTCGCGCACGGCATCCTGCTGGGCGATCGCCGACAGGGCCGCCTCGGGATCTTCGGCGAGGCGGTTGGCGACCCGGGCGAAGTGATGCTTCCACTCCACGCGGCCGTCGTCGCGGACGCGGGAGTTCAGGAACACACCCCGGGCGGCGGCCTCGCGCGTGCCGCCGAGGCCGAAGCTCAAAGCGCGATCGACGAGCTCGTCGCGGCTCGCCCAATCGCTCGGGCCGGCGAAGAACGCGGCGATCGACTGGGCGTCGCCGGACGGGTCGATGCCGGGCGTGATATCGACGATGACGAGGTCGCGCACCAGGTCGGGGCGGGATGCCGCCACCTTCGCGGCGGTCAGCCCGCCGAGGGAATGGCCGACGAGCACCTGCGGCCGGTCGGTCCAGGTCTCGAGCGCGGCGACGACATCGGGGGCCAGGGTCGGGGCGACGTAGGAGGCATCCTCCCGCCAGGACGAGTCGCCGTGCCCGGCCAGGTCGATCGCCAGGGCGGGCAGGTTTGCGGCGAGGAGAGTGGTGTCCCACGTGTGGGCGTTCAGCCCCGCTCCGTGCAGCAGGGTGATGACGGGCGGCCCGTCGCCGAAGCGCAGCGCGCTGAGCGCGCGCCCGTCCGGAAGGACGAAGCTCACGCGCTCGGCGTGGGGCAGCGGCGTGCGGATGCCGGCATCCTCGGCCATCGCGGGCAGGAACGAGAACTCGTCGACGTCGTCGGTCACCCGTCTATTCTGGCGTGCGATTCAGAGGTAGTTGCCGTCTCGCAGTCCCGCCTCGATCTCGAAGCGGTTGCGCAGCGCGTCGCGGCCGGCGAGGGCGTACAGCAGCGGGAACATCATGCCGTACCGGCGCCACTGGCGCACGTGCACGGACTCGTGGCGCAGCACGGCCGCGGTGAGCGGCTCGTCGCCGGTGAGATAGCACCGCCCGACGCACTGCCCGCCGCGGCGGAACGTGCGTCGCGGCATCCCGCGGAACACCCACAGCTCGCCGTGGCGTTCGATGCGGCCGGTGCTCCAGGCACCGCCCCAGAGCACGCCGACCAGGGTCGCGAACCGCATGCCCGCCCGGCTGATCGCGGAGTCCAGCAGGATGCCCGGGATGAGCCGGTCCGGATTCACGCCAGGGCGCCGATGAGCCGCAGGATGGCGCCCATGTCGTCCACGGCGGAGGCGGCGGTGGCGGGGGCGAAGCCGGCGATCGACGCTCCCACCAGCGGCATCCGCTCGCGCAGCCGCCTGATCGCGGCGGACAGCTCGGCGGTGCGCGCGCCGAACGGGGCGGCCATGTTCACCCCGCCGATCTCGGCGGGATCGAGCACGTCGAGATCGATGTGCACGTAGACGGCCTCGGCCCCGGTGGCGGCCACGGCGTCGGCGAGGGCGTCGGCGGCGGCCAGGTCTTCGGCGTAGACGCACCGGATGTCGGACCCTTCGATGAACGCCTCTTCGGCCTCGTCGAGATCGCGCGCTCCCACGAGCACGACCCGGGACGGATCGATCGCCCCGCCGCGCAGAGACTCCTCGCCGTGCCCCATCACCGCACGCAGCGCCATGCCGCCGTAGGCGCCGGACGGCGAAGTCTCGGGCACGTGCAGGTCGCCGTGGGCGTCACACCACACCACGGCGAGCGACGGATGCTTCGCGTGCGCGTGCTCGATCGCCGGCACGGCCACCCCGCAGTCGCCGCCGACCACGACGGCGGTCTCGGTGCTTGCGATCAGGGCGTCGACGATGAGCGCGCGGATGCGCTGCAGGGCGCTGGCGCGCAGCACGCCGGTCTCGAGGGTCTCGCCCGCCTCGAGCGGCACCTCGACCAGCGTCGACGCCGCGCGCGGCAGGTCGCCGGCGATCGTGTTGGCGCCGTCGATGAGCAGCATCCCGCGGGCGGACGGCGAGCCCTGCCACTGCGGGACGATCACGAATCGCGTCACGGTGCGCCTCAGTTGTCCGGCGTGTACGGCGCGGACGGGGCGTCGATCGCGGCCTGGCTCGTTCCCGGCTTGATCGCCGGCGCCTTCCCGGCCTTGAGGGCGGCGAGCCGCATCTCGACCTCGCTGAGCTCGCCGATGTCGTCGAGCGCGTTGAACTGCGCGTCGAGGCTGGATGCCGCCAGCTCCTGCTTGCCGGCGGCGAGCGCCTCCTGCCGGCGGATCTTGTCCTCGAAGCGGCCGAGCTCGCTGGTGGGGTCGAGCACGTCGACCGACTTGACGGCGTCGGCGACCTTGTTCTGCGCCTCGGCCACCTTCTGGCGCGCGACGAGTTCGGCGGCCTTGGACTTGAGCTGGTCGAGCTTGGTCTTCATGCCGTTCAGGCCGTCTTTGAGCTGCTCGACGACCAGGCTCTGCGCCGCGATCTGCGGTTCGGCGGTCTTCGCCTCGTTCTCGAACTGGATCTGCCGCTGCAGGGCGATCTTGGCGAGGTTGTCGAACTTGTCGGCCTCGGGGGTGCTGCCGGCGCCGCGGAACTGGTCGGCGCGGCGGCTCGCGACCAGCGCCTTGTTGCCCCAGTCGCCGGCGGCGGTGACGTCTTCGGCGTGGTCGCGCTCCATGAGGCGCAGGTTGCCGATGGTCTCGGCGATGGCGGCTTCGGCCTCGGCGATGTTGTTCGTGTAGTCGCGGATGAGCTGATCGAGCATCTTCTGCGGGTCTTCCGCGCTGTCCAGCATCGCGTTGACATTGGCCTTGACCAGCGCCGAGACGCGCCCGAAGATCGACTGTTTCGCCATGGACCCGAGTCTAGGTCGGGGCTCGGACATCGCGCGAGGGTGTCGCTGTGCGTTCGCGATGGGCGCAGTGGCTAGCCTCGAACGTCGGAGGCGGCATGGACGACAGGTACGGCACGGATGTGCTCGCGGCGGGCTGGCGCGAGCGGCAGCGCAAGCAGGTGGCGCGCGTGGAGGCATCCCGCGACCTCGTCGTGGAGGTCGCGGACGACGGCTACTGCGGGGCGGTGACCGGCGTGTCGCAGGGGCTCGTCGAGCTCGAGGACCGCTTCGGCCGAAAGCGCCTGTTCCCGCTCGGACCCGGCTTCCTCGTGGAGGGGGAGCCCGCCGTGCTGATCGCGCCGGCCGCGAAGGCCGCCGCGGACCCGAAGCGGACGGCCTCCGGCTCGTTCGCGGCACCGGACACCCGCGCCCGCGTCGCCCGGCCGAGCCGCATCCTCGTCGAGGGTCGCCACGATGCCGAGCTCGTCGAGAAGGTGTGGGGCGCCGACCTGCGCGCCGAGGGCGTCGTCGTCGAATACCTGCAGGGCGTCGACCTGCTGGATGCCACGCTGCGCGACGATCCGCCGGGCGCGAAGCGGCGCTACGGCGTGCTTGTCGATCACCTCGTGCCGGGATCGAAGGAGGCCCGCATCGCCCAGGCCGTGGAGCGCGGCCCGCACGGCCCGCACGTGCGCATCGTCGGGCATCCGTTCGTGGACGTGTGGCAGTGCGTGAAACCCGAGGTGCTCGGCATCGCGGCCTGGCCGGAGGTGCCGCGCTCGATCGAGTGGAAAGTGGGCATCTGCCGCGCGTTCGGCTGGCCGGCCGAGGATCAGGCAGACATCGCGCGGGCGTGGCAGCGGATCCTCGGCCGCGTGCGCACGTATCGCGACCTCGAGCCGTCGCTGCTCGGCCGCGTCGAGGAGCTCATCGACTTCGTCACCCAGTGACCGGGCTCGTACGCTTGAAGGATGCCCGACACCCCTGACGCACCGGCGACGGACGACGCGCCCCGGAGGTTCCGCGACAAGCCCGTCTCGTTCGTGCGCCGCAGCGGACGGATGTCGGACGCGCAGGAGCGGGCGTGGGACGACCTCGCACCGGAATACCTCATCGAGGTGCCGCGCGGGATCGCGGGCACGAGCGTCGCCGCGGGCTCGCACCTCGACCCGGCGCAGGTGTGGGGGCGCTCCGCCCCGCTCGTCGTCGAGATCGGCTCCGGCCAGGGGCACGCGATCGTGCACGCCGCGGAATCCCGCCCCGACGCCGACTTCCTCGCGGTGGAGGTGTTCAAGGCCGGGCTCGCGCGGACGATGAAGGATGCCGCCGCCGCCGACGTGCACAACCTGCGCCTGGTCGAGGCGAACGCCCCCGAGGTGCTGCAGCACCTGCTGCCGGCGGGTTCGGTCGGCGAGCTGTGGGTCTTCTTCCCGGACCCGTGGCACAAGGCCAAGCACAACAAGCGCCGCCTCATCGCCCCCGCGTTCGCGGGCATCGCGGCGGCTGCGCTCGCACCTGGCGGCGTGCTGCGCCTCGCGACCGACTGGGAGGACTACGCCCTGCAGATGCGCGAGGTCATGGATGCCGCCGCGCCCTTCGCGCGCGACTTCGCGGGGGAGTGGGCGCCGCGCTTCGACGGTCGCGTGATGACCGCGTTCGAGCGCAAGGGCATCGCGAAGGGCCGCGACATCCGCGACCTCGCGTACCGGCTGCGGTAGCGCGCGTCCCGGCTACGGGATGGTCTCCGGGGCGGGGTCGGTCTCGACCGTGCGGATGCTGCTCATCGTCGGGATCGTGGCGTGCGTCGTGGGGCTGAAGCTCGTCGGCGACCCCCGGCGGACGGCCGCGGCGGCATCCTGCTCAGGCGCCGGCGCGGTGGCCAGCAGGTCGCCCATCGCGCGGCCGAGGGTCGTGTACGCGCGGTAGTCGTCGTCGTAGAACCACTGGTCGGCGGTGCTGTCGTTCGGGAACGCGCGGTGACCGAGCGCGTAGGTGAGCACGTCGGGCGCCAGCCCCGGCCACAGCGACGCCCGGGCGACGCGGATGGTGCCGGTGAGACCCGGCATCCCGCATTCGTCCGGATAGACGACCGTGCCGACCAGCACCGGCGACTCGCCGAGCCGCGGGCGCAGGCCGTCCATACCCCTGGGCAGGGACGTGTCGTCGGCGGTTCCGGCCGACGCCGACCACACGCCCTTCGCACCCCAGTCGATGCGCACCCCGAGCTCCTCCGCCGCGAGGCTGATCGCGTGGGCGAGGGTGGACGGGGCGGAGTTCACCTCGCCGCTGGCGTCCACCGAGTAGATCTCGGTGCACCGGCGGCGCAGCAGTTCGATGAGTCCGAGGTTGTCGTAGAACCCGCCGTCGGTCACCTGCAGCAGGGGGCCGTTGTGGGAGTGCGGGCCGAGCAGCTCCTTCATGAGGCAGTCGACGCGGCGCTTGCGGGGGATGCGGGGATTGCGCGAGGCGATCTCGGCGTCGATGCCCTCCCGGTAGCGTTCGATCGCGTACGCGGGGTTCGGCAGCCACGCGCCGAGCCGCACGCCCGACAGGGCGAACAGCGTGCCGTACCAGGGCGAGCCCTGGCCGCCGCCGGAGGCGGAGATCGCACCTCCGGAGATCGCGACGGCGCCCTGCACGGTCAGGTCGCGCTCGATGTGCTTGGGGCTGATCCGCTCCAGAGCCTCGGCGCGCACGTACCCGACCTCGGGTCCGCCGATCCAGTCCCCGCTGAACGTGTACGAGACGCGGTTGTTTCCGGCGGGCGTGCGGGCGCCGCCGATGGTGGCGGATGCCGCGAAGATCACCTGCGGGAAGGCGGCCTTGCGCTCGCCGTCGAGCGGTCGTCGGCCGTAGGTCGACAGGCTGGTGCGGGTGTCCGGGTCGTAGGCGACCGCGACGTCGACACCGCCGCGGCTGACGCGGCGCACGGCGAACGCGGACGCGAGCCGGGCGCGGTAGAAGGGATGCAGGCTCAGGCGGGTTTCGTCGACGAATCCGCCGATCACGACCGCGAACACGACGATGAGAACCGCCGAGGCCGCGGAGCCGATCGGCACGGACAGGTCCCCGGCCTGCACGCTGTCGATCGTCGCCGCCGCGGCCCCGCCGGCCAGCAGCAGCCAGGCCGCGGTGGCGACCACGAGCACGACCACGACCAGCAGCATGTTGATCACCGCGCCCGGCGCGCTGGCGACCTTGTGGAGCCACGACGGCCCCTTCGACATGCGTGCCGCCGTCACGCGGCCGATCGAGACGAGGCTGACGGCGTAGGTGCCGAGGATGCCCCAGAAGGAGGTCGCGGCCACCTGACCCGCGGTCTTGGAGCCGTCCATGATGCCGCCCGCCAGACCGATCAGCGCCGGGACGCCGACGGTCACCACCGCGGTCACCAGGGCGAACAGGCCGAAGCACGCGGCGGCCCGGCGCAGCTGCTTGGGCGCGATTCCCCACCAGGCCAGCAACGCGCACAGCCCCGCAGCCGCGACCGGGATCGCGACGGCGATCACGACCCAGGTCAACGAGGAGGGCAGCGCGCCGCGCACGGCGGCCGCGATCGTGGAGCCCGTGTTGACTGAGGTGATGCGGCCGCGGTACAGCAGGCCGAGCGCGACGCCGACGGCGACGGCCGGCGCGAACACGAGCGCCATCGTGATGACCAGGTGCGCGGCGATCCGGGCGAGGGCGTGCAGGAGCTGTCCGGGTGTGTTCGCCAGATAGCTCGCGTGGCGGCGCACGAAGTCCTCTTCCGCGGTGCCGGGCATGAGCACGGATGCCGGGTCGCGCACGACCGCCCAGTCACCGGCATCCGGATGCTCTGCGTCCGACAGCGCCTGCTGGAACGCCCCGGCGATATAGCCGCCGCCGGAGACCGACACGACGAAGTCGGCGCCCAGCAGCTTCTCGCGCATCGCGGGCGCCTGCAGCACGCCGAGGGCGAGCGATCCGGCGCGGACGCCGCCGCCGGACAGGCACACTCCCACGACGGGTTCGGATGCCTGCAAGCGGGCGAGGATGTCCTCGCTCTCGGGCACGTTGAACCCACGCGCCCAGCTCGTGTTGCGGCTCGGCACGGGAGTCTCGTCGCCGGTCGGCTCGGGGGCATCCCGCCTCGTCAGGGCGAGCGGAGGGCGCACGTCGTCGGCAGTCAGCGTGTGCTGCGACCGGGACCATGGCCAGCTGCGCCCGACGGTCATGCCGAATCCGACGACCGCGACCGGCCACGCCACCACCTGCGCGCTGACGACGAGCATGGCGAGCGCGGTCTCCCAGTTGCCGGCCGTGCCGTACCAGAGGGGAGTGGCGCCCGACGCGGGCAGCGTCAGACGGAGGGTGTCCTTCGCGAGCCCCGCCACGATGACCGTCAGCGCGGCGAGCACCCCGAACTGCGCGTAGTGGCGGCCGGCACGGTGGCGGATGAGGCTCATCGCGAGCAGCGATCCGCCGAGCAGGCCGATGCCGGCGAGGGACAGGATGACGGCGTTGAACGCGAGCGCCGTGGCGACGCGATCGCCGGAGCGGCCGAGGAGCACCTCGACGGGATCGAGCACCGCGGTCAGGGAGCCGACGCGCGCGCGACCCCACAGGCTGAACGCGGCGGCGCCGACGCCGGCGACGGCGGTGATCGCGGCGACCGTGAGACGGCCGCGGCGCGTCCCCAGCGGGATCCAGTGCTTCTCGTCGTCTTCCATCGGATACTCCCGAAGCCTCGTCGTGAAAGGCGGTCGCGGGCGTCCGTGCCGTCACAGAGGAGGAGGTGCGAGCCGGCCGGAAGATACATCCGCCGGCAGCGGATGTTGGACACACCCGGCGGCGGCGCCGGCGTCAGGAGGAGGCTTCGCGGACTGGTAGTCTCGTCCGGTACGCCTCCGTAGCTCAGGGGATAGAGCGTTGGTTTCCGGTACCAAAGGTCGCAGGTTCGATTCCTGTCGGGGGCACAGAAAGAAATCCCAGGTCAAGCCTGGGATTTCTTGCGTTTGAGGCGAGTGCGGAACGGCCTGAAATGGCCGCTTGCCCTTAATTTGCCCTTAATCGAATTCGGGCATGCCTGCACGCAACAATCTGAGACGGGCTGAACAAGGCCGATTCGGGCCGCCGGGCGCGTCGCGTGCAGCGGAGCCCTCCCGTGTGAAGCGCGGTTCACATTCCGGGCTGTGGCCTGTCGGTGGCCGCCGGGCGCGTCGCGTGCAGCTGAGCGCTGGCTGCGGCGTCGAGTGCTGTTGAGACGGAGTCGAGATCGTCGGGAAACAGGTCTGCGTAGACGTCGAGCGTCATGGTGGCCGACGCACGGCCGAGCATCCGCTGGACTGCTTTGACGTTGGCGCCTGCTGAGATCGCCAGCGATGCCGCCGTGTGACGGAGATCGTGTGGAGTGACGACCGGGAAGCTCGGGTCCGGCGGGACGATCGTTCCCTCGAGCGTCGTGTAGCCGGTGTGGATCCGCTTCAACGCCGGCTCGAGCACGCGGCGACGGAAGTTTCCATTCCGGAGCACCCCACCATCGGGGGATCGGAAGAGGAGGTCGTCCGGAGCATGATTCGCCATCTGTGCTCTGAGTACTGGCAAGAGCAGGGTCGGGAAGGGCACGGAGCGACACGCGTGGGACTTCGGAGTTCCGAAGACGAGCTTCCCGCCCGGCTCCGTGACAGCGCGCGCGACCTCGATGCGGCGGCGGGACAGATCGATGTCTCTGACTCGCAAGGCCGTCGCCTCGCCCCACCGGAGTCCCGTGTACGACAGGAACAGGATGAATCCGCCGTACGGGCCGCATTCGACCGCGAGGCGTCGAACTTGGCCGTGCGTGAGATACCCGCGCTGCGCACGGGTGTGGCGGGGAAGGAGGATGCCAGCTGCGGGACTGCGGACGATGCGGGTGTCACGGACCGCATAGTTGAACACGAGCGCGAGGACGGCGAACGCATTGCGCACCGTCTGCGGGGCGCGCGTGGCGGAGAGCTCACCCACCCACGCCTGGATCTCGCCGTGACGAACGGACGCAAGCCGGGCGTCGCCCCATCGGGGCAGGATGTGCTTGTCCAGTTGGTGTCGATAGCCGGCCCGGGTGCTCGGCTTCAGCTGCACCTGACCGCTGAACCACTCCTCGGCGACATCTCGCACCGTCGCACGGGAACGGGCCGGATCGACGAAGTCGCCGCGCATCTTGGAGACCTCGACGCTCGCGAGGAACTCCTCGGCATCGCGTTTGGTCAGAAAGCCCCGGCGTTCCGTCTGCCGATGCTCGGGAGTCTCGTATCGGACGCGATAACGACGTCCGTTTGCTGAGGTGTACTTCTGAACGCTACCCACGGGGTGGTCGACCGGCGGCGTACCCGAGTCCTTCGAGCCGTCCGGCTTTGCGGGCGAGGTGGATCCAGTGGGCGGCGGTGCGGGGTGCGACTCGGAGTTCGCGTTCGATGGCCTTGGCCGGCGGTTGCCCGGTGAGGGCGGCGACGCCGTAGACGAGTTGGATGGCGTCGAGGCGGGCTTCGCGGGCTTCGGTGCGGGCGGGTTCGGGCAGGTTGCGGCCCTCGGGGAGTGCGGCGAGGGAGTCGGTGAGCCACTGGGGGAGGAGGCGCTGGTCGGAGGCGGCGACGTCGGCGGCGGTGATGGCGCCGTTGCTGTCGTCGTCGAGGGCGAACGCGACGCAGTGCGGGGAGGCCTGCTGCACGATCTCCGCGAGCCGCACCTGCCGCAGTTCGGTGCCGGTGATCTCCGCGCCGGTGAGGGACCGGACTGCGGCCTGCCTGATGACGAACCGGCCTTCGGCGGGGTCGTATTCGACGTCGAGGGTGTTGCCGAGGCCGGTGTGGTCGTCTTCGGCGTCCACGGTGAACCGGGGGACGATGCGCAACGCGGTTCCGATGGGGTGGGTGGCGTCTTGCCAGCTCACGGGGTTGCCTTCTGGGGTGCGCACGTCGATCTTCACCTCCTCAGTTTGCCTGACCGCGTCACGCTTACGTACTGCTTGTTCTTGACAAAGTTAAGCACGGAGCGTAGACCGATGTCAAATACTGACGTTCTTACGCACATGGAGGTGAGTCATGGACATCGACATCGAGGCGCAGCTTGCGCACCGGTATTTGACGCCCGACGAGCTGGCGGAGGCGCTGCCGACGCTGAACACGGCGAAGCTCGCCTACTGGCGGCACACCGGGACCGGGCCGCGGTACCGGAAGGTGGGGAAGTCGGTGCTGTACGTGCTCGACGAAGTCGTCGAGTGGCTGGAGAGCACCGTGCGCCACGGTACCGGTCCCGGGCAGGAAGGCTGACTCTCACGCCGGCTGCCGACTCGCGTGGGCAACGCGGTCTTTCGGCGGCGAGAGGGTACGCGGCCGTGCCCGGCGGTCAAGGGCGCTGCGCGTCGCTGCGCGATGCGGCTGCGCCGCACCCTGGCCAAC
>DATMTQ010000190.1:0-3424 GCA_035564095.1 Microbacterium sp. | reverse complement strand
GGCGACGACGACGGTCGCCGCGACGCCGCCCGTGACGGCGAGCGTCGCGCCCAGCGCGGGACGACGCGCGGGCGCAGGCCCGCGGTCGTGGTCATGGGCGTGATCGTGCTCGTGAGCGGCATCCGGACCGCCGTGATCGTGGCCGTGGTCGGCCTCGGAACCCAGCGGCAGCAGGAAGCTCAGCACCGCGCCGGCCAGCAGCAGCACCGCCATCGGCACCGCGAACCAGTCCGACGACGGGTTGAGGTACAGCGCGAGGCGGCCGGTCGCCCACAGCGTCAGCGTGACGACGGCAAGCGTCGCCGCGAGGCCCAGACCCAGCCACCGGTAGCCGATCCACGTCTTACGCAACGAGGTTCACCCCCACCGCGAGCGCGAAGGCGGCGAGCACCACCAGCACCACCATGCCGGCGAGCACCCGCGCGGTGAACGTCGTGCGCAGCAGGGCGAGCATCTTCACGTCGACGAGCGGTCCGACGACCAGCAGCGCGACGATCGAGCCGGGCGTGAACGTCGAGGCGAACGACAGCGCGAAGAAGGCGTCCACGTTGGAGCAGATCGAGACGATCATCGCGAGCAGGATCATCGCGACGATCGACAGCACCGGGCTGGAGCCGATCGCGAGCAGCGCATCGCGCGGGATGAGCACCTGCACCGCCCCCGCGACCGCGGACCCGATCACGAGGGCGGGCATGACCGCGCGCAGCTCCACGATGAACTGGGCGAGGCTGCGCGTCCACTTGCCGCCGGGTTCGTGGGTGACCACGTCGCACGTGTCGAGGAACCGGCGGGTCAGCAGCGCATCCGTGCCGGGGTGACGGCTGTAGACCCAGCCGACGAGGTTCGCGATGAGGTAGCCGCCGACGAGGCGCGACACGAGGATGCCGTCCGAGAACCCGAACGCCTGGTACGTCGTGATGATCACGATCGGGTTGACGATGGGTGCGGCCACCAGGAACGTGAGCGTCTCGGGCACGCTGATGCCGCGCATCAGCAGTCCGCGCGCGAAGGGCACGTTGCCGCACTCGCACACCGGCACGATCATGCCGAGCAGTGACAGCACGGCCCGCCGCGCCCAGGGCGCGCGCGGCAGCATCCGCTCGATGGCGCCCGGCGGCACCCACACCTGCACGACGATCGACAGGATCACGCCGAGCCCGACGAACGGCAGCGACTCCAGCAGCACGCTGATCGACAGGGTCAGGCCGTCCTGCACCCGCGTCGGCAGAGCGGGCATGGCTGCCGGGGCGAGCGCGTTCACCGCGAAGGCGAGAGCGAGCAGCAGGATGCCGAGCCCCAGGGCGACGGCCCAGCGCGACCCCGCGGGCCGGCGCGAGGGCGTACGGGTCACGCGGTACTGACGCAGCTTCGCGGTGGCCGGCTGCGCGCGCGGAACCGTGGTGTCGGCGCGGCGCGTGCGCGAGGCGCCGGGCGGGGACGGAGCCGTCATGTCCTCAGTCGGCGTCCCGGGCCTGCGCCGCGGCTCGTTCGGCGGTGCACGCCGCGCACAGGCCGAAGATGTCGACCACGTGCTCGGCCTCGGTGAACCCGTGGGCCGCGGCGGTCTGCCGCGCCCAGTGCTCGACGTCGGTCGCGGCGATCTCCACCGCGGTGCCGCACGACCGGCAGATGAGGTGATGGTGATGGCCGCTCGACGCGCACGCGCGGTACAGCGCCTCGCCCTCGGGGCTGTGCAGCGTGTCGGCGTCGCCCTGCGCGGCGAGCCCGGACAGCGCCCGGTAGACGGTGGCCAGGCCGATGCCCGTGTTGGCGTCGCGCAGCGTCGCGTGCAGGGTCTGCGCGCTCACGAATCCCGGCGCGTCGGAGAGCGCCTCGCGCACACGGTCGCGCTGCCAGGTGTTGCGCTGTGCCATGGCAGCGAGTTTATCCGCGCTGTCTGGACCGGGACCGGGAGCGCCTGCGGGAGGGGGTCGGTGATCGCACGCCCGCCGGCATCCGTCACGGATGCACGGCACATGGGGGCGATCGTGACGGATCCCCCGGCGCCCCGCACCGCAGCCGTCCGCGCATCCGTCACGAACGCACGGCAGAAGGGGCCGCTCGTGACGGATCCCCGTGCTCCGCCTCACGGCCGCCGGCGCGGCGCTCAGACCAGGCTGCGGGCGACGCGGTCGCGGCGGGCGCCGATGCCGCGGCACACGAGGTAGATCACGAACGAGATCGTCGTGATGTACGGGCTGACCGGCAGCGTCCCGGCGACGGCGAGCAGGATGCCGCCCACCGCCGACACCACACCGAACACGGCGGCCAGCACCGGCAGCAGCAGGGGCCGGGTGGCCACGCGGGAGGCGGCCGCGGCCGGGGTCACGAGCAGAGCCAGCACGAGCAGCGCGCCGATGATGTGCACCGCGACCGCGACGACGAGTCCGAGGAGCACCATGAACACGAGCGACACCGTGCGGGTCGGCACGCCGCGCGCGGCGGCGGACTGCGGGTCGAGGGAGTCGAACCGCAGCGGGCGCCAGATCAGCAGCAGAGCGATGAGCACCACCGCGCAGATGCCGCCGAGCCAGCCCAGCTGGGCGTTCTGCACCGAGACGATCTGACCGGTCAGCAGGCTGAACCGGTTGGCGCTGCGCCCGTTGTACAGCGACAGGAACAGGATGCCGAGGCCCAGGCCGAAGGGCATCAGCACGCCGATGATCGAGTTGCGCTCCCGGGCCCGGGCGCCGAGCAGGCCGATCATCGCAGCCGCGATCAGCGATCCGAGGATGGAACCCGTCACCACGTCGAACCCGAACAGCAGCGCGGCGGCGGCTCCGGCGAACGAGAGCTCGCTGATCCCGTGCACCGCGAAGGCCATGTCGCGCTGCACGACGAAGACCCCGATGAGCCCGCCCACGAGCCCGAGCACAGCACCGGCCCACACCGAGTTCGCGACGAGGGCGAGGATCGCCCCGTACTCGCCGATGCCGCCGAACATGGCGTTCACGATGTCCGGCCAGTTCATGCGCGGGTCTCCTCGTCGGGGTGCAGATGCGACGCGTCGGCGTCCGGCGCGCCGACCACGACGAGCCGACCGCCCGCCCGCAGCACGAAGACCGGCACGCCGTACAGCCGGCTCAGCACTTCGGTCGTGAGCACCTCGTCGGGGGTGCCGAGTGTGAACTGCCCGTTCGCGAGGTAGAGGATGCGGTTCACCTTGTCGAGCACCGGGTTGATGTCGTGGGTGACGAACAGGATGCCGGCATCCTTCTCGCGCCGGTGCCGGTCGATGAGCGCGACGATCGCCTGCTGATTGGCGAGGTCGAGGCTCGTCAGGGGCTCGTCGCACAGCACCAGGCGCGGCTCGTCGGCGAGCGCCTGGGCGATGCGCAGCCGCTGCTGCTCGCCGCCGGAGAGCACGCCGGCGTCCCGGTCGCCGAAGCCGGACGCCCCGACCGCCGCGAGCATCGCGTCGACG
>DATMTQ010000189.1:0-9986 GCA_035564095.1 Microbacterium sp. | reverse complement strand
CTCCGAGGAGACCGGGCATCCGAGGAACCGGGGATCAGCGAGCGGCGCTGCCCTCGGTGTAGTCGGCGTCCTGCTGCTTCCAGGCGAAAAGGGCACGGAGGTCCTTGCCCACGGACTCGATCTGGTGCTGGGCGGCCTTCTCGCGGAGTGCCTTGAACTCGGGGGCGCCGGCATCCTGGTCATCGATGAAGCGCTTCGCGAACGCACCCGACTGGATGTCGCCGAGCACCGCCTGCATGTTCTCCTTCACGCGCGGGTCGATGACCCGGGGGCCGGAGACGTAGTCGCCGTACTCGGCGGTGTCGGAGACCGACCAGCGCTGCTTGGCGATGCCGCCCTCCCACATCAGGTCGACGATGAGCTTGAGCTCGTGCAGCACCTCGAAGTACGCGATCTGCGGCTGGTAGCCGGCCTCGGTCAGGGTCTCGAAGCCGTACTGCACGAGCTGCGAGACGCCGCCGCAGAGCACGGCCTGCTCGCCGAACAGGTCGGTCTCGGTCTCCTCGGTGAAGGTCGTCTTGATGACCCCGGCACGGGTGCCGCCGATCGCCTTCGCGTACGAGAGCGCGGTCGCCCACGCCGTGCCGGTCGCGTCCTTCTCCACAGCGATGATGTCCGGGATGCCGCGGCCGGCGACGAACTCGCGACGCACGGTGTGGCCCGGCGCCTTCGGCGCCACGAGGATCACGTCGACGCCCTCGGGCGCCTCGATGTAGCCGAAGCGGATGTTGAAGCCGTGCGCGAACGCGAGGGTCTTGCCCGCCGTCAGGTTGTCCTTGACGGAGTCTGCGTAGATCGAGCGCTGGTACTGGTCCGGCGCGAGGATCATGATGAGGTCGGCCCAGGCGGCCGCGTCGGCGACGTTCTTGACCTCGAAGCCCTCGTCCTCGGCCTTGGCGATCGACTTCGAGCCCTCCTTGAGGCCGATGACGACCTGGACGCCCGAGTCGCGCAGGTTCTGCGCGTGAGCGTGGCCCTGCGAGCCGTAGCCGATGATCGCGACCTTCTTGCCCTGGATGATCGAGAGGTCGGCGTCGTCGTCGTAGAAGATCTCAGCCATTTTGTGTGTTTCTCCTTGATTGTGGTTTTCGAGGGACCTCCCGGCCCCTGAGCTTGTCGAAGGGTCAGCCGCGCAGGACGCGCTCGGTGATGCTCTTGCCGCCGCGTCCGATCGCGAGCAGGCCGGACTGGGCGAGTTCCTTGATGCCGAAGGGCTCGAGAGCGCGCAGCAGGGCGTCCACCTTGCCCTTGTCGCCGGTCACCTCGACGACGAGCGCGTCGGGCGAATAGTCGACGACCGATGCCCGGAACAGGCCAACGATCTCGAGCACGCTGGAACGGCTCGCCGCGTCGGCCCGCACCTTCACGAGCATGTGCTCGCGCTGCACTGACGCGGACGGCTCGAGCTCGACGATCTTGATGACGTTGATCAGCTTGTTCAGCTGCTTGGTCACCTGCTCCAGCGGCTGCTCCTCGACATCCACCACGACGGTGATCCGGGAGAGCCCCGGAATCTCCGTCACGCCCACGGCGAGGGATTCGATGTTGAAGCCGCGACGGGCGAACAGCCCGGCGACACGGGTCAGCAGACCCGGCTTGTCCTCGACGAGGAGGCTCAGCACATGACTCGACATGTTGTCAGTCCTCCTGCTCGGCGAATGCGGGCGAGTGGTCGCGCGCGTACTGGACATAGTTGTTGCTGACGCCCTGCGGCACCATCGGCCACACCATGGCGTCGGCGCTCACGACGAAGTCGATCACGACCGGCCGGTCGTTCGTCTCCAACGCCAGTTTGATCGCCGCATCGACGTCTTCTTCGCGCTCGACGCGGATGCCGAGGCAGCCGTACGCCTCCGCGAGTTTGAGGAAGTCGGGGATGCGCACCGTGCCGTGACCCGTGTTCAGATCGGTGTTCGAGTGACGCCCGTCGTAGAACAGGGTCTGCCACTGGCGCACCATGCCGAGCGACGAGTTGTTGATGATCGCGACTTTGATCGGGATGTCGTTGATCGTGCAGGTGGCGAGCTCCTGATTGGTCATCTGGAAGCAGCCGTCACCGTCGATCGCCCACACCACGCGGTCGGGCTCGGCGACCTTCGCGCCCATCGCCGCGGGAATCGCGTAGCCCATCGTTCCGGCGCCGCCGGAGTTCAGCCACGCGTTCGGTCGTTCGTACTTGATGAACTGGGCCGCCCACATCTGGTGCTGTCCGACGCCCGCCGCGTACACCGCCTCCGGTCCGGTCAGCTCGCCGATGCGCTGGATCACGTACTGCGGCGACATGTGGCCGTCCGTCGGCTGGGCGTACCCCAACGGGAACTCCTCGCGCAGCCCATCGAGGAAGGACCACCACTCGGCGAGGTCGGGCGCGCTGCCTTCCGAGGCCACTCGGAACGCGGCCGCGAGGTCGACGAGCACGTCGCGCACGTCCCCGACGATCGGCACGTCCGCCGTGCGGATCTTCGAGATCTCCGCGGGGTCGATGTCCACGTGCACGACCTGGGCGTTCGGAGCGAACAGCGATGCCTTGCCGGTGACGCGGTCGTCGAATCGGGCACCGAGCGCGACGAGGAGGTCCGCCTCCTGCAGCGCGAGGACCGCCGGCACCGTGCCGTGCATGCCCGGCATCCCGAGGTGCTGCGGGTGCGAGTCGGGGAACGCCCCGCGTGCCATCAGCGTCGTCACCACGGGCGCGCCCGTGGCCTCCGCGAGCGCTCGCAGCTCGGCCGACGCCTGTGCGCGGATCACACCGCCGCCCACGTAGAGCACCGGCTTGCGTGCTTCGGCGATCAGCTGCGCCGCCGCCTGGATCTGCTTGCCGTGCGCCTTCGTCACGGGACGGTACCCGGGCAGGTCGATCTTCGGCGGCCACACGAACGGCGCCTCGGTCTGCTGCGCGTCCTTCGTGATGTCCACCAGAACCGGACCGGGACGGCCCGTCGATGCGATCTCGAACGCCGCGGCGATCGCGCCGGGGATGTCCTCGGCACGCTTGACGAGGAACGAGTGCTTCGTGATCGGCATCGTGATGCCGACGATGTCGGCCTCCTGGAAGGCGTCCGTGCCCATCAGCGTCGAGAACACCTGTCCGGTGATGCAGACGATCGGCACGGAGTCCATGTATGCGTCGGCGATCGCGGTGACGAGGTTCGTCGCGCCGGGGCCCGAGGTCGCGATCGCGACGCCGGTCTTGCCGGATGCCGAAGCGTAGCCCTGGGCGGCGTGTCCTGCACCCTGCTCATGACGGACGAGGATGTGCCGCACCGACTCCGCATCCATGAGCGGGTCGTACACGGGCATGATCGCACCGCCCGGCAGACCGAAGACATCGGTGACGCCGAGCAGTTCCAGGGACCGGACGACAGCCTGCGCACCGGTCAGCACGGGCGCGGCGGCGGATCGGGACGGCGGTCGTGGCACAGCCACGGGGGAATCGGCGGGCATGGTGGGAGATCCTCCGAAGTGGGGGTGGATGAACTGAATGGTATGTCGGCTGCTACCCCGTGACCGCACCCTCCGCGGCGGAGTGCACGAGCTTGGAGTACTTGGCCAGGACGCCACGGGTATAGCGCGGGGGCAACGGCTCCCAGCCTTCCCGGCGAGAGCTCAGCTCGGCCTCATCGACGAGTAGGTCGAGAGTGCGAGCCGCGATATCGACCCGTATCAGATCACCATCGCGCACGAAGGCGATGGGACCTGCGTCCACCGCTTCGGGTGCTATGTGGCCGATGCACAGTCCGGTTGTGCCGCCTGAGAATCGACCGTCCGTCAATAGTAGGACATCTTTGCCGAGGCCCGCGCCCTTGATGGCGGCGGTGATCGCGAGCATCTCGCGCATTCCGGGGCCGCCCTTCGGGCCCTCGTACCGGATGACGACGACGTCGCCGGCGTCGATCCGCCCGGCTTCGAGGGCGTCCATCGCACCGCGCTCGCGCTCGAAGACGCGTGCGGGGCCCTCGAAGACGGCGGCGTCGAAACCGGCCGTCTTGACCACGGCGCCCTCCGGCGCGAGCGAGCCGTGCAGGATCGTGAGTCCGCCCGTGGCGTGGATCGGGTCGTCGAACGTGTGGATCACGGTGCCGTCGACGGGAAGGGGGTCGAGTTCCCGGAGGTTCTCGGCGAGCGTCTTGCCGGTGACCGTGAGCGCGTCGCCGTGCAGCAGCCCCTCGTCGAGCATCGCCTTCATGATGACGGGGATGCCCCCGTGCCGGTCGACGTCGTTCATGACGAACCGGCCGAACGGTTTCATGTCCGCCACGTGCGGCACCTTGTCGCCGATGCGGTTGAAGTCGTGGAGCGTGAGCTCGACGTCCGCCTCCTTGGCGATGGCGAGCAGGTGCAGGACGACGTTGGTGGAGCCGCCGAGGGCCATCGCCAAGGCGATGGCGTTCTCGAACGCCTCTCGGGTGAGGATGTCGCGCGTCGTGATGCCCTGCCGCAACAGGTTCACGACGGCCTCGCCCGAACGGTGCGCGAAGTAGTCGCGGCGGCGGTCCGCGGACGGCGGCGCGGCCGAGCCCGGCAGGCTGAGGCCGAGGGCTTCGGCGACGGACGCCATCGTGTTGGCGGTGTACATTCCGCCGCACGCACCCTCGCCGGGCGCGAACGCGCACTCGATGCGCTTCAGGTCGGCCTCGGACATGCGCCCCGCGCGGCAGGCGCCGACTCCCTCGAAGGAGTCGATGATCGTGATCTCCTTCTCGGTGCCGTCGGAGAGCTTCACCCAGCCGGGCGCGATCGAGCCGGCGTACAGGAAGACGCTCGACAGATCGAGGCGGGCGCTCGCCATGAGCATGCCCGGGATGGACTTGTCGCAGCCGGCGAGCAGCACGGTGCCGTCCAGGCGCTCGGCCATGACCACCGTCTCGACCGAGTCGGCGATGACCTCCCGCGACACGAGTGAGAAGTGCATGCCCTCGTGGCCCATGGAGATGCCGTCGGACACCGAGATGGTGCCGAACTGCAGCGGGTATCCGCCGCCGGCATGCACACCCTCCTTGGCGCCCTGCGCGAGCCGGTCGAGGCTCAGGTTGCAGGGCGTGATCTCGTTCCAGCTGGAGGCGATGCCGATCTGGGGTTTGTCCCAGTCCTCGTCGCCGAGACCGACGCCGCGAAGCATTCCGCGGGATGTGGTCGCTTCGATGCCGTCCGTGACGACACGACTGCGGGGCTTGATGTCGATCGGGTCATCCGCCTGACTCATGGTGAGCAGTCTATTCCCGACCGCCCGCGCCCGAAGGGCCGCCCGCGGGCTCCCGCGCCGAGCGCCTCCGGGCGAGTTCCGCGAGCCAGGCGGCGAACTCCACGATGTCCGGCATGCGCACCTGTGCCACCGACTCCCCCGCCCCGAGGCGGATGCCGACGTCGTCCGCTCCGAGCGCGGCGAGGGCGTCCTCGTCGGTCACGTCATCGCCGGCGAACGCGACCGCCGTAGGCCGCACCTCGGCGCGCAGGACCTCGATCGCGGCATCCTTGCCCTCGTCGCGGAAGGAGTACTCGACGATGCTGTGGCCGAGCCGGCGGCGCCAATCCGGGGCGCGCTTCGCCATGAGGTCGTCCGCGATCCGCACTGCTTCGGCGGCCGTATCCGGATCGGCGACACGGCTGTGCACGCTGAACCCGAACGACTTCGGCTCGACGCCGATGCCCGCG
This sequence comes from Microbacterium sp., assembly GCA_035564095.1. Taxonomy (GTDB): domain Bacteria; phylum Actinomycetota; class Actinomycetes; order Actinomycetales; family Microbacteriaceae; genus Microbacterium. Next base: position 4,334 of record DATMTQ010000189.1, on the reverse strand, counting down.
AGCCCTTCGAGGCGTGTTCCGGCCTCGGCGAGCACCGAGGCGTGCAGCGCGGCGTCCGCCGCGTCGACCGCGGGGACGACGCGCCCCTTCCCGGGGAACCAGTACTCGACGCCGTGCGATCCCGCCAGCAGGATCGGCGACGCGTCATCGTGCTCCGCGATCACGCGCAGGTCGGCGAGGCTCCGCCCGGAGACGAGAGCGACCGTGGTGTCGGGCGCCGCCGCGAGCGCGGTCACGGCGGCGCGTGCCGCGTCGTGCATGCGCGCGGCCATGGGCTCCGCCACGAGCGGGGAGAGCGTTCCGTCGAAGTCCAGGGCGACGAGCAGGCGCGGCGTCTCGACGAGGTGGTCGAGCGCGGTGTCGGCTGCGGTCACGGCTCATCCCGGGTGCGCTCGAGAGCGGCGAGGAAGTCGCGCGACCAGGCCTGCACGTCGTGATCGTGCACGCGACGCCGCAGGGCCCGCATCCGGCGTCCCTGCTCGGCCGGCGTCATCTCGAGCGCGCGCAGGATGGCGTCCTTCACGCCCTCGATGTCGTGAGGGTTCACCCGCACCGCACTTCCGAGCTCGTCCGCGGCGCCGGTGAACTCGCTCAGGATGAGCACCCCGCGGTTGTCCACGCGGGATGCCACATACTCCTTGGCGACCAGATTCATGCCGTCCCGCAGGGCGGTGACGAGCATGACGTCGGCGGCCAGGAACAGCGCGACCATCTCCTCGCGCGGGAACGTCTGGTGAAGGTAGCGGATCGCGGTGTGCCCCATGGTGTCCATGTCGCCGTTGATGCGGCCCACGGTCAGCTCGATCTCGTCGCGGAGCTGGATGTACGTCTCGACGCGCTCACGGCTGGGGCTCGCGACCTGCACGAGGGTGACGTCCTCGACGCTCAGCCGGCCGTCCTGGAGCAGCTCCCCGAAGGCCTTCATCCGATGCCGGATGCCCTTGGTGTAGTCGAGGCGATCCACTCCGAGCACGATGCGGTGCGGGTTGCCGAGGCTCGCGCGGATCTCTGCGGCGCGCGCCCGCACCTCCGGGTCGCGCGCCAGCTCCTCGTAGCGCGCCGTGTCGATCGAGATCGGGAACGAGCGCACCACCGCGGTGCGCGTGTCCCCGTCGTCCGTCGGCACGCGGATGCTGCCGGCCCGCGTCTCGTACCGCAGCTGCCGGCGTACGGCCCGGGCGAAATTGCCCGCATCGGCCACGCGCTGGAATCCGATGACATCGGCGCCGAGCAGTCCCTCCAGCACCTGACGACGCCAGGGAAGCTGGGCGAACAGCCCGTATGCCGGGAACGGAATGTGATGGAAGTACCCGATGGTGAGATCGGGCCGCAGTTCGCGGAGCAGCTCCGGCACCAGCTGCAGCTGGTAGTCCTGCACCCACACCGTCGCCCCGTGCGCGGCCGTGTCGGCGGCGGCCGCGGCGAACTGCCGGTTGACGCGGCGGTAGGCGTTCCACCACTCGCGGCGATAGCGCGGCGCGGCGATGACGTCGTGGTAGAGCGGCCAGATCGTGTCGTTGGAGAAGCCCTCGTAGTACTGCTGGATGTCGTCGGCGGTGAGGGTCACGGGCACCAGCTGCGTCCCGTCGAACTCGAACGGCTCCACGTCGATGTCGGGCTGTCCCGGCCAGCCGACCCAGGCGCCGTCCACGTCCCGCATCACCTGCTCCATGGCGGTGACGAGGCCGCCCGGCGATGTCCGCCAGCCCCCGTCCTCACCTCGATCCACCGGAAGCCGATTGGCGACGATCACGAACTCTGCCTGGGCCACGCTCTCCTCCTCAGGGTTGGGGGCGCACTCTCCAGGCTAGTGCCCACGGCCCGGAGCAGCCCCGAGCGGCTCCGGGCGGGTGCCTTCCCGGCGTCGAGACGATAGCGTGAAGGCATGCGCAAGTACGTCTTCGGCACGGGACTCATCGGTGCGGTCACCAGCGGACTGGAGCTGTTGCGCGGTCTGCGGGACGAGGACGAACCCTTCACGTGGCGTCACGCGCTCCTCTGGCTGAGCTGGGGGATCACGGTGGCGCTCACCGTCGGAGCCCTCGTCGACACGAGGCGTGACGTGCTCGCCGAGCGGGTGGCCAGAGCCGGCCGCGCGGACGCCGCGCGCCGCTGACGCGTCAGACAGCTTCGGGCGCCAGCGTGATCTGGTAGTGCACGAAACCGGAGAGCGTGGCGACCTTGTCGTACAGTTCGCGCGCCTTCGCGTTCGCGTCGGCCGTCAGCCAGTACACCTGCTCGCAGCCGGCATCCTCCGCCCACGCCCGCACATGGGCTATCAGCGCGCGCCCGACGCCTCCGCCGCGCACGTCCGGAGCGACGAAGAGGTCCTCGAGGTAGCAGTACGAGCCCCGGGTCCACGTCGACGACTGCGGCAGCCAGTTCACGAATCCGATCGCGTGCCCGTCGTCGTCGCGTGCGATCGCGCCGTGCATGCCGTCCCCGGCCACGAGGCGCGCGAAGGTGGCATCCGTCACCGCTGCGGCGAGTCCCGTCTCATAGAACGTGAGGTATCCCTGCCAGAGCGGCTCCCAGTCGGCGCGATCGGACTCGGTGAGCGCGGAGATCCTCATGCGCCGAGGCTACGGCACGCGGCCCGCGCGCCGGAAGACTCAGCGTGTGACGATGAGGGCGTCGCCCTGTCCGCCGCCGCCGCACAGGGCGACGGCCGCTGTGCCTGAGCCGCGGCGGACAAGTTCATGGACGGCGTGGACGACGAGGCGGTTGCCGGATGCGCCGATCGGATGCCCGATGGCGATGCCGCCACCGTGGATGTTGACGACGTCGTCGCCGAGTCCGAGCTCCCGCTGCGAGCGTGCGACGACCGCGCCGAACGCCTCGTTGATCTCGACGAAGTCGAGGTCGGCGGGCTCGATGCCGGCCTTGTCGCAGGCCCGGCGGATCGCGTGGGACGGCTGGGCGTGCAGCGAGTTGTCGGGACCGGCGACCTGGCCGGATGCCCCGATGACGGCCAGCACCGGCCAGCCCTGCTCGTCGGCGTGCGAGCGCGTCGTGAGCACGACCGCGGATGCGCCGTCCGAGATCTGCGACGAGTTCCCCGCGGTGATCGACCCGCCCTCGGCGAACGCCGGCCGCAGCCCGGCGAGCGTGTCCACGGTGGTCTCCGCCCGCACGCCTTCGTCGGCGCTCACGGTGACCGGGTCGCCCTTGCGCTGCGGAATCGGCACGGGCACGATCTCGGCGTCGAAGATCCCCGCCGCCTGCGCGGCGGCGGCCCGCTGGTGCGAGCGCGCCGCGACGGCATCCTGATCCGCGCGCGTCACCTCGTACTCGGCGTTCAGTCGCTCGGTCGACGCCCCCATGCTCTCGCGGTCGTACGCGTCGGTGAGGCCGTCGTAGGCCATGTGGTCGAGCACCTCCACGCTGCCGTACTGCCAGCCGGTGCGGGAACCGACGAGAAGGTGCGGAGCCTGGGACATCGACTCCATGCCGGCCGCGACGACGACCCGCGCATCTCCGACGGCGATCATGCGTGCCGCGTCGATGACCGCGGTGAGACCGGAAAGGCACACCTTGTTGACTCCGGCCGAGTGGACGTTCCAGGGGATGCCCGCGCCGATCGCGGCTTGCCGCGCCGGGTTCTGCCCGGACCCCGCCGGCAGCACCTGGCCGACGATCACGGCGTCGACGGCGTCGGCCGGGATGCCGCCCTGGTCCAGGGCACCGCGGATCGCGATGCTTCCGAGCTGCGGTGCGGACAGCGCCGACAGCGCGCCCTTCAGGCGTCCCTGGGGCGTGCGGGCGGCGGCAACGATGACGACGTCGTCGGTGTTCATGCCTCCAGCCTAAGCGCGTCCGAGACCAGCAGCGTCGGCTCGGTCGCGGCCCGCACTTCGTCGACGGAGACGCCCGGGGCGACCTCGACGAGCACGAGTCCGGCGTCGGTCACGTCGATGACCGCGAGGTCGGTGATGATGCGGTCGACGACGCCTCGTCCGGTCAGCGGGAGGCTGCATTCGTCGACGATCTTGGCGCTGCCGTCCCTGGCCACGTGCTCCATGAGCACGATGACCTTGCCCGCGCCGTGCACGAGGTCCATGGCGCCCCCGGGACCCTTGACCATCTTCCCGGGGATCATCCAGTTCGCGAGGTCGCCGCGTGCCGACACCTGCATCGCGCCGAGGATCGCCGCGTCGATCTTGCCGGCGCGGATCATCCCGAAGCTCAGGGCGGAGTCGAAGAACGCCGTCCCCGGCAGCGTCGTCACAGTCTCCTTGCCGGCGTTGATGAGGTCGGGGTCCACATGCTGCTCGTCCGGGTAGGGGCCGACGCCGAGGATGCCGTTCTCCGACTGCAGCACCACGGTGACACCG
>DATMTQ010000188.1:0-4496 GCA_035564095.1 Microbacterium sp. | reverse complement strand
CTCGGCATCCCGGACCACAACGAAGACCAGTTCTCCGGGATCGCCTACGACGGAGACATCGCGCAGCCGCAGGGATCGCGCATCGTGAACCTGCAGTGGCATGGCGCGCTGGTCGCCGACGACCAGCAGTTCGTGGTGGTGATCGATCCGGCCGACTTCCACGTCGTCAACCGGCGGCTGGCGCGCGCCGGCGTCCCGGTCTTCTGACGCATCCGCCCGGCATCCCTCCGGTCCCGTGACGGCGGAGGGATGCCGGTCGCCGGGTAGCCTGGGAGCGTGACTCCGGATCCCGACGACGAGGACGCCTTCACCTGGGAGGGCGACGAGCATCCCGCGCGCGCGTCGCTGCATCGCCCCCCGTCCGGCAAGCCGGACAGCGCAGCGCCGCAACCGCCGGCGCCCGAGGCGGGCCGCGATCGTGGGACCGGTGCAGGCGCGGCGGCGCCGGGTCAGCCTGAAGCGGCTGCGAAGCGCGCGCCGATGGGCAACGTCGCACTCGTGACATCCGGCATCCTCGGCGGAATCTATCTGCTGTACGTGATCGGCTGGATCATCGGCGGCCTGCGCGTCTCGCACGTCGCGGGGTACCTCGTCGCGGCGAACGGCGAGCCGCCCGTGACGTGGGCCGCCGGCAACGTCGTCGGCGTGTGGCTCGCCGCTCTCGCCCCCGTGCTCTGGTTCGGCACGGTCTGGATCGGCACGCGCCGATCGCGGTCGTGGGTGCGCTGGGCGTGGCTGATCGCCGGTGCCGTGCTGCTCGTGCCGTGGCCGCTGTTCATGCTGGGAGCACAGGGATGACCGGTCCGACGTCCGCCTCGATGACCCGGCACCGGTCGATGCCGACGTGGCTGCTGTTCACGATCGCCGGGGGGCTCGGCCTCTTCTACGCGTACGTGGTGTGGAACGCGGTCACGCTCCTCGCGTACCAGGCCGGAGGCCGCCTGGGCCTGAACGGCCTCGGCTGGTTCGTGCTGCTGTTCGCGATCTTCTTCCCGATCGCCGCATACGCCGGCGCGTTCGCCCTCGGGTGGAAGCGGCGGGCGGGGGAGTTCCTGCTCATCCTCGTGACCGGGCTGGCGCTGGTGGCGGTCTTCTGGCTCAGCATCCTCGGCTACGCGTACGCCTTCGGCGCCGGGCTTCTCGGTTCGTCATAAACGTCACACGGGGATTTCCGCGTGATGGAAGTCCATCCCGTTCACGGTAGGCTGGCGAGGTCTCGCCCCGATGGCGTGCGGCGCGGCATCCCACCCGCATGTGCACTCCAAAGGGGAGACCTGTGTCCAAGCCCGTCGTCCTGCTCGCTGAACAACTCTCGCCCGCGACGATCGATGCTCTCGGTCCCGACTTCGACGTGCGCCACGTCGACGGCACCGATCGTGCCGCCCTGCTGGCGGCTCTTGCCGACGCCGACGCGGTGCTGATCCGTTCGGCCACCAAGATGGACGCCGAGGCCATCGCCGCCTCGTCGCGCCTCAAGGTCATCGCACGCGCGGGCGTGGGCCTGGACAACGTCGACATCAAGGCCGCCACCACGGCCGGCGTCATGGTCGTCAACGCCCCCACCTCGAACATCATCTCGGCCGCGGAGCTGACCATCGGCCACATCCTGAGCCTCGCCCGGCGCATTCCGGCCGCGCACGCGTCGCTGTCCGGCGGCGCGTGGAAGCGCAGCTCGTACACCGGCACCGAGCTCTACGAGAAGACGGTCGGCATCATCGGCCTCGGCCGCATCGGCGCCCTCATCACGGCCCGGCTGCAGGCGTTCGACGTGAAGGTCGTCGCGTACGACCCCTACGTCACGAGCGCGCGCGCCCAGCAGCTCGGCGTGCAGCTGGTGTCGCTGGACGAGCTGCTCGAGCAGTCCGACTTCGTCACCATCCACATGCCGAAGACCCCCGAGACCACCGGGATGATCAGCGCCGAGCAGTTCCGCAAGATGAAGCCGTCGGCGTACGTCGTCAACGTCGCGCGCGGCGGGCTGATCGATGAGGACGCCCTGCACGCGGCCCTCGTCGCGGGCGAGATCGCCGGCGCGGGCCTGGATGTCTTCACCTCCGAGCCGCCTGCCGAGGGCGGCACCGCCCGGGCCCTGCTGGGCCTCGACAACGTGGTGGTCACGCCGCACCTCGGCGCCAGCACCGACGAAGCTCAGGAGAAGGCGGGCGTCTCGGTCGCGCGCTCGGTGCGCCTCGCGCTCGGCGGCGAGCTCGTCCCCGACGCCGTGAACGTCGCCGGCGGCGCGATCGACCCGTACGTGCGTCCCGGCATCCCGCTCGTCGAGAAGCTCGGCCAGATCTTCTCGGCCCTCGCGCAGTCGCCGCTGACGAGCCTCGACGTCGAGGTGCACGGCGAACTGCAGGACTACGACGTCAGCGTGCTCAAGCTCGCCGCGCTCAAGGGCGTGTTCACGAACATCGTCAGTGAGACCGTCTCGTACGTCAACGCCCCGCTGCTGGCCGAGCAGCGCGGCATCGAGGTGCGCCTGATCGTCGACGGCGACAGCCCCGAGTACCGCAACGTGATCACGCTGCGCGGCGCGCTCTCGGACGGCTCGCAGCTGGCCGTGTCGGGCACGCTCACCGGCCCGAAGCAGATCGAGAAGCTCGTCGGCATCAACGATTACGCGGTCGAGCTGCCCATCGAGCGTCACCACCTCGTCATGCTGTACACCGACCGCCCCGGCATCGTCGCGGTCTACGGCCAGCGCTTCGGCGATGCGGGCATCAACATCGCGGGCATGCAGATCGCACGCTCCAGCGCCGGCGGCCAGGCGCTGTCGGTACTGACCGTCGACTCGCCGGTCGACGAGGCCCTGCTCGACGACGTGCGCGCCGCCATCGACGCCGACGTCTTCGCCCAGATCGAGATCACCGAGGACTGATCGGAAGATTCCGTGCCCGGGCTGTCGATTTCGGCAGCCCGGGTACGTCGTATCGGTGTTCCATGAGAAGCGGGCCGACCGGCACCGCACGACGAAGGAGACCGACATGTCCGACGAGTACCTGATCGTCATCCGTGAGCCCGAGTGGGATCCCTCGGTGCTGGCGGCCGAGCAGATCGAGATGGATCTGGCAGGCCACCGCGCCTTCCAGGAGGCCGTGGTCGCGGCGGGACAGAAGGTGCTCGCGTCGGCCCCGCTGCGCCCGCAGTCCGAGGCGACGCGCATCACGCCGTCCGAATCCGGCGCGGTGTTCACCGACGGCCCGTTCGGCGAGACCCGCGAGGTGCTCACCGGGTTCTACACGATCACCGCGGACTCGCCCGCGCAGGCCCGCGATCTGGCGGCGCTGGTGCCGACCGCGGGCTGGCTCGAGCTGTACCCCGTGCTCGAGCTGCCGGGCGCCTGATCCGCCGTCCCCGTGGTGCGGGGTCGCGCCGCTTCGATTGAATGGGGACGTGACCTCCGCCATCGAATCCGCGTATCGCACGGATGCCGCACGCATCCTCGGCGCGGTCGCGCACTACACCGGCGATCTGCAGCTGGCAGAGGATGCCGTCCAGGACGCGTTCCTGCGTGCTCTCGCGCAGGAACGCGCCGGGACGGTGCTGCGCAATCCGGCCGCCTGGATCACGACGTCGGCTCGCCGCATCGCGGTGGACTACCTGCGTCGTGCCCGGACGGCGGCGCGCGCCATCCCGGCGCTGGCGGCGCAGACGCCGCCGGCGGAGGAGACCGACATGTCGGACTTCGTCTTCACAGGCGACGAACGCCTCGAGCTGATCCTGATGATGTGCCATCCGGAACTCGCCGAGGAAGCGCGCATCGCGCTGGCCCTGCGGTTCGTCTGCGCGGTCCCGACGCGTGAGGTCGCGGCGATGCTGCTCGTCCCCGAGGCGACCATGGCCGCGCGGCTCACGCGCGCGAAGAGGCGGCTGCACGACTCGGAGATCCGGTTCGGGATGGACGACGACGCGGACGTGAGCCGGCGCCTCCCCGATGCGCTCACGGTGATCTCGCTCGTGTACACGACCGGCTACGCGGCGCCGGGCGCCGACACCAGCGCACGGCTGCGAGCCGACGCCATCGAGCTCGCCCGAGACGCGGTGCGGATCCGCCCGGGCGACGCGGAGGCATCCGGCCTGCTCGGCCTGCTGCTGCTGACCGAAGCGCGGCAGTCCACCCGGCTCGACCCCGCGGGCGAGCTCGTCGAGCTCGCCACGGCCGACCGCGCCGTGTGGGATGCGGCGCTCATCGCCGAGGGGGGAGGGCTTCGCGACCCGCGCCCTCCAGGGCGGCACCGGGCGGTTCGCGCTGATGGCCGGGATCGCCGGCCTGCACGCGACCGCGGCCGCGTGGGACGACACGGACTGGTCCACGATCGCCCGGCTCTACGACGGACTCGTCGCGCGCTGGCCGTCACCCTCGGCACGCCTCGCCCGCCTGGTCGCGCGCGGGTACAGTCCGGATGTCGGGCCGACCGCCGCGGGCGCGGAACTCGACGCCCAGCCGGACCTCTTCGACGGCGTTCTCGCCGCGACGGCCCACGCGGCTCGCG
>DATMTQ010000187.1:0-4659 GCA_035564095.1 Microbacterium sp. | reverse complement strand
CGGCACGGCCGCCGCACTGCGGCCGCGGTCGTACGCGGCGCGCGCCTCCGCGGTGCCGACGAGCTCCCACGCGCGCTGCACCTGCACGAACTGCGCGGCGTCGCCGCCGGTGTCGGGATGCGTCTGCCGCAGCCGCAGGCGGTAGGCGCGGCGCAGCTCGTCTTCGGTCGCGGTGGACTCGACGCGCAGCACCTCGTACGCCGACGCCGAGAGGGGACTGTCGAACACGCGTCAGTCGTCCCAGAGCGGCTGCGCCGGCACGAACTCGAACGCCGACGCGACGGTCTCCGCGGACACCTCGGCGGGGGTCGGCGGCATCCAGCGCGGGTTGCGGTCCTTGTCCACGAGCTGCGCGCGGATGCCCTCGACGAGGTCAGGCTGGGTCGAGGCGAACCACATCACGAGGCCGTACTCCTGGGCGAGCGCCTCGCGCAGGCCGGAGGCGTGCCGCGCGCGGCGCACGGCTTCGAGGGTCACGGCCATGCCGGTCGGGGCGAGGTCGACCATGCGGCCCGCCGCCTCGGCCGCCTCGGGCACGCCGCACGCGTGCAGGCGGTCGATGATCTCGGGGATCGTGCCGGCCGAGAAGCACTCGTCGATCCAGTCTCGCCACAGCTCCAGGCGCGAGGTCTCCGGAGTCTCGTCGAACAGCAGCACCAGCTCGCTCGGCCCGCCCGGGTCGGCACGAGTCTGCAGCGCGTCCCGCAGGTCGAAGAGATGCGCCGAGGGCACGAGGTGATCGGCGAAGCCGGCGTAGACGGCGTCGGCGGCATCCATCGTGGCGCACGTCGTCGCGAGGAACTCGCCCACGCGCCCCGGGGCGCGGCCGAGCAGCCACGTGCCGCCCACGTCGGGGGTGAACCCGATGCGGGTCTCGGGCATCGCCAGGTGGGAGCGCTCCGTGACCACGCGCACCGCGGCGTGACCGGCCAGGCCGATGCCGCCGCCCATCGTGACGCCGTCGGCGAGTGCGACGATCGGATGCGGGTACTCGGCGATCTGCGCGTTCATCGTGTACTCGTTGCGGAAGAATTCCGCGACGCGGTCGAGCTGCCCGGCGCGCACCTGGTCGTACAGCGCACGCACGTCGCCGCCGGCGCACAGTCCGCGCTCCCCCGCGCCGTCCAGGAGCACCGCCTGCACGTCGGCGTCGTCGCGCCAGCCGTCCAGTGCCGCCCTGATCCGCGTGATCATGTCGTGGTCGAGGGCGTTGATCGCGCGAGGGCGGTTCAGCGTGAGATGGCCGACACCGGCCGCGGATCGCGCGAGCACAGAAGGTTCCGTCACAGGCTTCACGCTACGGGACATGATGGGAGCATGCCCACGGGTCACGTGATCGAGTTCCACGACGTCACCAAGCGGTTCGGGCACGTCACCGCGGTCGACGGGTTCTCGGCGCGCATCGAGCCGGGCGCGGTGACCGGGTTCCTGGGGCCCAACGGCGCCGGCAAGACGACGACGATGCGGATGCTGCTCGGGCTGGTGCGCCCGACCCGCGGCCACGCGACGATCGGGGGGCGGCCGTACACCGCGCTGGAGCGGCCGATGCAGACGGTCGGGGCGGCGCTGGAGGCATCCTCGTTCCATCCCGGGCGGAGTGCGCGCGACCACCTCGCCGTGTACGCGCAGGCGTCCGGCATCCCGCGGGCGCGCATCGGCGAGGTGCTCGCGCTCGTCGGGCTGGCGGATGCCGCGACCCGCAGGATCGGCGGCTACTCCCTCGGCATGCGACAGCGGCTCGGGCTCGCGCAGGCGCTGCTCGGGGACCCGGGAGTGCTCGTGCTCGACGAGCCGGCGAACGGGCTGGACCCCGAGGGCATCCGGTGGATGCGCTCCCTGCTTCAGGCCCTGGCCGCCGAGGGACGCACTGTACTGGTCTCGTCGCACCTGCTCGCCGAGGTGCAGCAGACGGTCGATCGCCTGCTGATCCTCGCCCGGGGACGCCTCGTCTTCGAGGGCGGCATCGAGGACCTCGTCGACCCGGGCGAGGTGGCCACAGTCGTGGACGCCCCCGACCGGCAGACGCTGCGCGACGCCCTGACCGCGGCCGGCCTGCAGTACGAGGTGCTGCGGCACGGTCTGTCGGTCGCGGACGCCGACACCGCAGCCGTCGGCACCCTCGCCGCCCGCGAGGGCATCGCCCTGTCCCTGCTGCAACGGCGCGGCCCCTCGCTCGAGCAGGTGTTCCTCGAGCTCGTCAGCGGCGAGCGCACCCATGACTCGGCCGCCCCGGCGGACGGAGGCGCACGATGAGCCTCACCCGCGCGACCCGCGCCGAGTTCACCAAGCAGACCACCACCGCGATGTGGTGGATCCTCGGCCTCGTGCTGGTCGTCTACCTCGGCCTCACCGGCGCGGGGCTGGCATTCACGTTCGCGGCATCCTCGACCGGCGTACTGCCGACGAACAAGGGCGTCCAGGTGCCGGCCGAAGGTCTCGCGCCGATCGTGTACAGCGTGGGCGCGTCGATCGGGTACGTGTTCCCGCTGCTGTTCGGCACGCTCATGGTGACCACCGAGTACCGCCATCAGACCCTCACGCCCACGTTCCTCGCGACGCCGCGGCGGGGCACGGTGATGGCCGCCAAGGTGGTCGTCGGCATCCTGACCGGCGCCCTGTACGGCGTGCTGACGGCCGTCGTCTCGGTCGGCCCGGCGGCCGGCGTGCTGGCCGGCTACGGCCTGGCGACGGGGCTCGGCTCGAGCGACACGTGGGCGATGCTCGCGCGCATCGTGCTGGCCTTCACGCTGTGGGCACTCGTCGGGCTCGGCGTCGGCGCGCTCGTGCGCAACCAGGTCGCCGCGATCGTGATCGTGCTCGCGTTCACGCAGTTCATCGGCCCGATCGCGACGGTCGCGGCGACGTTCGTGAAGGGCCTGGACGGCGTGACCCGGTACCTGCCGGGGGCGGCCTCGGACGCGATCGTGGGGCGCAGCATCTACGCCGTCGCCGGCGCGTCGACCTCCGCGCACCTCGTGTGGTGGGCCGGATGCCTCGTGCTCGGCGGATACGCGACGGCACTGATCGTGCTCGGCTGGCTCACCGGCTGGCGCCGCGACGTCGATTGACGCGGACGGTCGTCACTCGGCGAGCTCTCGCACCAGCTCGACCCCGTGGCGCGTGGTCACGATCACGCGCTGGAACTCCTCGTGCCCGTCGAGCTCGATCACGACGCTCGGACGGCGTCGGCGGATGAGGGCGAAGTCCTTGCCGCCGACGAACTTCCACGTGCCGATCGCGACGGTCGACGGGATCACGGTCGCCGGCTCGGGCACCCCGCGCAACCACGTCCACGCGTCATCGGTGAGCTGCACGCGCGCGATCTGCGTACGCGGGATCGATATATTCCGCTTGCGGAATGAGAGCGCGTGCTCGGTGCCGGAAAGGTGCACGTCGAGCTGCGTCGAGTCGAGCAGCAGGGACACCATGCGGTCCAGTCTGCCAGGTTCCGGGCGGCCGGGGCCCGCGCATTTGCTCACAGGACGGCAACGATCGTCCACCGCGCCGCCCCGACGCACGGGTGGCAGACTGGGACGGTGACTGTGGACGAGATCGAGCGGATGCTGGCATCCACCGGCCCCGCCCTCGACGAACTGCTCGATCGCGCGAGTGCCGTGCGTGACGAGGGGCTCGCCGCCGCGGGGCGTCCGGGGGTCATCACGTACTCCCGCAAGGTGTTCGTGCCGTTGACGACGCTGTGCCGCGACCGCTGCCACTACTGCGTGTTCGTGGACACGCCGAACCAGCTGCGCACCCTGCACAAGCCCACCTACATGTCCGAGGAGCAGGTGCTCGCCGTGGTGCGGCAGGGGCAGGCGCTCGGCTGCAAGGAGGTGCTGCTCACGCTCGGCGACCGGCCGGAGGACCGCTGGCCCGAGGCGCGCGCCTGGCTGGACGACCACGGGTTCGCCTCCACCCTCGACTACGTGGGGCACATCGCCCGGCTCGTCACGCGCGAGACCGGCCTGCTCGCGCACCTGAACCCCGGCGTCATGTCGCACGACGAACTGGTGGCCTTGCGGCCGACCGCGCCGTCCATGGGCATGATGCTCGAGACCACCTCGCGGCGGCTGTACGAGGAGCGCGGCCAGGTGCACTTCGGCTCCCCCGACAAGGACCCCGCCGTGCGCCTGAAGGTCATCGAGGATGCCGGGCGGGCCGGCATCCCCTTCACCACCGGCATCCTCGTCGGCATCGGCGAGACGCTGCGCGACCGCGCCGAGTCGCTCGTCGCGCTGCGCGACCTGCACGCCGAGCACGGGCACGTGCAGGAGGTGATCGTGCAGAACTTCCGCGCGAAGCCGCACACCGCCATGCGGGATGCGCCCGACGCCGACCTGCTCGAGTACGTCGCGGCAGTCGCCACCGCGCGCATCGTGATGGGTCCGGGCATGCGCATCCAGGTGCCGCCGAATCTGTCCGACCCGGCCGAGCTCGACCTGCTCGTGCGGGCCGGGGCAGACGACTGGGGCGGCGTGTCGCCGCTCACCGCCGACCACGTCAACCCGGAGCGCCCCTGGCCCCAGCTCGTCGACCTCGCCGCGCGCACCGCGGCGCTCGGCTTCGACCTGCAGGAGCGCCTGACCGCCCAGCCCGAGTTCGTGCGTGACGCCGGCCGGTGGCTGGACCCCGCGATGCGCGGCCCGGTGGCCCGGCTCG
>DATMTQ010000186.1:0-16700 GCA_035564095.1 Microbacterium sp. | reverse complement strand
GACGATCAGCGGCCGCTCGCGCAGCAGGCGCCGCTCGAGCGTGAGGCGCGGCTCGACGACGGTCATGGCGCGGGCGTTCCGGACGGTGCCGACGCGGTCGGCGCGGGGACGCCCCCGAACGCGGTGGGGTGCGTGCCGATGAAGCCGAACCGGTCGAAGGGCCACGTGATCAGGAACGCCCGGCCGACGACGTCCGGCAACGGCACGAATCCCTTGCCCGGGTCGTTCTGGTTGTAGCGCGAGTCGCGCGACTCGTCTCGGTTGTCGCCGAGCACCCACAGCGAATCCTTCGGCACGACGACGTCGAACGGAACGGGCTGCGGCGCGTTCTCCCCCGGTTGCAGCTTGACGTACGGCGTCTCGTCGATCGGCACGCCGTTGACGCTGATCTGCCCCAGCGCATTGCAGCACTTCACGTGGTCGCCGGACAGCCCGATCACGCGCTTGACGAGGTGGTCGTCGCTGTCGGCGGTCGACAGGCCGATGAACGTGAGCGCCGAGTCGGCGGCCTGCACGATCCAGGGCTTCGGCGCGGACGCGGGCTGGACCGGGAGCCATCCCCCCGGGTCGCTGAACACGACGACGTCACCGCGGTGGTAGCCCCCGAACCGCGGCGTGATCTCGTCGACGAGGATCCGGTCGTTGATCTGCAGCGTGTTCTCCATCGAGGCCGAGGGGATGTAGAACGACCGCACGAAGAAGGTCTTGAGCAGGAAGGATGCGACGATCGCGATGACGACGATCACCACGACGTCCCGCAGGAACAGCAGACCGCCCCGGCTCCGACGCGTTCCCGGGTCCGCGGCCGCCGGAGTGTCGGCGTGCTCGGTGGTCATCGATCTCCTCCCGGTGCGCGTCGGCGCGCGCGCATTCCAGCCTCGCACACCTTGCCGGGGTGCAGACACAGCGACGCCCCGCAGCGCAGGGCCGCGGGGCGTCGCACGCAGGAGCGCGTCAGTTGTCGCGCTTCTCCTTGATCTTGGCCTTCTTGCCGCGGAGGTTGCGCAGGTAGTAGAGCTTCGCGCGACGCACGTCGCCGCGCGTGACGACCTCGATGTGGTCGATCACCGGGCTGTGCACCGGGAACGTGCGCTCGACGCCCACCTGGAAGCTGACCTTGCGGACGGTGAAGGTCTCGCGCACGCCGTCGCCGGAGCGGCCGATGACGACGCCCTGGAAGACCTGGATGCGGGAGCGGTTGCCCTCGGTGATGTTGACGTGCACCTTCACGGTGTCGCCGGGGCCGAAGGCGGGGATGTCCGAGCGCAGGGATGCTGCGTCGAGGGCGTCGAGGATCTGCATGATCTTCTCTTCCTGCGGCCGCCACAGGTCGACCACGTCAAGGGATGTCAGGAAAGGAGTGCCCCGTTGCCACATTCCGGACCGAAGTCGATGGCAGCCCCCCTGAGGCAGAGCGCGTCAGGGCACGAACTCCCATTCTGCCACGGATGCGCATGCGCACCAAAACGCGGTCAGTGCCGGGTCGTGTCGGTCTCGGTGATGACGAACACGTCCCCGTGCGCACCGCCGCGCGTCGACGGCCCGGCGGCCCCCGACGCGGCGGACAGGCGCCTTCCGGCATCCCGCAGGAGCTGCCAGATCTCCAGCCAGAACAGGCCCAGGCCGACGCAGACGGTGAGCAGCATCACCGGCAGCCACCACGCCTCCGCGAAGAAGGCCAGGGAGATCGTCAGGCAGTGCCAGACCGTGAAGCCGAGCACGTCCCACCACGAGACCGCACGGGCCGATCGGGCGGACGGACGCGCGCGTACGAGGAGGGCGAGGAGAGCCTGGCCGACGAGCACGGACGGGATGGCGATGAGCACGACCCACAGGAACGCCCAGCCGCCGGCGCTGAAGACGCCCCACCCGAGAAACAGCCAGAGCGGCAGGATGAGCGCGGCCGGGAAGAGCCAGCCATAGAAAGCGCGTCGCAGCCACATGTCTCCGATCGTACGCGCGGTGCGCCCGAGGGAACCCGCCGCGGGAACGGCCCGCGGCATCCTCACAGTCGGCTCCTGCGCGATCCGGAAGAATGGACAGGACGAGAGGAATCCCATGATCGAGTTGCGCACCCCCTCCGAAGTCGACGCCATGCGCCCGGCCGGCCGGTTCGTCGCGGAGACGCTGGCGACGCTGCGGGAGGACACGCGGGTCGGCACCAACCTCCTCGCGATCGACAAGCGTGCGCACGACCTCATCCGTCGTGCCGGAGCCGAATCCTGCTACATCGACTACCACCCGTCCTTCGGCGCGCGCCCGTTCGGCAAGGTGATCTGCACATCGGTGAACGACGCCGTGCTGCACGGCCTGCCGTTCGACTACGACCTGCGCGACGGCGATCTCGTCTCCCTCGACTTCGCCGTCTCGGTGGACGGCTGGGTGGCCGACTCCGCGGTGTCGTTCGTCGTGGGAACGCCGCGCGACGAGGACCTGCGGCTGATCGAGACGACCGGGCGCGCGCTGGATGCCGCGATCGGCGCGGCGACGATCGGCAACCGTATCGGAGACATCTCCGCCGCGATCGCCGAGGTGTCGCACGGCGCCGGCTACTCGATCAACACCGACTTCGGCGGGCACGGGGTCGGCCGCATCATGCACGGCGACCCGCACGTGCCGAACGACGGCAAGGCCGGACGCGGCTATCCGCTCCGCGCGGGCCTGGTGATGGCGCTGGAGCCGTGGCTGCTGGCGACGACCGATGAGCTGGTCACCGATCCCGACGGGTGGACGCTGCGCAGCGTCGACGGCTCGCGGGGCGCGCATTCGGAGCACACGATCGCGGTGACCGCGGACGGCCCCATCGTGCTGACGGATCGCTCGTTCCTCGGGGTCGACTGACCCGCCGCGTCGGGCGCGCGACTCAGTCGGTGTCGCGCAGCAGGTCCGGGCGCCGCATCCGCGTGCGCTCCACCTGCTGCTCGTGACGCCACGCCGCGATCGCGCCGTGGTTGCCGCTGAGCAGCACCTCCGGAACGTCCCGGCCCCGCCACGTCGACGGCTTCGTGTACGACGGGTACTCGAGCAGTCCCTCCTCGTGGGACTCCTCGACGAGGCTCTCGGGGTTGCCCACGACGCCGGGGATGAGGCGGCCGACGGCCTCGATCATCGCCATGACGGCGACCTCTCCCCCGTTGAGCACGTAGTCCCCGAGACTCACCAGGCGCACCGTCCCGAGCGTCTTCGCATACTCGAAGACGCGCTCGTCGATGCCCTCGTACCGTCCGCAGCCGAACACGAGGTGGGATGCCCCGGACAGCTCCCGCGCCATCGCCTGGGTGAAGACCTCGCCGGCGGGCGACGGGAAGATGATGGTGGGCGCGTCCGCGGCATCCGGCGCCGAGGCCCCGGCGATCTCGTCGAGCGCGAGGCCCCAGGGCTCCGGCTTCATGACCATGCCCGCTCCCCCGCCGTAGGGGGTGTCGTCGACAGTGCGATGGCGGTCCCGGGTCCAGTCGCGCAGGTCGTGCACGCGCACGTCGAGGATGCCGGCGCTGCGCGCCTTGCCCAGGAGCGACACGTCGAGGACCTCGAAGAAGGCGGGGAAGATCGAGACGACGTCGATGCGCACGTCAGGACTCCGTATCGTCGTCCCCGGCCGCACCGTCGTCCGCGGAAACCTCGCGACCCGTCGGCTCGTCGTCATCGGACGGCAGCTCTTCGAACAGGCCCGGCGGCGGGGTGACGACGACGCGGCCGCCGGCGATGTCCACTTCGGGCACGATCGCCTTCACGAAGGGGACGAGCACGTCCCGGTCGCCGCTGCGGACGATCAGCAGGTCCTGGGCGGGCAGGTGGTCGACGCGGGACAGGGTGCCGATGACCACTCCGTCGCGCACCACGTCCAGGCCGGTGAGCTGGTGGTCGTACCAGGCATCGTCCTCGGGCTCGGATGCCGTGGCATCCTCGTCGACCCAGAGGATCGCCTTGACCAGGGACTCGGCCCCGGTGCGATCGTCGACGCCCTCGAAGAAGACGACCGGGTGGGAGTTCATCCAGCGGAACTCGCGCACCGTGACGGTCTTGCTGTGCCACGGAGACGACTCCGGCACCTGCAGGGTGAAGGATGCCCCCGGCACGAAGCGGCCGTCGGGGTCATCCGTGTAGAGCTCGAGCTTCAGTGCGCCCTTGAGGCCGTGCGCCTTGACCAGGCGCCCGACACGCAGCTGCGCCCTCGGCGGCTGAGCATCGTGCCGAGGGACCTTGACTTCGGCCATCAGTCGTCCGCGACGTCGACGCGCACCCGACGGCCTTCGGCCAGCGCACCGACCACGGTGCGCAGGGCCTTCGCGGTGCGGCCGCCGCGCCCGATGACGCGCCCCCGGTCGTCGGGGTGGACGTGCACTTCCAGCACATCCCCGCGGGACGAGGTGGACGAGTCGATGCGCACGTCGCCGGGGTGATCCACGATCCCCTTGACCACGTGCTCGAGCGCGGCTGCCAGCACGGCGATTACTCGGCGTCTGCCGGAGCGTCGGCCTCGACGACCTCGGCAGCGGGCTCTTCGGCCTTCTTCTCGGCCTTGGGCTTGACGACCGACTTCTTGGCGGCGTCAATGGTGAACGGGGCCTTGCCCTCGGCGACCTGCACGGTCGAGACGGCGTTGGCGTCGCCCTGGAACTTGCCCCAGTCGCCGGTCAGCTTGAGGATGGCGAGCACCTGCTCGGTCGGCTGCGCACCGACGGACAGCCAGTACTGGGCGCGGTCGGAGTCGACCTCGATGAACGAGGGCTGCTCGGTCGGGTGGTACTTGCCGATCTCCTCGATGACACGACCGTCGCGCTTGGTGCGCGAGTCGGCCACGACGATGCGGTAGTACGGTGCACGGATCTTGCCGAGACGCTTGAGTCGGATCTTGACAGCCACGATTCTCCTGAAATGTGTGGGAAGACGGGGAACATCGCCTGGAGCGTGGGGTGCACACCCGGCGGAAGCTCTGAGGTCGGACGATGCCGGATAGAGGGTCGGGCACCGGTCCAACCATCAATTCTGCCAGATCGTCACGACTCCCGCGAACCGGAGGGCCGGCCCGTGCCAAACTGTGCGCATGACGGCGCCTTTCGCGACCTCCGCCCGATCCACGGTGGGACTCGAGTGGGAACTCATGCTCGCCGACGGCGCCACGGGAGACCTCGTCCCGCGGGCCCCCGAGGTGCTCGAGGTGCTGCACCGTGCGGAACCGGCCCGCTACACGATCACCGGCGAGCTGCTGACCAACACCGTCGAGGTGACCAGCGGAATCGGGGCGACGGTCGCCGACGCGGTGCACGACATCGCGGACGCCATCGCCGCCGTGCGCCGGGTCACCGATCCGAAGGGCATCGAGCTCCTGTGCGCAGGCAGCCACCCGTTCGCCCAGTGGTACGACCAGCAGGTCACCGACAAGACCCGCTACCGCACCCTGATCGAGCGCACCCAGTGGTGGGGTCGCAACATGATGATCTGGGGCATCCACATCCACATCGGCGTCGAGGACGTCGCCAAGGTCATGCCTATCATCGGCGCGCTCAGCGCCTATCTGCCGCATCTGCAGTCGCTGTCCGCGTCGAGCCCGTTCTGGGCGGGAGAGCGCACCGGCTACGCCTCCAACCGCTCCCTCGTCTTCCAGCAGCTGCCGACCGCGGGTCTGCCGTGGCCCCTGCAGGACTGGGCGGCGTTCGAGGCCTACCTCGACGACATGACGGGGACGGGGGTGATGGCGGACGCCACCGAAGTTCGCTGGGACATCCGTCCTGCTCCGCGCTGGGGCACCGTCGAGGTGCGCGCGTGCGACGGCATGTCGACGCTGCCCGAGCTCGCGGCCGTCGCGGCGTTCGTGCAGGTGCTCGTCGAGCACTTCTCCCGGGAGCTGGATGCCGGCCGGCCGCTGCCCATGCTGCAGCCCTGGTTCATCCGCGAGAACAAGTGGCGCGCCGCCCGGTACGGGCTGGACGCCGAGGTGATCAGCGATCGGAGCGGCACGCAGCGCGCCGTGCGCGAGCACATCGCCGAACTCGCGGCGGATCTCGCGCCGATCGCCGCCGAACTGGGCTGCGTCCGTGAGCTGTCGGGCCTGCGCACGATCCTCACTGAAGGCTCGAGTTCGGAGCGGCAGGTGCGGGTCGCCGAGGAATGCGCCGGGGATCTGCGTCAAGTGGTGCAGCACCTCATCCGCGAATTCCGCGCCGGACCGACGCTGCACGAGCACCTCGCCCGGATCGACGTGCGCTGAGCGCCGGCGCCACCGGCATCCGGACGCCGGCGCGCCGCCGTCCCGCTCAGCGACCGCCGAGCAGCTTCTGCACCGCGGCGAGGTCGGCCTCGCTCGGCTGCGCAGCCGGCTTGGCGCCGCCGAGCCCGAACCCCGAACCCTGAGCGGCCGGCGCCTCCGCGACGGCGCCCGCGTTCTCGGCGGCACGCTTGGCCGGGTTCCCGGAACGGGACCCCTTCGCCTTCTGCTGCTTGCCGCGCTTGCCGGACGCTCCCGGCTTGCCGCCGACGGGACCCATGCCGGGGATGTTGGGCACCCCGCCGCGCGCGACGGTCTTCATCATCTTGGCCGCCTGGTCGAAGCGCTGCACCAGCTGGTTCACGTCCGTCACGGTCATGCCGCAGCCGCGCGCGATGCGCACGCGCCGCGAGCCGTTGAGGATCTTCGGGTTGCGCCGCTCGTACGGGGTCATCGAGCGGATGATGGCCTCGGTACGGTCGATCTCGCGTTCGTCGAAGTTCTCGATCTGCTGCTTCATCTGCCCCGTTCCGGGCAGCATCGACAGCATCTTCTTCATCGACCCCATCTTCTTGAACTGCTGCATCTGGTCGAGGAAGTCCTCGAGCGTGAACGTCTCGGTCGCGAGCTTCTCCGCGACCTTCAGCGCCTCCGCCTCGTCGAAGGCGTTCTGGGCCCGCTCGATGAGGGTGAGGATGTCGCCGAGGTCGAGGATGCGCGACGCCATGCGATCGGGGTGGAACGGCTCGAGGTCGTCGAGCCCCTCGCCCGTGGACGCGTAGATGATGGGACGGCCGGTGATCGACGCGACAGACAGCGCGGCGCCGCCTCGCGCGTCGCCGTCGAGCTTGGAGAGCACGACGCCGGTGAAGTCGACGCCCTCCTGGAAGGCCTTGGCCGTGTTCACGGCATCCTGGCCGATCATCGCGTCGATGACGAACAGCACCTCGTCGGGGTCGACGGCGCGGCGGATGTCGGCGGCCTGCTTCATGAGCTCGGCGTCGACGCCGAGTCGGCCGGCGGTGTCGATGATGACGGTGTCGTACTGCTGGCGGCGCGCGGCCTCGACGCCGTCACGGGCCACCGTGACCGGGTCGCCGACCCCGTTTCCGGGCTCCGGCGCGTAGATGGCGGCGCCCGCGCGCTCGGCCACGACCTGGAGCTGATTGACGGCGTTCGGGCGCTGCAGGTCGGCGGCGACGAGCATCGGGGTGTGGCCGTCGGATTCGAGCAGCTTCGCGAGCTTGCCGGCGAAGGTCGTCTTGCCGGAGCCCTGGAGGCCGGCGAGCATGATGACCGTCGGCGCGGTCTTCGCGAACTGCAGGCGCCGCTGCCGGCCGCCGAGGATCTGGACGAGCTCCTCGTTGACGATCTGCACGACCTGCTGGGCGGGGTTCAGCGCCTTGTTGACCTCGTCGCTGAGCGCGCGCTCGCGCACCTTGGCCGTGAACTCCTTGACCACGACCAGCGCGACGTCCGCGTCGAGCAGGGCGCGCCGGATCTCGCGGACGGTGCCGTCGACGTCGGCAGGCGTGAGCTTGCCCTTGGTGCGCAGGTTGCGGAAGGTCTCGGTGAGCCGATCGGAGAGCGTGCCGAATGTAGCCATGATCATCCAAGTTTACGGGAGCGGATGCCGCGTCCCGGCCGGGTCTCCGGGCGGGGCATCCGGATCGATGTCAGGGCTCGGGACCCAGTTCCTGGAACAGCGTCAGCTGCAGGCCGGCGGGGCCGGCCAGCCGGGCGTTCACCGAGCGCCACGGCGTCCGCCGGGCGGATGCCAGCAGCCCTGCGCCGGCGGCGGCCAGGTGCTCCGTCTCGGCGACGGCATCCTCCACCTCGAACGCCAGCCGGATGTGCGGGCTGACCACGCCGTCCGTCTCGACCTGGTCGATGAAGCGGACCTGGGCTGCGTTTGCCAGCTCGAGCGTGGCACGCCCGGCGCCGAGGATGACCACGCGGGCATCGTCGTCGCCGTCGTACGATTCCTGCTCCACGAGGCCGAGTGCGTCTCGGTAGAACGCCACGGCGCCGTCCAGATCGTCCGCCTGCACGACCACGCGCAGCTGGGACACCCGTGCGTCCGGCGCGCCGTCCGGGACCATCGCGAGGGCGCGGGCCATGGTGGGCCCCAGGGGAGCCCGCCCGGCGCCGCCGTGCGCCCAGGTCCACACCGCGGAGAGCACCGCCGCCGCATATCCGGCCCCGGCGATCTCGGCACGCATCGACTCGACCCCGTCGCGCTCCAGGCGCCGCGCCACGGCGTCGGAGATGCGCGTGCGGCGCAGCGAGGCCTCCCGCACCAGCTCCTCGGCGACCCCCATCGCATCGTCGTTGACGATCGCGAGGGCGAGGGTGTCCGGCTCGAAGTCGGCCAGGGCTCCGGCGAGCACGGCGCTGACGGATGCGGATGCCGCGGATTCCAGCGCGGCCGCGGCCTGCGCGATGCGCTCATCCAGACCCGACCACAGGATGTCGGCCTTCGACGCGAAGTAGTTGAAGAAGCTGGAGCGGCTGACACCGGCGCGCGTGGTGATGTCCGCGATCGAGGTCGCGTCGTATCCGCGCTCCAGGAACAGCTCGCTGGCCGCGTCTGCCAGGGTGGCGCGCGAAGACGCGCGTGGCCGCCCCGGTCGATTCGCTGTCACGGACTCAGCGTAGAGCGTGGCGCTGCGCCGGGAGGGTGTGCGTATTATTGGACACTGTGCAGAAAGGCGCCGGCCTCACCCGGACGGGCGCTCCGACGGACGAAGGAACCCTCGTGCTCGACATCCTCGAAGCGGGTCTGAACCCCGATCTTGTCCCGTATCTCGACGGCTGGGAGCTGCAGCGCCGCGTCCATGCCGAGGTGCTCGCCGGCACCCGGCCGGACACGATGATCGTGCTCGAGCACGAGTCCGTGTACACCGCGGGCAAGCGCACGCAGCCGGAAGACCGGCCCACCGACGGCACCCCCGTCATCGACGTTGACAGAGGCGGGCGCATCACCTGGCACGGCCCCGGGCAGCTCGTGGGCTACCCGATCGTGCGCCTGCACGAGCCCATCGACGTCGTCGCGCACGTGCGCCGCATCGAGCGCCTGCTGATCGAGGCCCTGCGCGTCCACGGGGTCGACGGCTACCAGGTCGAAGGACGCAGCGGCGTGTGGGTGCGCCGCCCGCTCTCCGAAGACAAGGTCGCCGCGATCGGGGTGCGCGTGGAGAAGGGCGTGACCATGCACGGGTTCGCGATCAACTGCGACAACTCGCTGGCCGCGTTCGGCGGCATCGTCCCGTGCGGCATCACGGATGCCGGCGTCACGACGATCAGCGAGGTGACCGGCGGCGACGTGACGCCCCGCGACATCCTCGGCACCATCGTCGACGTCTTCCAGCGCGAGTACGCGGAGGTGCCCGCATGAGCACCGCCGCCCCGGACGGACGCAAGCTGCTGCGCCTCGAGGTGCGCAACGCGCAGACCCCGATCGAGCGCAAGCCCGAGTGGATCAAGACCAAGGCCAAGATGGGCCCCGAATACACCGCTCTGCACGCGCTCGTGAAGGACGAGGGGCTGCACACCGTCTGCCAGGAGGCCGGCTGCCCCAACATCTACGAGTGCTGGGAGGACCGTGAGGCGACGTTCCTGATCGGCGGCTCGCAGTGCACGCGGCGCTGCGACTTCTGCCAGATCGACACGGGCAAGCCCGCGGACTACGACACCGACGAGCCGCGCCGCGTGGCCGAGAGCGTCACCCGGATGCAGCTGCGCTACGCCACGGTCACGTGCGTCGCCCGCGACGACCTGCCGGACGGCGGCGCCTGGCTCAACGCCGAGACGGTGCGCCAGATCCACGCGCACAACCCCGGCACCGGGGTCGAGCTGCTGGCCACCGACTTCAACGGCGAGCCGGCGCTGCTGAACGAGGTCTTCGACGCGCGCCCCGAGGTGTTCGCGCACAATGTCGAGACCGTGCCGCGCATCTTCAAGCGCATCCGTCCCGCGTTCCGGTACGAGCGGTCCCTCGACGTGCTGACCCAGGCCCGCGACGCCGGCCTCATCACGAAGTCCAACCTCATCCTGGGCATGGGCGAGGAGCCCGAAGAGGTCGTGCAGGCGCTTCAGGACCTCCACGATGCCGGCACCGACATCATCACGATCACGCAGTACCTGCGGCCGTCGCCCCGGCACCTGCCGGTGGCGCGCTGGGTGCGCCCCGACGAGTTCGTCGCGTTCAAGGAGGAGGCGGAGCGCATCGGGTTCCTCGGCGTGCTGGCCGGTCCCCTGGTGCGGTCGTCGTACCGCGCCGGGCGCCTGTGGGCGCAGTCGATGATCTCGAAGGGACGGGACATCCCCGACGATCTCGCGCACCTCGCGAAGGACATCGCGACCGAGGGACTCACCTTCGCCCAGGCGGTGTGACAAGACCCGGTGGACGCGCGCCCGACGATGTGCGCCGTCTGCCGAACTGCACTAAGTTCGTCCTCACATGACCGAGGGCGAGACGACCAGGCTGATCGCCTGGAGCCGTGAGTTGCGCAGCGTGCACGCGCGACTTCGCGAGGCGCTGGCGCTCACGCGCGCCGCGTTGGCCGCGGGCGAGCCGACCGCGGCCGCCGGGCGCGATCTGGTGCTGTTCTGTCACGGCTTCTGCGTCGCTCTGACGGGGCATCATCGCAGCGAGGACGGCGAGCTGTTCCCGGTGCTCGCGACCGCGCACCCCGAGCTGCGCGCCACGCTGCAGCGCCTGGAGCAGGATCACACGATGATGTCGCATCTCATCGGGGCACTCGAAGACGCCCTGACCTCGGCGGCGTCGCCCGCCGACCTGGACCGGCACGTCGAGGGCCTGGCCGCGATCATGGAGAACCATTTCCGCTACGAGGAGCGCGAGCTGCTGGCGGTGCTCGAGACGCTCGAACTCGACGCCGATCCCCACGTGGTGCTCGGCCCGCTGTGAAGCGCCGCCGCGCTACCGGTCGGCGCTCGCGATCGACTGGATCGAGCCGTCCGAGCCGAAGTTGACCAGCAGCGCCTCGTCGGGCGCATCCACGTCGATGATGTACTCCAGGATGGCGAACGGCTCGTCGCTGTCGAACTCGTCGAGCAGCACCGTCAGGCTGATGAGCGACAGGGAGCGGATCACGTCGATCGGAGTGTCGCCGGAGATGTCGACGAGGAAGTCCTCGAGGTCGTCGCCGAGGCGGTCCTCCTGCTGCAGGATGTACTCCGTCACCTCGCTGGTGCGGCTGTCGAGCTCGGTGACCATGGCGTTGCGGGCGGCGATGTCCATGCCTTCGAGCGCACGCACGAGCATGGCCGCCGCGTCGAGTGCGGCCGCCTCCACATCGGCTTCGAACGGCGCGCTGAGGTCGACCGTCACGCTCTGATCGCCCAGTTCGACCGTGTCGTTCCAGCTGATCGATCCGTTGTCCGTCTCGATGAGTCCGAAGTATTCGTGCTCGATTGCCATGCTCCTATGCAACCACCGCGGGTGACGTTTCGGTAGCGCGATTCACTCGACCAGCGACGCCGCGAACACGTGCGGCGTGAACCCGGTGAGATCGTCGATGCCCTCGCCCTGACCGAGGAGTTTCACGGGGATGCCGGTGCGCTCCTGGACGGCCAGCACGAACCCCCCCTTGGCCGATCCGTCGAGCTTGGTGATGACCAGTCCGGTGACCCCGGCGTGCTCCAGGAAGGCCTCCGCCTGCAGGACGCCGTTCTGGCCGGTGGTGGCATCCAGCACGAGCAGCACCTCGCTGATCGGCGCCTGCTTCTCGATGACGCGGCGGATCTTGGTCAGCTCGTCCATCAGGCCGCCCTTGGTGTGCAGGCGCCCGGCGGTGTCGACGACGACGATCTCGGTGCCGTTCTGCCGGGCGTACTCGATCGTCTGGAAGGCGACGGATGCCGGGTCCTGGCCCTCCCGCTCGGGCCGCACGATCGCGACGCCGGACCGCTGCGCCCACGTGGCGAGCTGCTCCACGGCCGCCGCGCGGAACGTGTCGGCTGCGCCGACGACGACGGAGCGCTGGTATCCGCGCAGGAATTTCGCGAACTTGCCGATGGTCGTGGTCTTGCCGACGCCGTTCACCCCGACGACGAGCACGACCGCAGGACGCTCGGTGAGCTTGAGGGTGGTGTCGAACTTGGCGAAATGCTCCTCGAGCGTCTCCCTGAGCATGCGCTGCAGGTCGCGCGGATCGGTGGTCTGGAACCGGTCCACCTTGGCGCGCAGCTCATCCACGATGCGCTCGGTGATGTCCGGGCCGAAGTCCGCCGTGATCAGCGCCGTCTCGAGGTCGTCCCACGTCGTCTCATCGATCGTGGGCTTGACGAACATGCCGCGCAGAGCGCGACCGAGCGACCAGGAGCGTTCAGCCATGCCCCCAGCCTACGGGGCGGGCGACAGGGACTTCTCCGGCCGGGCGGATGCCACGCGCTGCCCGACAACCGCGGACACGCCGTCCTGCCGCATCGAGACGCCGTAGAGCGCGTCGGCGATCTCCATCGTGCGCTTCTGGTGAGTGATGATCAGCAGCTGACTGGAGGCCCGCAGCTGCTCGAAGACCCCCAGCAGCCGCCCGAGGTTGGCGTCGTCGAGGGCCGCCTCGACCTCGTCCAGGATGTAGAACGGGCTCGGCCGCGCCTTGAAGATCGCGGTCAGTAGTGCCACCGCGGCCAGGGACCGCTCGCCGCCGGACAGCAGCGACAGCCGCTCGATCTTCTTGCCGACCGGGCGCACGGCGACCTCGATGCCGGTGGTGAGCGGGTTGTCCGGGTCGGTCAGCGAGATGCTGCCGGTGCCGCCCGGGAACAGGATCGGGAAGACCTCGCCGAACGCCGTGCGGGTGTCCTCGAACGCGGCGACGAAGATCGACACCATGCGCTCGTCGAGCTCGGTGATGATCGTCATGAGGTCGGCGCGCGTGCGCGTGAGGTCGTCGAGCTGCTCGGTGAGGAACCGGTGGCGCTGCTCGAGGGCGGCGTACTCCTCGAGCGCGAGCGGGTTGACCTTGCCGAGCTGCGCCAGCTTGCGCTCGGCATCCTGCAGCCGGCGGCGCTGTTCGGAGCGGTCGTAGGCCACGGGCTCCTCGTCGTCTTCGCCGGGCACGGGCTGCGTCGGACCGTATTCGTCGACGAGGATGTCGGCGGACAGCCCGAGCTCGGACTGCACGCGCTCGAGGAGGCTCGTCAGCTGCAGCCTCTTCTCGTGGATCTGCAGCTCCAGCCCGTGCACGCGCTCGGTGAGCGCATCGATGCGGGCACGCACGCCGGCATCCTGGGTGCGCACCTCGTCGAGTTCCGCGGACACGGCCGATCGGGATGCCTCCGCGGCCGCGAGCTCCACCCGCGCCGCACTGACCGACCGGTCGACGGAGTCGAGCAGCGCCGGAAGACGGGATGCCACGCTCTGCGCGATCTCGCGCTGGGCCTCGCGGATGGCGGCTCGGTGCGCCGCCGCCGCGGCCGCCGCCTGGTCACGTTCGCGCTGCCGCTCCAGCGACACCACCCGCGCCTCTTCGGCGCGGACGCGCTCGCGCAGCGTCTCGACCTCGAGGCGGGCGCGCATCTCGCCGTCGCGCGCTTCTTCGAGGGCTGCGAGCACACCGTCCCGCGCCGATGCGTCTAGGATCGGCCGCGGAGCCGCGAGGGCGCTGTCGAGCCGGTCCTGGGCGCGGGCGGCATCCGCCTCGGCTTCGCTGACCGACGCCTGCATCTGCTGCAGTGTCGCGGTGAGGCGCTCGCACTCCGCGGTGGCCGCCTCGGCGCGCACGGTGGCGCGGTTCACCTGCTCGGCGTGCGCGGCGAGGGCCGCGTCGTGCGCGCGCAGGCGCTCGAGCGCGGCCTTCGTCTCGCGGCGCGCGGCTTCGAGTGCCACGGTCCCGTCGCGCAGAGCCTCGCGCAAGGCGTCGGCCACGACGGTGATCTCACCGAGCCGGTCGGTGGCGGCATCCCGCTCGGCCGCCAACTCCAGTCGGGAGCGGGACGTCCCGGTTCCCGCACGCACGGACGAGACGGTGCACACCTCGCCGCCGCGCGTCACGACGATCGCCCGGGCGCCGGACTCCCGCAGCGCCGCCACGGTGTTCAGGGCCGTCTCGAGGTCGTCGGCGATCAGCACGTCGGCGAGCAGGCCCACGACGCCGTCGGGTGCCGTCACCACGTCTCGCGCCGCCACGAGTCCCGGTGCCTGCGGAAGTCCGGACAGCGCGCCGGCGGCGTCCGCGATCACGATGTCGACGATGCCGAGGTCGGATCCGCGCACGTCCTCGGCGGCCACGAGCGCGTCGGCCTGCGTGTCCACCAGCACGCCCTCGGCGAGCTGGCCGAGGGCGGCCGCGATCGCGGTCTCGAAACCGGTCTGCACCTGGATCGCGTCGCCGACCATGCCGCGGATGCCCGAGCCGCCGCGGGCGATGAGATCGCTCGCCCCGGTGCGGATGTCCAGGGCCCGCCCGAGCGCAGCGGCCTGCGCCGTCAGCGCCTCGATCTCACGCTCCGTGCCGTGCAGCCGCTCCCGGGTGGCGCCGACGGCCGCCTCGGCGTCAGCGGCGGTCCGCTGGGCGCGTTCGTAGGCGGCGGTGAACTCGGCTGAGCCCTGCTCGGGCACGAGGTCCGGATCGAGGCCGGCGAGCTCCTGCTCGGCCTCGACGCGCCGACCCTGCGCGGCCTCGAGCGCGTGCTGCTGGCGTTCCACGCCGGTGCGGACGGCTGCGAGGGTGGACGACGCGGACTCGGCCGCTCCACGCAGCGTGTTCAGTCGCATGTCGTGCTCGGAGACGAGCGCGCTCTGCGCGGCGATGTCGGCGTCCAGGGCGTCCAGCTCGCCGCGGGCACGCGTCACCTGCAGGGATGCTGCGTGGGCCGCATCCTGCGCGGCATCCACATTCGACGACATCTCCAGGACACCCGCGCGCGCTTCGTCGATCTGCTCGATCGTGACGGTCTGCGCCGGCGTCAGCGACTCGTCGTCGGCGGCGAGCAGGGAGAGCCGCTGGCCGGCGAGCGTGTACAGCCCGCGCAGGCGCTCCTGCACGCGGCCGAGGTCGAACGCGGTCTGCCGTGCCGCGTCCACCGCTTCGCTGCGCTGCTCCTGCTCGAGCCGGGCGATGCGGCGGTGCAGGCCCTCGGCCTGATCCTGCAGCACGAGCCGCTCGGCGTGGCGCTCTTGCTCGTTCTGCGCGAAGCCCGCGAGTTGGTCCCGCAGCTGCACCACCTCGTCCGCGTACAGCCGTGCCCGGGCATCCCGCACGATCGCGGCGATCGACGCGGCCTGCCGGGCGATCTCCGCCTGGCGGCCGAGCGGCTTGAGCTGCCGGCGCAGCTCGCCCGCGAGGTCGCTCAGGCGGGTGAGGTTCGCCTCCATGGCCTCGAGCTTGCGCACCGTCTTCTCCTTGCGGCGACGGTGCTTGAGGATGCCGGCGGCCTCCTCGATGAAGCCGCGGCGGTCTTCCGGCGTGGCCTGAAGCACGGTGTCGAGGCGTCCCTGGCCGACGATCACGTGCATCTCGCGACCGAGGCCCGAATCGCTCAGCAGCTCCTGCACGTCCAGCAGCCGGCAGCTCTGCCCGTTGATGGCGTATTCGCTCGCTCCGTTGCGGAACAGCGTGCGCGAGATCGTCACCTCGGCGTACTCGATCGGCAGCGCCCCGTCGGCGTTGTCGATGGTCAGCTGCACCTCCGCGCGCCCGAGCGGGCCGCGGGTGGCGGTGCCGGCGAAGATGACGTCCTCCATCTTGCCGCCGCGCAGGGTCTTGGCCCCCTGCTCCCCCATCACCCAGGCGAGAGCGTCGACGACGTTGGACTTGCCGGAGCCGTTGGGGCCGACGATGCACGTGACGCCCGGCTCGAGGGCGAAGGTCGTCGGCTGCGCGAACGACTTGAAGCCCTTGAGCGTCAGGCTCTTCAGGTGCATGGATGCCGCCTCCTTCGCGGCCCGACTGCTCGGACCACCCCACGCTACCGGACACGCCGCGCAGGCCCGGGATGCCGCGCGGCACACCGGGCGCACAGCATCCTCTTGACAGGAGTCCGGATCTCGCACTAGCGTCGGTAGCCCGTGATGCGCCCGGTGTCACACGAATGTCGAGAGGAGGCCCGGCGATGATCACCAAGAATCCATCGGTCGAGGCGTTCCGACTCCGTTCGTGCACCGTGCACGGCGGACTGTCCGCGTCCCGCTGACCCGCCGCCCCTCCGCCGCTCCCGCGCCCTCCGTGCGCCTCCTCGAGCGGCCGCCCGCGTCTTCCGATCGCCCGGGCCGATCCCTCTCCACAAGCGCCGCGCGACGCCCGTCCGCATCGCCGGCGCCCTGCTCGAAGGCACATGATGCATACCGTCGAGTCCGCTGCTCCCGTCGTGGAGCAAGACATCCCCCTGCCCATCCCCGACACGGATGCGCTGGCCGCCGTCGCACGCGACGCACGGCTCTCGGCTGCCGAGCGCGCCCACCTGCGCATCGCGCTGTGGCTGCTGCTGAGCGGCGCACGCCGCGCCGGCGCGGCCCTCGACC
>DATMTQ010000185.1:0-7150 GCA_035564095.1 Microbacterium sp. | reverse complement strand
GGGCTCCGGCGTCGGAGCCCCGCATCGTCCGGTCAGCAGAAGCCGGCGATACCGGCCCAGGCGGCGTCGTCGAGGGTTGCGCCCTCGCGCTGCACGGATGCCTCGATGAGACCGTACGGACGGTCCGCGGCGAAGAACACCTCGTTGGGGTTCTCCTGGCCGAACGGCGACAGGTCGACGACGAAGTGGTGCTTGTTCGGCATCGAGAAACGGATCTCGTCGATCTCGGGGTGTGCCGCGATCACGGCCGCGCCCATCTCGAACAGCGTCGTCTGCAGAGCGTACGAGTACTTCTCGGCGAACTTCTCGAGCAGGATGCTGCTCACCGACTCGTAGACCGAGTTGAAATCGACGTCGTGGGTGTTGTAGCGCCAGCGGGCGGAGACGTCGGTCGCGAGGATGCGGTCGGTGGTCTCGGCCAGGGTGGTGTACTTGTCCTTCGGGTAGCCGGTGAAGCCGCTCGCGGTGGTCTTCAAGACCGTGAGCTCCTTGAGGCCGCCGATCACGCGCGGGGCGCCGCCGTCGTCCGCCACGACGACCGCAGTGCGGGTCGCGGTGTTGGTGCGCACGAACGCGTGGTCGTGGTCGTTGATGCGCGACCAGCTGTACTGCTCGGCCTGCCACTGACCGCCGGTGACCCAGTCGAAGTTCGACGTGAAGTGGTCGTGCAGACGCAGCAGGAACGCCTCGGGGCTGCCGACGCCGTCCTTCGCGAAGGCGTAGACCGTGTTCTTCTGGGTGTCGGTGGGGACGACGGGAGCGTTGTCGCCCTCGGTGTGGGCGACGGTGAAGTCGCCGCGCAGCTGAGAGGTGACGTTGAGGTCCTCGATCTCGTGACGGTCGGTGTCACGCGTGACCTTGACGACACGCACCTCTGCCTTGCCGTACTGGTTCGGTCCCAGGACGATTCCCTTGTGGTCAGTCATGTTCAGCTTCCTCGGTAGGTGGAATAGGCGAAAGGACTGAGCAGGAGCGGTACATGGTAGTGCGCCTGCTCAGCGTCGACGGCGAACGTCAACGCGACCTCCGGGAAGAAGGCGTCCGTCTTGATGCCGGCGAAGTAGGCTCCGGTGTCGAAACGCAGGCGGTACACACCGCTCGCGAGCCGCTCGGGGCCGAGTTCTTTCACCCGCCCGTCAGCATCGGTGGAGCCCGATCCGACCTGGACCCATACGTCACCGTCTCGGGCTTCCAGCACGACGGCGACGCCAACGGCCGGTCGCCCGGCAGTGGTGTCCAGAATGTGGGTGGTCACGTGGGAGACGCTCATGCGAATGCTCCTTGAAGTCGAAGCGCGGCGATCTCGCGCAGTTGCTGCTCGATGACGACGAGCTCCTGTTCGGGCGTGTTGCCCAGGCGCTCGTCGATCGCGGCGAGGACGTCGGCGGCGGTGCGGCCGGCGGCGCGGATGAGGAAGACGCGGTCGAAGCGGTCTTCGTAGGCGCGGTTGGCGGCGGCGAGGGCGTCGGCGGCGGAGGCATCCACCCCGGACTGCTCGTTACGGGCCATGTTCGCCTCGGCGTTCCGGCCCGTGGGCCGCTCGCCGATGCGCGGGTGGTGCGCCAACGCGCCGTCGAGCTCCGCCTCGGTGAAGGGGGCGGCGACGGTCAGCGCGGCATCCGCGACGGCGGTGACGTCGGCGTACGGGCGGCCGTCGACGACGGCGTCGACCCACCGGGCGATGTCGAGGCAGGGGCGCACGAGCGCGGCCGCGTCATCGCGTGCGGCGGAGTTGAAGCTGTCGAGTGTCATCCTTGATCCTCATCCCGACTTCCGTTATCCGGAAGTTTTCTTTCGGTATGCGTAATTCCATTGTGCGGACAAGCACAGGGCTTGTCAAGGGCGGTCAGGCGTCGATGCCGAGTTCCCGGCGCAGGCGGGCGACGTGGCCGGTGGCATCCACGCGGTACTGGGCGACCTCGACCGCGCCCTCCGGTCCGATCACGAAGGTGGACCGCAGGATGCCGGTGACCGTCTTGCCGCCGATCTCCTTCTCACCCCACGCACCGTAGGCCTTCGCGACCGCGGAGTCCGGGTCGCTCAGGAGCGGGAAGGTCAGGTGCTGGTCGCTCGCGAAGGCGGCGATGTCGTCGGCGGGGTCGGGCGAGATGCCGATGACGTCGTAGCCGGCGCCCTGCAGCGACGCGAGGTTGTCGCGGAAGTCGCATGCCTCGGTCGTGCAACCGGGGGTCGCGGCCTTCGGATAGAAGTAGACGACGGTGCTGCGGTCACGGCCGGAGAGGCTGATCGAGGCGCCTGCGGCATCCGTCAGCGTGAAGTCGGGTGCGGCGTCGCCGGGCCGGAGTTCGGTCATGTCTCCTCCATCAGATTTCCGGAGAGCGGAAGTTTTCTTCTGCCCTTCGGAAACAGGGTAGCGCGGAGCGACTCGAGCCGCAACGCTTCAGCCTGGACTGAGCCCCACGCGCCCACACGGTCGCAGGTGGCTCGCCGGAGCCGGGCCGCGACGGCAGGGGCATCAGAAGAGGGCTTCGACGAGGACGAGCCGGTCTCGTGTCTTCAGGTCTACCCAGATGGACCGCAGCATCTCCGACCCCGTCGGAGATGCAGAAGCGAGCTGGACGACCACGCGGTCAGCAGTTCGCGCGCGCAGCCCAAGCGTCGGCGCCTCGGACCCTGCTGCGCATCTCTTCCATCGGGTCTATCCACGAGAGCGGATTCGATTCCGGATCAACGTGCATGCGGCAGTCGTGGAAGCATCGATCTCACTCCGATGAACTCGAGCCCGACGATGTGCCCGGCTCTGTTCACGTCGAGGACGACCATGCCTTTGAGCCTCGGGTCCTCCACGACGATCTGCGCGGGCCGGTCTGCACGATTGACAGGCCGAGCCAACTCGATGTACGCAGCATCCGCCTCGGTGTCGATGTCGAGATTGAGGGAGATGCGCTTCACGGTCCGATCCAATCAGATCGGAAGCCGATGATCTACGCGGGCCGGCCGGCGAGCACGCGGTGGTAGACGTCGAGCATCGCGGCGGTGCGCGAGGACTGCCGGAACGTCTCCACGACCCGCTCGCTCGGTGTGGGGGCATCCCCCGCCTCGATGTCGGCGACCGCCTGGCGGAGGGTCTGCGCGAGCATCCGCTCACGCGCCTGCGGGTCGGCGCCACCCGGCACCTGCCAGAGTCCCGCGCGCAGCTCGCCGGCGACATCCGGATCGCTGACGATGGTGGGAGTGCCGAGCGCCGCCGCCTCGAACGGCGTCATTCCCTGCGTCTCGAAGCCGATCGAGGTCTGCACGAGCGCATCGGCGGCGGCCAGCCGGCGCAGCACGTCGACGTACGGGATGCGACCGGTGAAGGTGACGGATGCCGCGGGCCTCTCTTTCGCGACCAGCCGCCGCGCCTGCCGCAGCTGAGGCCCCGAACCCAGCACCTCGACGTCGGCGCGCACCCCGGACGCGGTGAGCGCACGCAGGAACGGCAGCAGCCGCTTCTCGGGACTCACCCGTCCGAGCCACACGAGCTTCGGGATGCCGCCCGCGCGCGGCCGCGCAGCTTCGGCCCGCACCTGGTCGAGCAGGTCGTCGTCGATCCCGTTCCACACGACGTCCACCGGCCCGTCGGAGCGCGTGCGCACGCCGCCGTGCTCCAGGCGCCGGGCAAAGTGCTCGCTCGGCGCGGTGACGGCGTCCGACCGCACGGCGAAGCGGCTGAGATAGGCCCAGCCGTCACGGCCCGCGACGGGCCGGCCGGCCGGCAGCAGACCCTGCTGCCACGCACCGATGCCGCGCAGCACGGCACCCGGGAACGGCAGAGTCGCGCGGATGCCGACGTCCACTCGGTTGTGCATGGTGTGCACCACCGGCACGCCGGCCCGCGCGGCATAGCGGTGCCCGATCACGGCGCCCCAGAAATCAGCCTGCACGTGCACGAGGTCGACCGGCGCGCGCTCGGCGAGCGCGGCATCCAGCAGCGCATCGGTGCGGCGGCCGGGCCACGTGAACGCGTACTCGCGATCGGGCGCCACCGGGCAGGACGGCAGGTCGAGGTATCCGGCGTCCTCGTGCGCGAGCCGTGCGAGCGAGCCGTGCGGCCGCGGTGTGACGACCGTGACGGTGTGACCGTCGCGTTCCAGATATCGCCGCTGCAGCCGCATCGACACCTGTGCCCCGCCGAGCGAAAGCGGATGCTGGTCGCCGAAGAACAGGATGTGCACGGGCGGCTACTCGGGCAGCGCGTCGCCGCGGTAGAGGGCCTCGAACGTGTCGAGCGTGCGGGTGATGTCGTGGATGGCGACCCCGTCCAGCGAGGCTTGCTGCATCCGCACCCGCTCCTCCGGCGCGGCCGTGAGCACATCGGTCAGGCGCGCAGCCAGATCGTCGACGTTTCCGGGCTCGAACAGGTAGCCGTTCTCACCGTCGTGAACGAGGTGCGGCAGCGCGACGGCGTTCGCGGCGACGACCGGCAAGGCGGACGCCATGGCCTCCATCGTCGCGATCGACTGCAGCTCGGCGATCGACGCGATCGCGAACACGCTCGCCTTCGAGTAGAGCGCGCGCAGGTCGGCGTCGGACGTGTGCCCGTGGAACGTGACCCGGGAGGCGAGGCCGAGGTCCTTCGCGAGCTGCTCGAGCCGGTGACGCTGGTCGCCGGAGCCGACGACGTCGAAATGCACGTCCAGCGCCGGATCGAGCTTCGCGATCGCCTTCAGCGTGACGTCGATCTGCTTCTCGTTGGTGAGGCGTCCGACCGACAGGATGCGGTTCGCGTCACGCGGTGTGAAGTCGGGGTCGTAGTTGGCCTTGTCGATGCCGCACGAGATCGGGATGACGCCGTCGATCTCGATGGTCGACTCGAGGAAGTCCGCTGCCTTGCGCGTCGGCGTGGTGACCGCGCGGGTCAGGTCGAACGTGCGCTTCGCATCCGCCCAGGCGAGCCTCACGAACACCTTGTCGAGCACCGGCGGGAGCGTCGTGAAGTCGAGGATGTTCTCGGCCATCACGTGGTTGGTGGCGACGATCGGGATGCCGCGCTTGCGGGCCTCGCGGGCGAGTCCGCGGCCGATCACGATGTGCGACTGGATGTGCACGACATCCGGGTTCACGGCGTCGAGCACCCGGCGTGCGTAGTGCTTCGAGCGCCACGGCAGCGCGAACGTGAGCCAGTCGTGCGGCGCCCAGCGGTACGCGGGGATGCGGTGCACGGTCATGGGCTGCCCCTCGACGCGTTCGATGAACGTGCCGCCGCTGGCGTGGTTGGCGCTCGGCGCCTCGACGTGGACCTCGTGGCCGCGCGCGACGAGACCTGCGGCCAGGCGCTCCGCGAAGCGGGCGGCGCCGTTGACGTGCGGGGTGAAGGTGTCGGCGCCGATGAGGATCGTCAGCGGGCGGCGGTCGGCGGATGCGGCGGGAGTCACGGGAGGGTGGCTGCTCTCTTCTCGCTTCACTTCGGGCCCTGGAACGGGGTGGGAGGGGCCCTTTGCACCCTACCCGAGTGCCGCGGGGAAGCTCCGGAGAAGCCCCGACGACCGCCGCAACCCGGTGCCCCGATTGTTGACTTGCCCTGGATGTACGCGACACGCCGTGCGCGGTGTGCATCCCGGGCAAGTCAACAGGGAGAGGCCGGGAGTGTGGAGACCCGGGGGGTCCGACATCCGGGTCCGCTATGCTCGCCAGCAGTGACACGGGGTGCCGTGCGGCGCGCGATCGAGCGCGACGCGCCGGCTGAGAACACACCCGTCGAACCTGATCTAGTTCGGACTAGCGAAGGGATGTCGCATATGCGCGATCGTCTTTCCATCGACCCTGCCCACACGTCCGCAGAACTGCTGCAGCGGCTCCGCGACACGACCCCGCTGACGCACTGCATCACCAACTCCGTGGTGATGAACTTCAACGCGAACGCCCTGCTCGCGATCGGAGCCACCCCGGCGATGGTCGACATCCCGGGCGAGGCCGGCCTGTTCGCCGGCATCGCGAGCGGCCTGCTCGTGAACCTCGGCACTCCCACGCAGGAGCAGCGCGACGCGGCCCGCGAGGCGGCCGCCGGTGCGAACGCGGCCGGCACCCCGTGGGTGCTCGACCCGGTCGCGGCGGGCGGGCTGCCGGTGCGCACCGCCCTCGCCCTGGAGCTCGCGTCCATGCAGCCCACCGCGATCCGCGGGAACGCCTCCGAGATCCTCGCCGTCGAAGGGTCCGGCACCGGCGGCCGCGGGGTGGATGCCTCCGACTCCACCGAGTCCGTCGCGCCCGCCGCCGTCGAACTCGCCCGGCGGATCGGCACCGTCGTCGCCGTGTCGGGCGCCATCGACGTCATCACCGACGGCCACCGCGTCGCACACGTCGCCAACGGCACGAAGCTCCTCACCCTCGTGACCGGCGGCGGCTGCACCCTCGGCGCGCTGATCGCGGCGTTCCTCGGCGCGGCCCGTGGCACGGACCACGATGCCTTCACTGCGGTCGTCGCCGCGCACGTGGTGTACGAGGTGGCCGCCGAACTCGCGGCATCCGAACACGCGGTGGGCCCCGGCACGTTCGCGGTGCGCCTGATCGACGCCCTGCACACCGTCACCGCGGCCGACCTCGCCGCGCGCGCCCGAGTCCGGCTCGAGGACGCCGTCTTCGCGGGAGCGTGCGCATGAGCCCGCTGGACCTCTCGCTCATGCTGGTGACCGACACCGCCCTGTGCGGCGAACGCGGGGTTCCCGCCGTCGTCGCCGAAGCGGTCGCGGGCGGGGTGACGATCGTGCAGGTGCGCGAGAAGCACGCCGAGGACCGCACCGTGCTGGCCCTCGTGGAGCAGGTCGCCGCGGCGATCGGTGGCCGCGCGACTCTCATCCTGAACGACCGGCTCGACGTCGCGATCAAGGCGCGCGAGCGCGGCTTCCGGATCGACGGAGTGCACCTCGGCCAGAGCGACGCCAGCGTCGAACGCGCCCGCGCGGAGCTCGGCCCCGACG
This sequence comes from Microbacterium sp., assembly GCA_035564095.1. Lineage (GTDB taxonomy): Bacteria > Actinomycetota > Actinomycetes > Actinomycetales > Microbacteriaceae > Microbacterium. The sequence continues at coordinate 230 of DATMTQ010000185.1, read as the reverse complement.
CCGTCGTGGGGCTCACCGCGAACCGGCCGGAGCATTTCGCCGCCGTCGCGCGGCTCCCCCGCGGCACCGTCGACTACTGCGGGGTCGGCGTGGTGCGGCCGACCACCACGAAGCCGAACCACCCGGAGCCGCTCGGGGTGGACGGCTGGGCTCGCCTGACCGCACCGGTGGACCTGCCGTGCGTCGCGATCGGCGGGATCGTGGCCTCCGACGCCGGCCCACTGCGCGCG
>DATMTQ010000184.1:0-6583 GCA_035564095.1 Microbacterium sp. | reverse complement strand
CCGCTGACCCGGGGCATCCTCCTCGTCGGCTGGCCGGTCAGGCCTTCCAGACCGTCTTGAGGTTGCAGAACTCGCGGATGCCGGCGGCGGCGAGTTCACGTCCGACGCCCGAGTCCTTGACTCCGCCGAAGGGCAGTTCCGGGAAGGACACCGTCATGCCGTTGACGAACACGGCGCCGGCGTCCAGGTTGTCCGCGAACCACTCCTCTTCGTCGGGATCCGCCGTCCAGACCGCCGAGCTGAGTCCGAACGTGGTGCCGTTCGCGATCGCGAGGGCCTCCTCCCGGTCCGCCGCGCGGTACACCGTCGCGACCGGCCCGAACGCCTCCTCGGCGTACAGGCGCATCTCGGGCGTGACACCGGTCAGCACGGTCGGCTCGTAGAACCACCCATCGCGGTCGGGCACCGTGCCGCCGGCCAGCACGGAGGCGCCGTGCGCGACGGCGTCCGCCACCTGCTGCTCCAGCTCGTCGCGGCCGGACTCGGTCGCCAGCGGCCCGACCTCGGTGGACTCGTCGAGCGGGTCGCCGACCTTCAGCGCGGCCACGCGCTGCGCGAACCGGCGGGCGAACTCGTCGTGGACGTCCGCGTGCACGATGAACCGCTTCGCGGCGATGCAGGACTGCCCGTTGTTCTGGTTGCGCGCGGTCACCGCGACATCCACGGCCCGGTCGAGATCGGCGCTGGGCATCACGATGAACGGGTCGGAGCCGCCGAGTTCGAGCACGACGTGCTTGACCTCGCTGCCCGCGATCGCGCCGAGCGAGCGCCCGGCGGGTTCGGACCCGGTGAGGGTCGCGGCCTTCACCCGGGGGTCGCGCAGCACGCGCTCGACGCCGGATGCCGGGATCAGCAGCGTCTGGAAGGCCCCCGCCGGGAACCCGCCGCGGGCGAACAGCGTGTCGAGGTAGAGCGCGGACTGGGGCACGTTGGAGGCGTGCTTGAGCAGGCCGGCGTTGCCCGCCATCAGCGCGGGCGCGGCGAAGCGCAGCACCTGCCAGAGCGGGTAGTTCCACGGCATCACGGCGAGCACGATGCCGATCGGCGCGTACCGGGTGCCGGCGCGGGAGGCGTTCACCGTCGACGGATCGGCGAGGGTCTCGGGGGCGAGGAACTCCTCGGCGTGCGCTGCGTAGAACCGCATGCCCTTGGCGCACTTGAGCACCTCGGCGCGGGCGGCGGCGATGGGCCGGCCCATCTCGATGGTGATGAGGCGGGCGCACTCGTCGACGTCGGCCTCGAGGAGGTCGGCGGCACGGCGCATCCACTCGGTGCGCTGGGCGAAAGTCGTGTCGCGCAGTTCGCGGAATGCGGCGTCGGCACGCGCGATACGCTCGTCGACCTCGGCATCGGAGTGCGGCTCGAAGGTGCGCTCCACCTGGCCGGTGAAGGGGTTCAGGGTGGCGATGGGCATGACGGAACTCCTCGTCGGATCGGGCTGTGGCTCGAGCCTATGACCGCGCCGAGTGCCGCGGGGCCGCCGTGCGCGGATGGAAGGCATCCGTGCACGGCGAGACAGCCCGCCGGCATCCTCAGTCCACGCCTCGGATCGGCAGGATGAGGGCCGCACCGAGCAGACCCGCGACCGCACCGGTGAAGAACAGCGCCGGGAAGTTCTGCGGATGCGCGGCCGACGCTCCGATCGCCAGCAGCACGGGCGCCACGGCCGGGACGATCGAGGCGGGCAGGGAGCTGGCGAGACCCATGATGCCCATGTCCTTCGCGATGTTGTGCCGGTCGGGCAGGATCTCGCTGACGAGCGCCAGGTCCACCGCCATGTACACGCCCTGACCGAGCCCGATGATCGCCATCGCCACGAGGAACACCGGGTACGAGGTCGCGAAGGTCACCACCACCAGACCGACAGCGAATACGACGGCCGCGACGACCACGAAGGGCTTCCGCCGGCCGATGCGATCGGACAGCTTGCCGGCGAGAGGAGCGAACACGAGCGCCATCACGGTGAGCACGAGAGTCGACAGGAACACCGCGTTCGCGACGCTCTGCAGGGTGAAGTGCAGGGCCAGGATCAGGTAGAACGCCTGATACGCCTGCACGGCGGCGATGCCGAAGAAGATGAGCAGGCGGCTCCACCACGCCCATCCGAACGAGGGGTGTGCGACGGGGTTCACCCAGAAGGTGCCGAAGAACTCGCGCGGGCGGAACGACGGCACGTCATCCTTCGCGATGGCGCGGTCGGGAAGGCGCAGTGCGAGCAGGATCGCGGAGACGACGCCGACCGCGGCGGGGATCAGGAACTGGGCGAGCAGCGACCCGGACACGAGCTGCGCGAGGAACAGGCCCACGACCGCGCCGACCGGCAGGCTGAGCCCCACCAGCGCGGATGCCGGGCCGCGATGCTCCGGTGCGTACTGGTCGGCGAGCGTCGCGGTGCAGGCGACCGTCACCGCGGCCGTGCCGAGCCAGGTGAACGCGTTCCCGAGGATGAGCAGGCCGGTGCTGGACGCGGCATAGCTGAGCGGCGCGCCGATCGCGAACAGCACCGCGCCGAGCACGAGCAGCGGACGCCGGCGGCCCGTGCGCCACGTGATCCGGTCGCTGACCCGGCCGAGGACCGGGGCCGAGATGAGCGCGACGATCGCCCCCACCGCCACCACGATCGACAGGATCGTCGTCGCGGCGCGGTGATCGAGCGCCTCCGCCTTCAGCGACAGCGTGAGCACCGCGGGGACGAGCTGCGCCATGCCGGCGCCGATCGCCGCGAATCCGAGGAAGAACAGGAGTCCCCGGCGCGGGTTCGGCCAGTCCTGGAGCGGGAGGTCGACATCGTCCGTCGTCGAGGTGCGGGAGAGGTTCATGAGGCGTCCTTGCCGTCGGTCCGGCCATCGGGCGGCCGGAGTCACGAGATGTCTATCAGCGGGTGACCGGCGCAGAACACCGCCCGGGCGCGATGGGTCCCATCGCCCGGTGCGATGCGGTCACGCGGATTCCGCCTGCGCGGCGGGATACGGAGCGGCGAGCAGGGCGGCGAGGGATTCCGGCGAGCGGGCGAGGTCGAGGGCGAGTTCCTTGGCGCCCACCGCGGGCGCTTCCGGGCCCAGACCGCTCCACGCGATGGTCAGCGCGCCGGTCAGCGACGGGTCCACCGAGGAGTAGATCGCGTGCCGCACGCGGGCGAGCACCTCGCCGTCGGCATCGCCCTCCGGCGACGACAGCACCACCGCGGAGGGGTTCAGCAGCCCGAGGTCCTGGCCGATCGTCTCGCCGAGCCGGCGGGGCAGCCGCTCTCCCGCCCCGGCGTAGCCGGCGTCTCCCGCGACGGACTCGCGTTCGTCGATCAGCCCCGCGATCCCGCCGGCGCCGCGCAGGATCCTGCCGTCCACCACGATGCCGCGCTCCATCCGCCCCTCCGAGACGTACGCGAAGTAGAGCATCGCCTGGTCGGCGTGCACGCGGCGGTACTCGCCGAACGCGGCCAGATGCACCGTGCGCTCCACGCGCATCCGGCCCGCCCCGGAGGTGCCCGGATCGAGCACGTCGTTGGAGGCGACGACCGTCGCCAGCACCTCCCGGTCGTGCGCGGCCGCCGACAGCGCGACCAGGCCCTCCACCTGGTCGCGCTCCCGCCCGTGCTCGCGCGGCACAGCGCGCACGTCGACGGTGCCGAGGTTCAGCCCCGCCAGCTCGACCGTGACGGCGGCATCCTCGACGAACGCCCACGCGACGGCGTACCGCTCCGCCGCGAACACGTACTGCGGGCGGCCGGGCGAACCCGTCGGACGCACGAGTCCGCGCCGCATCAGGCCGCCGAGCTGGTCCGAGACGCTCGCCCGGCTCATCCGCAGCACCCGGGCGAGCTCGCTCAGCGGCCGCGCCCGGCCGTCGATCAGCAGCCCGAGCACGGCCTGCGCCACACTCTGCTCCGGTGCGTTCCGCATCGTCGGGGCCCTCCGGCTGCGGCTGTCAGCCGCGTCCGTGCACCGCGTACGGGTTCAGCAGCGCGGCGCGGATCTCGTCGGGCACGCCTTCCTCCGTCGCGCTCGGGCCGTCGGCGGCGGGGAACGACTCGGTCATCGACATCGGCATGGCGCCGTTGCGGTAGAAGTTGTTCGAGCCCAAAGACGGGGTCCACGTGTTCGGCTCCCAGTCCGGCACGTAGTTGCGGTAGCCGCCCGTGTTCAGCTCGATGCGCAGGGTCGAGGGCTCACGGTAGTAGAGGAAGTTCTGCTCCCCGATGCCGTGGATCGACGGTCCGTACTCGATCGGCACGCCGTGCTCCATGAGGGTGTCGGCGGCGATCAGCAGTTCCTCGCGGGTGTCCACCCAGAACGCGTAGTGGTTGATGCGCCCGGCGCGCGTGGAGCCGTCGAGCACCACGCCGAGGTCGTGCGACTTCTCGTTGGTGGTGAGCACCGAGAACACCGAGACCGGCGCCTCGTCGAGCAGAGTGCGCGCCATGATCCGGAATCCGAGCACGTCGTTGTACCAGGCTGCGAACGCGTCCACGTCGCTCGCGGCGATCGTGACGTGGTCGAGCTGGCGCGGCGCGCCGGCGACGGTGCTGCGCTTCTCGGGGCGGTCCGGGTAGAGGGATGCGGCGGCGGGCTGCGCCTGGTGGCGGGCGACCTCCCAGTGCAGGGTCATCGAGTGCCCCCAGGGTCCCGTGAACGTGTAGGCGCGACCGAACAGGTGCAGGTCGGTCCAGGCGCCCTGGATTCCCGCCGCCTCGATGCGCCGCACGGCCTCGTCGAGCGCCTCGGCGCTGGAGGTGCGCCACGCCATCGTGGCCATCGACGGCTCGTCGCCCGGCAGGATGACGACCGAGTAGGCGTAGTGGTCGCCCCAGCAGCGCAGGTACGCGGCGCCGTCGACGCGGTCGACGACGGTGAGGCCGACGCGCTCGACGTAGAAGTCGACGGATGCATCGACGTCGGGCGCCGTCACGGCGACGTACGACAGGTGGGACAGCAGCTTGATCATCTTCGATCCTTTCGGCAGTGTGCGGGATGACGCCCGATTCCACCTTCGGCGACGGCCGGTGCATCAGGGAAGAGCCGGTTGCCTATCCGGAGCATCACCGTGATTTATGGTTTGCGCGGACTCCTTCCGCTTTTGTCGTACATAACAGTGGACAGAAGTCGCCGATAGAGAACCGAGTTGTGTCAGAATCAGACATGGCCACAGAGTCCGCACTGCGCTTCGGGGCGCAGACCGATGAAGTGACGAGCCTGCTGCGCATCGTCAACATGGTGCGCACCGGCGAGGCGTCCACACGTCCCGAGATCGGCCGGCTCACCGGCCTCGGCCGCGGAGTCGTGACGCAGCGCGTCGACGCGGCGATCGAGATGGGCTTCCTCGAGGACGGCGAGTTCGGCCCGTCCTCCGGCGGTCGTGCGCCGCGCACGCTGCGCTTCCGCGCCGATCGGGGCTACATCGCCATCTGCGCCCTCGGCGCCCTGCACATCCGCGTCGGACTGGCGACGCTGGACGGCGAGATCCTCGCCGCGGAGCATCGCCCGTGGGAGATCCTGCGGGGGCCGGCCGAGACGCTGGATGCCGCCATCACGATGATCGAGGGCCTCCTCGCCGCGGGCGACGACCGCGAGCTGTGGGCCGTCGCCGTGGGCGTGCCCGGGCCCGTCGACTACGAGTCCGGCTCCCTCGTCTCCCCGCCGATCATGCCCGGGTGGAACGGCTTCAACGTGCGCCGGGTGTTCGAGGAGCGCTTCGACGCCCCCGTGTGGGTCGACAACGACAGCAACATCCTCGCCCTCGCGGAACGCAGGCACCGCCCGGGCGACGCGGTCGATCTCATCTACTGCAAGGTCGGCAGCGGCATCGGCGCCGGGCTGCTGTCCCGCGGCCGCCTCCACCGCGGCGCCAACGGGGCGGCCGGCGACATCGGGCATGTGCGGGTGCGGGATTCCGACGTGATCTGCCGCTGCGGCAAGGTCGGATGCCTCGAGGCGGAGGCCGGCGGCTGGGCGATGGTGCGCGATGCCGAGAAGGCGATCGCCGACGGCGCGGCCGGGGCCGTCGCGGCCCTCCGTGAGCGCGGCGGGCCGATCACCCCGGAGGCCCTGTGCATCGCGGCGATCAACGGCGACGCGCTGGCGATCTCGCTCGTGCAGCGCTCGGCCCGCCTCGTCGGAGAGGCGATCGCGGCCCTCGTCAACATGTTCAACCCGAGCGTCATCATGATCGGCGGCGCGATGGCGAGCGCGGGCGAGATCTACCTCGCCGAGGTGCGGCAGCGCGTGTACGAGCTGTCGCTCCCCCTCGCCACCCGGGACCTCGCCATCGTCCATTCGCCCAAGGACGAGGACGAGCCGCTGCGCGGCGCCGCCCAGCTCGCCATCGAGGAGCTGTTCGACGTGACCTTCCCGCGCTGGTTCGCCTCCGGCCGCCCCACGGTCGAGGGCATCAAGGCGGCCTGAGCCGTCCGGTCTCAGCCCGCCGTCGGATGATCCGGCTGACACGCCGGCCGCATCCCGGCGCGTCGCGCAGATCCTCCGACGGTGCGCAGGCCCGCCCGCTACTTCGTCGAGAACGCGGCGTCGAACGCGGCCGCGGGCGGGGTGATGGCGTTGAGCTTCCGCACGAACCCGAGCGCCTCGGGGGC
>DATMTQ010000183.1:0-2969 GCA_035564095.1 Microbacterium sp. | reverse complement strand
GCCCCGGGGAAGGCCGCCGCGATCATGTGGGCGAGCACGACGAGGCGGATGCGGTCGGCCGCGGCATCCAGCGCGTGCGCCGCCCAGCCCGCGGCCAGTCCGTCGACGAGCACGGTTCCGGCGGCATGCCCGACCGCTTCGGCCACCGCGGCGCCGTCGGCGGCCTCGTGCATTTCGACCTGCCATCCGCGCCGCCGCAGCCCGTCGCGCACTCGGCGGTCGTAGACGTTGCCGCCGCTCACGCGGAGAGGATCGTCGATCCCCTCCGGCACGACGAAGCGCACCGCTCTCACAGGGCCACCTCGTAGGTCGCCCAGGCGACATGCGATTCGTGCAGGGTCACGCCGATCCCGGACAGCGCCACGGCGCCCAGACCGCCGCGGCGCACCACCTCCGCCAGGCGGTCGCCGATGATCTGGCACAGCCGCTCGGTCGTCGTGTTGACGCCCTGCAGGTCGGGCTCATCATCGAGATTGCGGTACGACAATGCGGCCACGATCCGCCCGAGCGCCTCGCTCGCGCGGCCGATGTCCACCACGAGTCCGTCGGCGTCGAGGTCCGCCGCGCGGAACGTCGCATCGACGACGTACGTCGCCCCGTGCAGGCGCTGCGCGGGTCCGAACACCTCGCCGCGCAGGCTGTGCGCGACCATGAGGTGGTCGCGCACGGTGACGCTGAACGGGCTCGCGGGCAGGATCATGCTCCGCTCCAATCGATCGTGTGGCAGAGCGGGTCGGCGGTGCCGGCCGCGAGCTCGGCGACCACGTCCGGCAGCCGGGTGAACGGCGACGTGCCGCCGAGCAGCAGGTCGAACGTCGGATCCTCGAGCAGCCGCATCGCAAGGGCGAGCCGATCGCGGGTGCTGCGTCGGGCGCGCCGGCTCGCGGCGACCGCCCCGACTTGACTCGCGCGGATCGTGAGACGACGCGAGTGGAAGTCCGCACCGAGGGCGAGCGAGGTGGCATCCGCGCCGTACCAGCTGGCGACCACGACCTCGCCGTCGGTCGGCGCGAGGCGCAGCGCGAGCTGCAGGCCGGAGCCGCGGCCGCTGGCCTCGATGACGACGTCGGACGCCTCGAGGGCGTGCGCGTCGGGTGCGTCGGATGCCCGGGCGAACCCCACGCCGAGAGCGGCCGCGAGTCGTGCTTTGCCGGCATCCACGTCGATGAGGGTCACCGCGGCGCCCGGGATGCGGCGCGCCAGCACCGCGATCGCGCATCCGATCATGCCCGCCCCGACGATCGCGATCCGGTCGCCGAGCTGCGCACGCGCGTCCCACAGCACGTTCACCGCGGTCTCGACGGCTCCGGCCAGCACAGCCCGGCGTGGGGGCACCGCCGCCGGCACGGCGACGAGGGCGTCGGCCGGCACCACGAAGCGGGACTGGTGCGGATGCAGCGCGAAAACCGGACGGCCCGCCGCGGGGCCCGTTTCGACGAGCCCGACGCTGAGATACCCGTACTTCACCGGGAACGGGAACTCCCCCGCCTGGAACGGGGCCCGCATCCGCTCGTGCTCGGTCGGCGGAACCTCGCCGCGTGCGACGAGCGTCTCGGTGCCCCGGCTGACACCGCTCCACAGCGTGCGCACCAGCGCGTCGCCGTCGGTCGGCTCCGGCAGCCGCTCGGTGCGCAGCCGCCCGGTGCCCGGGCCGGTCGTCCAGAGCGCCACCGCCTTCCGCTGAACCGCACGGGCATCCTGTCTCGTGTCTACAGCGGCCGTCATGATGAGAACACGGAGAGAGCATGTCGAAGGTTCAATCACTGCCCTGGTGGTGGGTCGCGGGCGGCGCGATCGCCCTGGCCGGCGCCGACCTGGCGGTGTCGCTCGGCGTCGCGGGATGGACGACGGGCCTCGGCTACCTGCTCGTGTCGTCCCTGCTCCTGTCGCGCGGCCTCGGCCGCCGCCGCACTGCCCGGTTCGGGCCGGCCAACGCCGTCACCGCGACCCGGTCGATGCTCGTCGGGGTGGTCACCGCGCTGACGGCGGCGTCCCTCATGGGCTCGGCGGTCGCGCTGCTGCTCGTCCCCGTCACGTCCGTCGCGCTCGCGCTGGACGCCGTCGACGGCGCCGTCGCGCGTCGCACGGGCACGGCCACGGAGCTCGGCGGCCGGTTCGACATGGAGGTCGACGCATTCCTGCTGCTCGTGCTGTGCGTGTACGACGTGCGGCTCGTCGGCTGGTGGGTGCTCGCGATCGGGCTCATGCGGTACGCGTTCGTCGTGGCGGGGTGGATGCTGCCGTGGATGGACGCGGCGCTTCCGCCCCGCTACTGGCGCAAAGTGGTCACCGCCGTGTGCGGCATCGCGCTGACCGGCGTCGCGACCGGTCTGCTGCCGTTCGCCGGGAACGCGGCTCTGGTCGGTGCCGCGCTCCTGCTGCTCGTCGAGTCGTTCGGCCGGGACGTCGTGTGGCTGGCGCGCCGCGCGGTGGCGGCGCGGACGGCCTCGAGCGATGCGGTGAACCGGGCGGGCGGCGATCTCGTGTCTTCACCACAGGATCTCGACTGAGAGCAGGTACGACATGGCCGGTGACTGGAACGGTGCGCGGCTGGTCATGCGCATCCTGAGTGCGATCGTGCTGCTCACGGTGGCGAGCATCCACATCTTCCTCGTCTTCGACGGCGTCGGCGGCGTGCTCGGCGTGCTGTTCGTGCTCAACGGGGTGTCGGCCCTGGTGCTCACGATCGGGATGCTGACGCTGCGCGGCCGCTGGCTGCAGACCGCGACCGTGCTCAGCCTGCTGTTCGTCATCGCGACGCTCGCCGCGCTGCTGCTCGCACTGACAGTGGGTCTGTTCGGCATCGTCGAGGTATGGACCTTCACCCTCGTGCCGCAGACCGTCGTCGTCGAGTCGGTCGGCATCGTGGTGCTCGCGATCGCGAGCATCGTGCTGCTGCGCCGTCCGAGTGCCGTGCGGGCGCGCGCCGCACGCTGAACCTTCGGGGCGGCGCGGCGGGAGCCGCGGCG
>DATMTQ010000182.1:0-6900 GCA_035564095.1 Microbacterium sp. | reverse complement strand
CCGGCGCCGACGAGGGCCATCGCGGCCTCCGACGTCGGGCAGGCGATCTCGAGCGCGGCGGAGCGCCCGGGGTCGGAGAGGGTACCGGCCGCGAGGAAGGTGCCGCGCCACGTGGCGGCGAGGTCGGGCCGGGAGCCGGTGGTGAGCCGGTTCGGAAGGCCGCGCACCGGGCGGCGGCGCTGGTCGAGCAGGCCCGTCTGACGGGCGAGGGTCTCGCCGCCCTCGATGACGCGCACGGCATAGCGCCCGCCCCCGCGCGCGGATGCCGCCTGCAGCTGGACCAGCTCGGGGCGGACGCCGTAGAGCTCGACGATGTCGCGGGCGATGCGACGCGCCAGGCGATCCGAGTCGACCTCGGCCTCGACGGCGACCCGTCCTGCGATCGAATGCAGACCACCGGAGAACCGCAGCAGCGCCGTCAGCTCGGCGACACGCGCCGTCGGACGCGGGTCGCGCAGAGCGATCAGCTCTGCCTTCACGTTGGCGGTCAGCGACACGGGACTCCTCTGGGAACTGTTGGCGGGACGATCGTCCAGCTTACCCGGCACTCACTCCCGTCCGAGGTCACGGTGCTTCACGCGCACCGCGACGCCGGGGAGGCGCCCGAGCCGGCCGGCGAGCTCGCGGGTCATCACGACCGACCGGTGCTTGCCGCCCGTGCAGCCCACCGCGAGCACGCTGTGCCGCTTGTTCTCCCGCTGGTAGCCGGCCAGCACCGGGATCATCGCCTGCTCGTAGGCGTCCAGGAACTCCGTCGCGCCGGTCTGCTCGAGCACGAAGTCGCGTACCGCCTCGTCCTCACCGGTGAGCGCGCGCAGCTCCTCCTTCCAGTACGGGTTCGGCAGGAAGCGCATGTCGGCGACGACGTCGGCGTCGGGCGGCAGCCCGTACTTGAACCCGAAGCTCATGATCGTGAGCGTGTGCTGTGCGGCCCCCTCGTCCGAGAACAGGTCGACGACCTGGGTGGCGAGCTGGTGGATGTTGAAGTTCGTGGTGTCGATGATGACGTCGGCGGCCTCGCGGATCGCGGCCGACCGCACCCGTTCGCGCCGGATGCCGTCGAGGATCGTGCCGTCCTCCTGCAGCGGGTGAGGTCGCCGCACGGCCTCGTACCGGCGCACCAGCACCTCGTCGGAGGCGTCCAGGAAGACGACGCGCAGCTGCGGTCGGGCGTCGCGCAGCGTGCGAGTCACGTCCGGCAGCTGCGTGAACATGTCGCGGCCGCGCACGTCGACCACCGCGGCCACACGGGGCAGCGCGCTGCCGGCGAGACCGGAGACCTCGAGCAGGGGGCGCAGCATCTGCGGGGGCAGGTTGTCGACGACGTACCAGCCCATGTCCTCGAGCGCGTCGGCGACGGTGGAGCGCCCCGCACCGGACATCCCGGTCACGATGAGCACCTCGCCGGACTCGGGCGTCTGTTCGGTCATCTCTCCCCCAGGCTCGTCCCTCAGCTTAGGGGGTGGTCTGACGTGCCGTCACATGCGCGTGGACGGAGGCGGCGAGCTTCGGCCCGAAGCCGGGCAGCTGCGCGATCTCGTCGGCGGATGCGCCGCGCAGCCGCGCCACGGAGCCGAAATGCCGCAGCAGCGTCTTGATGCGCGCCTCGCCGAGCCCCGGCACTTCGGCGAGCACCGTCGAGATGTCGCGCTTGCGGCGCCGGCGCTGATGGGTGATGGCGAACCGGTGCGCCTCGTCGCGCAGCCGCTGCACGAGGTAGAGCGCCTCGGACGTGCGGGGCAGGATGACGGGGAACTCGTCGCCCGGCAGCCAGATCTCCTCGAGCCGCTTGGCGATGCCGCACAGCGCGATCTCCTCGTGGCCGCTGTCGCGCAGGGCGCGCGCGGCTGCGGCGACCTGCGGCTGGCCGCCGTCGACGATCAGCAGCTGCGGAGTGTAGGCGAAGCGCGGCTTGCGCCGGGTGGTCACCACCTCGCCGTCGTCCAGCGGGTCGGTTCCCTGAACCTGTCGGACGGCATCCTCCGCCTCCGGCCGGTCGAGGTACGCGAGCCGCCGCATCAGCACCTGGTAGAGCGTGTCGGTGTCGTCGGTGGTGTCGGCGACGTTGAAGGAGCGGTACTGGTCTTTGCGCGGGACACCGTCCTCGAACACCACCATCGAGACCACCACGTTCGTGCCGGACAGGTGCGAAGCGTCGTAGCACTCGATGCGCAGCGGAGCCTCGGCGAGCCCCAGCGCCTCCTGCAGGTCGCCGAGAGCCTGCGTCCGGCTGACGTAGTCGCTGCTGCGCCGGGTCTTGTGCAGCACGAGCGCCTGCTGCGCGTTCAGGGTCGCGGTCTTCATGAGCTCGGCTTTGCGTCCGCGCTGCGCGACCTGGATCGAGACACTGCGACCGCGCCGCGCCCGCAGCCACTCCTCGAGGCCGGACGCGTCCTCGGGCATCACCGGCACGAGCACCTGCCGCGGGATGTCGGCGGGGGCGGCATCCCCGTACGTGCGCTGCAGCACCTGATCGACGAGGTCGGCCCCGCCGATGTCGATCTCCTTCTCGATCGTGGTGGCCTTGACGCCGCGGACGCGGCCGCGGCGCACCACGAACTGCTGCACGGTCGCGGCCAGCTCGTCCTCCGCGATGCCGAACAGGTCGGCGTCCGTGTCTTCGGCGAGCACGAGCGCACTGCGGCTGAGCACGGCATCGATCGACTGCAGCTTGTCGCGGTAGTTCGCCGCCGCCTCGTAGTCCATGGCGGCCGACGCCTCACGCATGCGCCGGGTCAGCTCGCGCGTGAAGCGCTCGTCGCCGCCGGCGAGGAAGGCGACGAAATCGTCGACGATCGCCCGGTGCTCCTCGATCGTGACCTTCATCGAACACGGGCCGCCGCAGCGCCCGATCTGGCCCGGGAAGCAGGGCCGGCCGGTCGCCATCGCCTTCTTGTACGAGGCGTCGCTGCAGGTGCGGATCGGGAACACCTTGATCATCAGGTCGATGGTGTCGTGCACCGCCCACACCTTCGGATACGGACCGAAGTACTTCGCTCCGGGGATCTTGCGGTTGCGGGTGACCATCACCCGCGGCGCCTCGTCGGCGAGCGTCACCGCGAGGTACGGATACGACTTGTCGTCCTTGTACCGCACGTTGAACGGAGGCGTGAACTCCTGGATCCACATGTACTCCAGCTGCAGCGCTTCGACGTCGCTGCCGACCACGGTCCACTCGACGGAGGCCGCCGTGGTGACCATGCGCCGGGTGCGCTCGTGCAGCGTGTGCAGCGGGGCGAAGTAGTTCGACAGCCGTTGGCGCAGGCTCTTCGCCTTGCCGACGTACAGGATGCGGCCCGCGGCATCCCGGAACCGGTACACGCCGGGCTGTGTGGGGATCTCACCCGGCCTCGGCTTGTACGGCAGCTGATCGGCCACGCGGCCTCACCCCGCCTTGCGCTCGGCGAGCACCGGTTCCTGAGCCTCTCGAGCCGGTCCCTGAGCCTCTCGGAGGGCGCCCTCCGCCTGTCCCACCGGTCCCTGAGCCTGTCCCACCGGTCCCTGAGCGTGTCGAAGGGCGAACATCTCGGCGAGGAACATGCCCGTGTGGGATGCCTCCACCCGCGCGACCTGCTCGGGCGTGCCCGTCGCGACCACGGTGCCGCCGCCGGCCCCGCCCTCGGGGCCGAGGTCGACGATCCAGTCCGAGCACTTGATGACGTCGAGGTTGTGCTCGATGACGATCACCGTGTTGCCCTTGTCGACGAGGCCGCCGAGCACCTCGAGCAGGCGCGCGACGTCCTCGAAGTGCAGACCCGTCGTCGGCTCGTCGAGTACGTACACCGAGCGGCCGCTGGAGCGGCGCTGCAACTCGGTGGCGAGCTTGACGCGCTGCGCCTCTCCGCCGGAGAGGGTCGTCGCGGACTGCCCGAGCCGCACATAGCCGAGACCCACGTCGACGAGGGTCTTCAGGTACCGGTGGATGGCCTGGATCGGCTCGAAGAACTCGCTCGCCTCGGCGATCGGCATCTCGAGCACCTCGGCGATGTTCCTGCCCTTGTAGTGCACGGCGAGGGTGTCGCGGTTGTAGCGCTTGCCGTGGCAGACCTCGCAGTCCACGTACACGTCGGGCAGGAAGTTCATCTCGATCTTGATCGTGCCGTCGCCGGAGCACGCCTCGCACCGGCCGCCCTTGACGTTGAAGCTGAAGCGCCCGGGCAGGTAGCCGCGCGCCTTCGCCTCGGGCGTCTCGCTGAACAGCGTGCGGATGCGGTCGAACACCCCGGTGTATGTGGCCGGGTTCGACCGCGGCGTGCGGCCGATCGGCGCCTGGTCGACGTGCACCACCTTGTCGAGGCCGTCGAGTCCGGTCACCCGGGTGTGCTTGCCGGGGACCGTGCGCGCACCGTTGAGCCGGGATGCGAGCACCTGATAGAGGATGTCGTTGACCAGCGTGGATTTGCCCGAGCCGCTGACGCCGGTCACGGCCGTCATGACGCCGAGCGGGAAGTCCACGGTGACGTTCTTGAGGTTGTTCGCGCGCGCGCCGACGACCGACAGCTTGCGGCTCTTGTCGATGCGGCGCCGCTTGGCGGGCGTCGCGATCGCACGACGGCCGGCGAGGTAGTCGCCGGTGAGCGATCCGCGGTCCTCGAGCAGCTCGCCGAGCGGACCGGAGTGCACCACGTTGCCGCCGTCGACCCCTGCCCGCGGACCGATGTCGACGATCCAGTCCGCCGCGTGGATGGTCTCCTCGTCGTGCTCGACGACGATGAGCGTGTTGCCGAGGTCGCGCAGGGCGACGAGGGTCTCGATGAGACGGCGGTTGTCGCGCTGGTGCAGCCCGATCGAGGGCTCGTCGAGCACGTACAGCACGCCCGTGAGTCCTGAGCCGATCTGGGTCGCGAGCCGGATGCGCTGGGCCTCGCCGCCGGACAGGGAGCCGGCCGAGCGCCCCAGGGACAGGTAGCTGAGGCCCACCTGCGTGAGGAAGTCCAGGCGCAGCCGGATCTCGCGCAGCACCTGCGCGGCGATCTTCGCCTCGCGGTCGGTGAGCTGGAGCTGGGCGAAGTACGCCTGCGCCTCGGCGAGGCTCAGCCGCGAGGCATCCGCGATGGAGTGGCCGTGCACCTGCACCGCGAGCACTTCGGGCTTGAGGCGGGCGCCGTCGCAGACCGGGCACGGCACCTCGCGCAGATACTCCGCCCACCGCTGGCGCTGCGAATCGGACTCCGCCTGCAGGTACTGCCGCTCGATGTACGGCACGACGCCCTCGAAGCCCGAGGTGTAGCGCATCTCGCGCCCGTAGCGGTTCTTCCACCGCACGTTGACCTTGAAGTTCTCGCCGTGCAGCACGGCCTCGCGCACCGCGGCCGGGAGCTTGCGCCACGGGGTGTCCAGCGAGAACCCGAGATCGTCGGCGAGGCCCTGCAGCAGCCGCTCGTAGTACTGGAACAACCCCTTGCCCTGCGTCGTCCAGGGGAGCACGACGCCCTCGTTGATCGAGAGGCCGTCGTCGGCCAGCATCAGGTCGACGTCGACCGACATGCGCGTGCCCAGGCCCGAGCAGGCGGGGCAGGCGCCGAAGGGCGCGTTGAACGAGAACGTGCGCGGCTCGATCTCGGTGAGCTGCAGCGGGTGCCCGTTCGGACAAGCCAGCTTCTCGGAGAACGACTGCCAGGAGGCATCCCCCTCCTCGTCGACGAAGTTCGCCTGCACGACGCCGCCGGCGAGGCTCAGCGCCGTCTCGACGGAGTCGGTGATGCGGTCGAGGATGCCGGGGGCGGCGACGAGGCGGTCGACGACCACGGCGATGTCGTGCTTGTAGCTCTTCTTGAGCGTGGGCGGCTCGGACAGCTGGATGAGGTCGCCGTCGACGACCGCCCGCGCGAAGCCCTTGGCGCTGAGCTCACGGAAGAGATCGACGAACTCGCCCTTCTTCTGGCTCACCACGGGGGCGACGATCTGGTAGCGCGTGCGCTCGGGCAGCTCGATCAGCTGGTCGGCGATCTGCTGCACGGTCTGCCGCTGGATGATCTCGCCGCACTCCGGGCAGTGGGGCACGCCGATGCGCGCCCAGAGCAGACGCATGTAATCGTGGATCTCGGTGATCGTGCCGACCGTCGAGCGGGGGTTGCGGTTCGTCGACTTCTGGTCGATCGAGACGGCGGGGCTGAGACCCTCGATGAAGTCGACGTCGGGCCGGTCGACCTGGCCGAGGAACTGGCGCGCGTACGCGCTCAAGGACTCGACGTAGCGGCGCTGGCCCTCGGCGAAGATGGTGTCGAAGGCGAGGCTGGACTTTCCGGACCCGGACAGACCTGTGAACACGACCAGGGAGTCGCGCGGGATGTCGAGGTCGACGTTCTTCAGATTGTGGACGCGGGCGCCGCGGACGCTGAGCTTTCCACTGGGATGGCCGACGGAGGAGACGGGGACGATGGGCACCCGACAAGTCTAGGAGGGGCCTCCGACACTGGCTCCGCAGGCCCGGATGCCGCCCGCCCCGGATGCGCGGTCACCGCCGCGGCGTCGCGAGCCGGACGACGATCGCGGCGACCGCGCACAGGCACACCCCGGCGACGACCGCGAGCACCCCGCCGTCGCTCTCAAGCGCCGGACGCGGCACCGCGAGGACGACGACGAGCAGTGCCTGCGCGGGCAGCTGGATCCACAGCCACCGCTGCAGGGGACGCCGGAGCGTGCGCAGCTGCATCATGCCGCGGGGGTCGACGAACATCGCGAAGCCGCCCAGCACGTGCAGCAGGTGGACGACGGCGAGCGCCGCGTAGATCCGCCAGTCGCCGACGCTCGCGGGATGCGCGAGCTGACCCGCCCCGATCACGAGAGCGGCGCCCCAGGCGCCGAGACTCGTCGGCACCAGGGCCGCGGCCGCTGCCAGCGCCACCGCCACCAGCGCCGCCGGCAGCGGCACCAGCGCGAACGCGAGGCACGACACCG